>JBBIVU010000095.1:0-11447 GCA_037439585.1 Roseateles sp. | reverse complement strand
GCTCTTCCGATCTTGGACACGATGCCCCTGGGCCGCCTGGGCGTTGGCGAGGTCGATGCAATGCCGTTCACCACCCGCGATGCGCGAGGAAAACACGACATGAACCAGGGTCAGCGGTTCGGACAGCGGTGGCATGGCGGGGCTCGGTGAAGGGAGTTGGCTCGGTCAGCTCAGCAAAACTTTACCTACGAACATATTCAGCAACCTGTCGCAAAACCCCACAGACGGGTGGTCGAGCACCGGACTTTCCCCAAAAAACGTCAATGAGGTGGACTCCCGCCGGCCGGTCGGGTGACATCAACGGCCTTCGGCGCGACCGGACGCACAAGACGCTGGCGCAGCCGCCAGCGTCGGGTCACTCAAGTTGCAGCGCGCGCAGCATGGCACGCGCCGCTGGCAGCTTGCTGAGCGAAAGCTTGCACCTCGGCCCCCACCGGGCTGACCTGCGGCTTTGCAGCAGCGGCCCCGTTACCCGGCCAAAGCGGCAAGGTTTGGAAAAGCGGGGCCACACGCGCCCTTTTCGCAGGCTTGGCAGGCTCAAGCGTCCGCAGAATCTGCCGAGTGAAGTCCCTGAACGCCCTCCTCCTCAGCCTCGCCGTCGTGCTGGCGCCCCTGGCGCCGCCCGCGCAGGCCGCCCGCATCAAGGAAGTTGCCACGATTGCGGGCGTGCGCTCCAACCCCTTGACGGGTTACGGCCTGATCGTGGGTCTGGACGGCACAGGCGACCAGACCACCCAGGCGCCCTTCACGGGCCAAAGCCTGACGGCCATGCTGCAGCAGTTCGGCGTGCTGCTGCCCCAGGGCGTGACCATGCAGCCCCGCAACATCGCAGCGGTGATGGTGACGGCCAGCCTGCCGCCCTTCGCCCAGCCCGGCCAGCAGCTGGACATCAACGTGTCGTCCATCGGCAATGCCAAGAGCCTGCGCGGCGGCACGCTGATCGCCACCCCGCTGCGCGGTGCCGACGGGCAGATCTACGCCATGGCCCAAGGCAACCTGGTGGTGAGTGGCGCGGGAGCCGCCGCCGGGGGTTCCAAGGTACAGATCAACCACCTCAGCGCCGGTCGCATCCCGGCAGGAGCCCTGGTGGAACGCTCGGTGCCCACGCCCATCGCCCAGGGAGACAGCATCCAGCTCGACTTGAACAGCAGCGACTTCGCCACGGCGCGCGCCGTCGCTCAGGCCATCAACAAGGCCAAGGGTGCAGGTGTGGCCCAGGCACTGGACGGCCGCGTGGTGCGCGTGCGGGCCCCCACCACGCCGGACGACCGCGTGGCTTTCCTGGCCGACGTGGAAAACCTCGCCTTCGACATGGCCGCGCCGGCGGCGCGCGTGGTGATCAACGCCCGCACCGGCTCCATCGTGATGAACCAGACAGTGACGCTGTCGTCCTGCGCCGTGGCGCATGGCAGCCTGTCGGTCACCATCACCTCCACACCTGTGATCAGCCAGCCCAACGCGATGTCCCAGGGGACGACACAGGTGGCCGAGAAGGCCGACATCGCCATCCGCCAGGAACCGGGCAACATCATCCAGCTGCCGGCTGGCACCCGTTTGTCAGATGTCGTGCGGGCGCTCAACTCGCTCGGCGCCACACCTCAGGATCTGCTCGCCATCCTGCAGGCAATGAAGAGCGCGGGCGCCCTGAATGCCGAGCTAGAGGTGATTTGATGGCCTCGTCTTCGTTCCAGTCCATTGCCGGCCAGAGCCTGGGCGGCGTTGACGCGCTGAATGGCCTCAAGGCCCAAGCCGCGCGCGACCCCAAGGCCAGCATCCGCGAGACGGCCAAGCAGTTCGAGTCCCTCTTCATGCAAGAAGTGATGAAGAGCATGCGCGCGTCCACGCTGTCCAGCGGCATGCTGGAGAACAGCGCCACGCAGATGGGCACGGAAATGCTGGACACGCAATTCGCCGGCAAGATGAGCGGGCTGCCCGGTGGCTTGTCCGAAGCGATCCAGAAGCAGCTGCAGCGCCAGATGGGCATCCAGGACCTGTCGCCCGAGAGTGTGCGAAAGGCGAGCCAGACCACGCTGGCCCAGGCGCTGCCGGCCCTCGCCACCAAGGGCATCCCCAATCACGTGCAGAGCTTCATCCAGCAGCACGACGCAGCCGCCCGGTCGGCCTCCGCCACCACCGGCATCCCAGCGAGCTTCATGGTGGCCCAGGCGGCGCACGAGAGCGGCTGGGGCAAGCGCGAGATCACAGGCTCCGACGGCAGCAAGAGCTACAACGTGTTCGGCATCAAGGCCACGCCGGGCTGGACGGGCAAGACGGTGGACGTGCAGACCACCGAGGTCATCAACGGCCAGGCCCACAAAGTGACGGCCAAGTTCCGCGCCTACGGCAGCTACGACGAGGCTTTCAAGGACTACGCCAAGCTCATCAGTGGCAACGAGCGCTATGCCAAGGTCGTGGCGCAGGCGCAGAGCGGCAACGCAGCCGGCTTTGCCCGCGGCCTGCAGCAGGCGGGCTACGCCACCGACCCGGCCTACGCCGAGAAGCTGGCCAAGACCATCCAGACCACCCAGCGCGTGCAAAGCACGCTGGCCTGACGAGAAGCACGGGACCTGAACCATGGCTGGCTTGCTCACCCTCGGCGCTCGCGCGATGTTCGCCAACCAGGCAGCGTTGCAGACCGTTGGCCAGAACATCTCCAACGCCAACACACCGGGCTACTCGCGGCAGTCCGTCGTGCTCACGACCTCGGCCGGGCAGTACACCGGCGCCGGGTTCTTCGGCAAGGGCGTGGACGTGCAGACCGTGGTGCGCGCCCACAACGACTACCTGACGAAAGAGGCCGCCAGCTCCAAGTCCACCGCCACGGCCGACGCCACCCGCGCCGAGCAACTCGCCCGTCTGGAGAAACTCTTTCCTCCCGGTACCGACGGCCTGGGCTACGCCGCCAGCCAGTTCCTGAACGCGATGGTGGACGTGGCCAGCCGCCCCAGCGACCCTTCCGCACGGCAGGTGGCGCTTGGCCGCGGCAACGAGATGGCGGTGCGCTTCTCCAACGCGGGCCAGCAGATCGCCGACCTTCAGGCCGGCGTGGTCAGCGACCTCAAGGCCAATGTGACGGTGGTCAACGAACTGGCCCGGCAGATTGCCGGCATCAACGACCAGATTTCCAAGACACGCGGCAGCGGGCACACCCCCAACGACCTGCTCGACAAGCGCGAGTTGCTCATTTCCCAACTCGGTGAGCATGTGGCCGTCACCACCTTGACTGCCGACGACGACACGGTGGGCGTGTTCATCGGCGGCGGCCAGCGGCTGGTGCTGGGCAACAGCGCCTCCACACTGCAGGTGGGCAACGATGCCTATGACCCGCAACGCGCCGTCCTGTCGCTGAACGAGGGGGGCACCAGCCGCCCGCTGGACGAGAGTGTGCTGACTGGCGGCTCGATGACCGCCCTGCTGAGCTTCCAGAACAAGGACCTGCAGGATGGCAAGAACCTGCTCGGCCAGCTGGCTGCCGCCATCGGCACCCGCGTGAACGAACAGAACGCGCTGGGCCTGGACATCTCCAACCCCCCGGGCAACGGGGGCAACATCTTCCACGTCGCAGCGCCCCGGGTGCTGCCGGCTGCCACCAACCAGCGCAACGCCAGCGGCGGTTTCGCCAACGGCGTGCAGGCCACCATCGTCAACGCCAGCCAGTTGCAGGCCAGCAGCTACAAGCTCACATCGAGCACCACAGGCGCCTACCAGTTGACGCGCATGTCCGATGGCCTGGTGCGCACCGTCAATGACGGCGACACGGTCGACGGCTTCCAGCTCCGCTTCCTGCCCGCGCCTCCGGCCGCCGGCGAAAGTTTCCTGATCGAGCCGGTTGGCGCCGCCGCCGTCGACATGCGGCGCGTGATGGACAACCCCAACGGCATCGCGGCGGCATCGCCGCTCACGGCCTCTGCGTCGGTCAACAACACGGGCACGCTGACGGTGGACAGCATCTACGCCGTCAACAGCCGATACGACCCGACCAAGGCCCCGATGACGGTCCGCTTCGGCGCTCCCGACCCCACCAACCCGGCCAACGTCCAGTACACGCTCACGCTGGCCGACGGCAGTGTGCTCAACGGCATCTGGAGCCCGGGGCAGGCCATCGGCAACCAGCCGGCGGCAGGCATCGACCTCGGCTTCGAGCTGCGCACGAATGGTGTCCCGCGCGCGGGCGATGCGATCAGCCTGGAACCCACCATCTACGCCAGCACCAACAACGGCAACGCCAAAGCCTTTCTGAACATCCAGTCCGAGGGCTTCGTGGGCCGCCAGGTGCTCACCAGCGGCGCCATCTCCCCCGGTGCCACCATTAACGACGCCTACGCCGCCGCCATGAGCGACGTGGGCGCTCGGGTGCAGAGCGCCAAGTACCTGTCCGGCGTGTCCACGGCCGTGGCGGGCGACGCCGAGACCAGCCGTTCGGGCCAGGCCGGCGTCAACCTGGACGAAGAGGCCTCGCGGCTGATGCAGTACCAGCAGGGCTACCAGGCGGCCGCCAAGGTGCTGCAGACGGCGCAGACCCTTTTCAATGAACTGATGCGGATCGCCGGGTAGCAGAGACCGAGGTAAGCCATGAGACTGTCCACCGCCACCCTGTTCGATGCCTCCATCGCCAACCTGCAGCACCGGCAGCAATCCCTGCAGAACCAGCAAAAGCAGCTGACGTCCGGCAAGCGCGTGGCCCTCGCCAGCGACGACCCCACGGGCGCAGCGCGCGCCGAGCGCGCGCTGGCGGCCATCGGCCGCGTCGAGGCCAACCAGCGCGCCCTGGAGGCCAGCCGCAACAGCATGACACTGGCCGAATCGGCGCTGGGCGACGCGAACGAACTGATGCAGCAAGCGCGCGAAACCCTGATCTCCGCAGGCAACGCCAGCTACTCCGACGCCGAACGCAAAGGCCTGGCCAACAAGCTGCAGGGCATCCGCGACCAGCTGCTGTCCATCGCCAACCGGCCCGATGGCGCTGGCAGCTACCTCTTCTCGGGCCAGGGCTCGGCCAACCCACCCTTCCTGGACCAAGCCGGCGGCGTCAGCTACGTTGGCGTGTCGGGCACCATCCAGACCGGCAACCTCGACAACTTCCAGCTCAGCATCGACGGCCGGGCCGCCTGGGAGCAAGCACGCAGCGGGAACGGCAGCTTCGTCACCGACGCCAAGCCCAACGCCAACACCGGCAATCCTGCGCAGGCCTGGATCGACTCGGGCCGGGTCACCAACCCGACGGTGGTGACCGGCCAAAACTACCGCATCGACGTCACCGGCACGGCGCCCACCCAAACCTACAACGTCACCAACACCGACACCGGCACAGCCGTCACCAACGGCGCGTACAAGTCCGGCCAGGCGATTGCATTCGATGGCATCAGCGTCACCCTGACAGGTACGCCGGCAGACGGCGACACCTTCTCCATTGCCCCTGCCACGAACTCGCTCAAGCTGTTCGACGTGCTGGACCGGTCCATCAAGGAACTGCAGACGCCGCTGCGCAGCAACGCCGAGATCGCCCAAAGCAACTCGGGTCGGCTGCGCGACATCGACGCCGCCATGAGCGGCCTGCAGAACGTGCGCAGCCAGACGGGCGAGCGGCTCAACAACCTGGACGGCACCGAGAGCCGCCTGGCCGCGCTGAAGCAGTACAACACCGAAGAGAAGAGCGCCGCCGAAGACCTGGACATGGTGCAAGGCATCTCGGAGTTTCAAAACCAGCAGACCGGCTACGACACTGCGCTGAAGACCTACGCCATGGTCCAGCGCATGACCATGTTCCAGTACATCCAGGGCTGAGCGCCGCGGGTGCCGACACCGGCCCCCCCGGCATCGTGCCCGGCAGCACGGCGAAGCTCTCATCCGGCAAGCCGTGGGCGTGAAGCTGTCACGATTTGCTCGCGTGGGCCAGGGGAGCGCGTGGCAGACTGGCACTTTCCTGCCCCCAGCACCGCGCCATGTCCGACAACATCCCCGCCGCCCTCGATCACGCCATTCTGTCCGGCATCGCGCTTGGCTACGCACCGGTCATCGACCGCCAGCGCTCCATCGCCGGCACGCGCCTCACGCTGGTGCCCCTGCGCGCCGACGCCCTGCCCGATCAGGCCGAGCTCCTCGCGGCCCTGGCCGCCACCTGGCCTGCCGGCGGTGCCGTCATCAGCCCCCAAGGCGAAGCCCTGCTCACCGCCTTGCTGACCGAGCCGCCCGCACAGCCCACGCGCATCGAGATCCCCGCCTTCTTCGCAGCCGACGTCACGCACGCCGACGCCATCGCCGCCCTCAAGGCCGCAGGCCACACCGGCCTGCTCAAGGGCGTGCCCAGCAGCCCGCTGCCCGCCGCCGTGGCTGCCGTTTTCAAGCAGATCGCGCTGGACCCCGGCCAGCCTGCCCCCGCCGGTGTACCTCTTGTCCACACCGGTGTGCGGGGTGCCGGCGCCATCGACGCCAGCTTCAAGGCGGGTGCCGAGCAAGTCATCGGCTGGCCCATGGACGGCACCTTCGACACCACGCCGGGTGCCGCCAAGGCGGACATCCCAGCCGACATGCAAGTCATCGTTGAACTCATGTCACGCGTGGATGAGGGCGAGGACGTGGAGCGCCTGGAGCAGACCCTCAAGCGCGACCCCAGCCTCGCCTTCAAGCTGCTGCGCTACATGAACTCCGCCGCATTCGGCCTGCCGGTGGAGGTGTCCAGCTTCCGCCACGCCATCATGCTGCTGGGCTACAACCGCCTCAAGCGCTGGCTGGCCTTGCTGCTGACGACCGCCAGCAAGGACCACAGCATGCGCCCCATCATGTTCGGCGCCCTGCGCCGTGGCCTGCTGATGGAAGAACTGGCTGCCGGCATGCAGGAGCGCGAGCAGCGCGACGAGATGTTCATCTGCGGCCTGTTCTCGCTGCTGGACCACATGCTCAAGGCGCCCTTCGAGAAGCTGCTGCAGAGCATCCCCGTGCCGGAGCGCGTGCGCCAGGCCCTGGTCGATGAAGGTGGCCCCTTCCACCCGTACCTGGAACTGGTGCGCGCGATCGAGGCCGAAAGCGTGTTCGACTACCGTGAACGCGCGGAGGCGCTGATGCTGAGTGCGGGCGAAATCAACGCCTGCGTGCTGCGGGCGCTGCACAAGGCCACCCAACTCGAATGACCCTGCCTGCCGCGAACGGCTGAGCCATGTTCAGCCCGTCTGCCTCTGCCGCCCTGCTCGACCTCGTCGCCGACCCGGTGCTCACGCTGCGGGCCGACCTGTCCGCACTGCGCGCCAACCCCGCCGCCCGTGAGTGGCTGGGCAGCGACGCCGCCGAAGGCTGGCGGTTGCTGCGCCAGGCAGCGGGCAGCCGGCTGGACGACTGGCTGCGCGAGGCCAGCCGGGCGATCGACGCCGGCCGCGCGCCGCCGGCCGCGCCACCACTCAAGTTGGCCGATGGTCAGCGTGCCATGCTGCACCTGCTGCGCGAGCGGCCGAACTGGCTGCTCCATGCCCGGCTCAGCGCAGCCGCCCCCGGCGAGCCCCCGCTGACCGAATGGCTGGCCCTGACACCCCTGCCTGCCGTGCTGGCCGACATGGGCAGCGGCAACGTGCTGCAGCACAACGCGGCCTTCGCGGGCCTGCATGCCGGCCCGACGCGCCACCTCAACGACCTGCCCGACCTGCTGCAGGCGCTGCTGGGCTGGCACCGCAGCTCCCCGCTGCCGGCCCTGACCGCCCAGCGCCCCCAAGACGGTCCCTTGCTCACCGAGGCCGAATTCGTGGACACGCAAGGCCGTCAGCGCTGGCTGCAAGCCCGGCTGCGCCTGTGGCGCCACGACGGGCGCAGCCTGCTGCTGGCCGTGCTGGAAGACCAGAGCACGCTGCACGAACGCGACCTCGCCCACCAGCAGCTCGACGCGCTGATGGACACCGCCGCCGTCGGGCTGGCCACCTTCCAACCGGAGGCGGGCTGGCTCAAGGCCCACCGCAAAGGGTCGCCGTTCAAGACCGCGGGCCGGCCGACCTCCACGGTGCATGGCTCCCTGCAAGGCATCAACCGGGACATCGTCGAGCCCTCGTCCCTGCCCGAGTTCGAACGCCTGCAACGGGCACTCAAGCGGGGCGACGCCGTGGAAGTGCGCTATGCCGTGCGCCACCCCGAGCTGGGCCGCCGCTGGCTGCTCACGCGCGTGGCGCCAGGCTTGCTGGCAGGGGGCAGGCGATCCACCTCGGTCGTCACGCTCGATGTGACCGCCCAGGCCCAGGCGGAAAACGCCCTGCTGCTGCGCGCGGAGAGCGAACGCGCCGTGCTGGACTCGGTGCTGGTGGGCATCGTCACCGTGGGCCCGCAGGGCATCGAGTGGATGAACCGCTCGGCCCGCCGCATGTTCGGCTGCGAACTGGACGACGTGCAGGGACAACCCATGGGCGTGCTTGCACCGGAGGACAACGCCCACGCTTTCCACGCCGAGCCGGGCAGCGACGTGTTCGAGTGCCGGCTGCGCGGTCGGGATGGGCGAGAGTTCTGGGTCATCGGCAATGCCGTGCAGACCCCCGGCGAAGGCGGCGGCACCCGCACCACCTACGCCCTGCTCGACATCGACCGCCGCCGCCAGGCCGAGGCGCAGAGCCGGCTGGCACAGGCATCGCTCGCCCGCATCATCGAAAGCGCGCCGCTGGCCATCACGCTGCACGAGGCGCAGAGCCTGCGCATCGTCAAACTCAACCAGGCAGCTGCCACGCTGGCGGGCCGCACCGAGGCCGCGCTGCTCGGCGGCACACCTGCCTTGCTGCTCGGTGCCGAGCAAGGCGCCCAGGTCGCGGCCGACATGCGCGAGGCCCTGGCGTCTCGCGCTGTCGTCCAGCGCGAGTATTGCGTGCCGGCGGGCCACTCGACCCGCATCTGGGACGCCCGCCTGCTGCACCTGGCCGGCGTGGGCGGCGACGACACCCCCGAGCTGCTGCTGCTCGTGGCCAGCGACGTGACCGAGCAGCGCGCTGCCGAACAGGCCCGTCTGCAGGCCGCCATCGCCCAGCGCGAGCTGCTGGTGCGCGAGGTGCACCACCGCATCAAGAACAACCTGCAGGGCGTGGCCGGCCTGCTGCAGCAGATCGCAGCCCGCCGGCCCGAGGTGGCGCCAGTGCTGAAGGAGGCCGTGGGGCAGGTGCAGGCCATCGCCCAGGTCTATGGGCTTCAAGTGGGTGCAACCGGCCCCCTGTTGCTCAAGCGGGTGTTCGACGCCATCGTCGGCTCGGTGCAGCGCATGCAAGGCCGGGTCATCACCACGGCGGCCGAAGGCGGCGCACTCATGGACGACTGGTGCCTGCCTGAAGCCGAGGCCATCCCCATCGCACTCAGCCTCAATGAGCTGCTGGGCAACGCGCTCAAGCACGGCCACGGCGCCCAGGTGCGCTGCCAGCTCATCTGCGACCAGGCTGGGGTGGCCGTCGAAATCGTCAACACCGGGCGCCTGCCTGAGGGCTTTGCGCTGCAGGACGTGCGAGGCGGTGTGGCTGGCCTCGGCCTGGTGCGTGCGCTGCTGCCCCGGCGCAGTGCCATCCTGAGCCTGGAACAGCAGGGGAACGATGTGGTCTGCCGTCTGGAATTGATTCCGCCGAGCGTGGTTCACAATCCCGGCTCGAAACAAGGCAGCTGAACGGCTGGGCGAGGGGCGCGGTGAGCAAGGGCAAGATCCTGGTCGTCGACGACGACCGACTGGTGCTGGCAACGTTGAGCTACGGGCTCACGCAGGCCGGTTTCGAGGTCATCGATGCCGACAACGGCGACGACGCCATCCTGCTCGCCCGCGAACACCGGCCTGAGCTGGCGCTGCTCGACATCCGCATGGAGGGCTTGACCGGCTTTGACGTCGCGGCCTACCTGCGCGAGTTCCTGCAGACGCCGTTCATGTTCCTTTCGGCCTTTGCCGACGAGGCCACCGTGGCCAAGGTGAAGGAGCTGGGTGCCGTGGCCTACCTCGTCAAGCCGCTGGACATTTCGCAAATCGTGCCCGCCGTGGAGGCGGCCTTCGCACGGTCCGCTGCCGCCCCGGCCGCCGGCCCTGCACCCGCTGCGCCCCCCCCACCCTCGGAGCTGCCCGCGCAGCTCGACCCCACGGCGCTGGCCGTCGGCGTGTTGATGCACCGGTACTCGCTGCCCCGCGACGAGGCCCTCGCCCGGCTCATGAGCCTGGCTTCGGCCGATGGCCACAGCCTGCCGGAACAGGCACGGCGCTTGGTCGATGCGGTGGAGCTGCTCGCCCGCCCCGGCCAGAAGACCTGAACGCTCAGCCGAGCGTGAAGTAGAAGCGCGAGCCCGCGCCCACGGCCGACTCGGCCCAGATGTCGCCGCCGTGCCGGCGCACGATGCGGCGCACCAGCGCCAGGCCCACGCCCGTGCCCTGGAAGTCGCTGGCACTGTGCAGGCGCTGGAACACGCCGAACAGCCGCTCGGCGAAGCGCATGTCGAAGCCCGCACCGTTGTCACGCACGACAAACACGCGCCGTCCGCCTTGCTCCACGGTGCCGAAGCTGATTTCGGTGCGCTCGGTCTTGGCGCTGTACTTCCAGGCGTTGCCCAGCAGGTTTTCCAGCACCATGCGCAGCAGGGTCGGGTCGCCCTGCACCATCAAGCCCGGCTCGATGTCCAGCACCAGTTCGCGCAGCGGCGCGGCCCGCTGGAGCTCCTCCATCACGAAACCGGCCAGCTGCGACAGGTTGACCGGCTGGCTCGCCAGCGGCCGCGTGGACAGCTGGCTCAATGACAGCAGGGCATCGATCATGCTGTTCATGCGCGCTGCCGCACTCATCACGCGATCGAGGTGGTCGTTGCCCACCCGGTCCAGCCGCCCACCGTAGTCTTCCTTGAGGATGCGGGCAAAGCCCTCCACGACACGCAACGGCGCGCGCAGGTCGTGCGAGACCGTGTAGCTGAACGACTCGTGCTCGGCGGCCAGATCGGGCTGGGCGGGGGCCGGGGCAGGCGCATGGACCCCGGCCTCGTGGGGCCGTGCCGTGCCGAGGTAGCCGGAAAAATGGCCCAGGGAGTCCATGCAAGGCAGACCGCGCAACTGCCACTGCGCGGTGCTGCCCGCGGCCGCCAGCACCAGATCGGCAAATGCCTGATGCGCATCCAGCCGCTCGCGCAGTTGCGACGCTGGCGCGCTGGCTTCGAAGCGCTCCCAGAGCAGCTGCGTGCTTGGGCCAGAACCCACCCAGCTCGATGCGATTGCCCCCTGGGGCGCCTGCCAGCGCACCAGCCGGTGGCTGGCATCGGTGGCCCACTGCCAATCGCTTTGGAGCTGGGACTGCATCAGCAATTGCTGGCGGACGTCTCGCAGCGGTTCGGCCAGACGCTGTCGGGTGAGTCGCACGCCAACATGCCAGCCCAGCGCTGCCGCTGCCAACACCATGACGACGGTGAAAAACGCGGTCAGCACCAGCGCCACATGCACCAGGCCCGCCTCGCCCCCCCAAACCCGCACCAGCGACAGCACG
>JBBIVU010000094.1:0-11539 GCA_037439585.1 Roseateles sp. | reverse complement strand
CCGGCGGCTGGAAGTTCTGGCACAACCAGAAGCTCTTCGTGCAGGTGGAAATGCGCGAGCTGCGCCAGCTCTCCGTCTCGGGCGCCAGCGATGTGCACGCGCCCGGCCTGCTGCGGGCCGACCAGCTCAAGCTCAGCATCAGCGGCGCCGGTGTGGCGCGGCTGGACCAGCTGCAGGCCCGCCAGCTCACCTTCTCCATTTCCGGCGCGGGTGACGGCCAGCTCGGCGGCCGCGTGGACGACCTCGCGCTGCAGATCTCCGGCAAGGGCAAGGTGCTGGCCGACCGGCTGCAGGCCCAGCGGGCGCGCATCGGCGTGAGTGGCATCGGCAACGTGGTGCTGTGGGTGACGGACGACCTCTCCGCCCACATCTCCGGCATCGGCTCGGTGGACTACTTCGGCAACCCGCAGGTGCAGCGCTCGGTGTCGGGCATGGGCAATATCACCGCCCGCGGCGAGAAGAAACCATCCGTGGACGCCCGCTGACCGCTGCCTGAACCCACCCGACCATGGCGCGGGGAACGTTCATGGTGGCGCGGAAGCAGGCCACGTTTGCGCCGCAGGACTGCGAGCCCTGCCTGTTCGACGGTTCACCCGCCATCGCGCTGAGCTTCACGCAGCCGCTGGACAGCATGCAGGACTTCGGCACCCTGGCCACCGGGCAGCAGGGTGCTCTGCCCACCACGGCTGACGACGGCAAGAAGACGCTGCCGGCCGGCGCGAAGTTTCAGGGGGGCTTCAGGGGGGCGCCCGCAGCGGCCCTCCGCGCATGGGTCACTCGCCGGCCATGGGCCGGTGGTCGTAGCTGAAGACCTTGGAGATTTGCCAGCCCGCACCGTCAAAACGCCACAAGATGGTGTATCGGCCTTGCTGGATGCAGCCTGGCTTGCCGGCGCTGGCAAAGCAGTGCTGGCCCGTCTGCAGGGCTCCGATCTTCGCCATCGGGTACACGGCCATGGTGCCCGCAACGGTGCGCCTGTGCACCTTGCCGCAGATGTTCCTCTTGACGGCCTGAATGAACTGCTCCCGGTCGAGCACCCGCCCATTGAGGTCATGGAAGAACTCCACGTCCGGTGCATAAAGGGCACGCAGCGCGTCCAGATCGCAGCTATTGAACGCATCGAAGTGCTTGGCGTCCAGCCCGGCGATGATTTCTGGCAACGCCGTGTCCGGGATGTTGGCGTGCACGGCTTGCGCTGGCGATTCGCCGCTGAGGGCGGCCGCGAGGGTGAGAACCAGAATGAATCGGGTCATGGGGGGGGTCTGTCAGGGGCAGGATCGACGATCCCGGGCCCCGGGAGGGACTTCGATACGCGAACGGGTACGGGCGTTTGAGGCCCGGCTCGCCCGCATCCCCGCCGAAGTGCGACCATACCGCCATGGATCCTTTGCAAGCCCTCGAACAACGCCTCACCGACCTGGAAATCAAGGCCAGCTTTGCCGAAGACACGGTGGAGCAGCTCAACGCCGTGGTGGTGCGCCAGCAGGAGCAGATCGATCGCTTGACGCGCGAGCTGGTGGAACTGCGCAGCCAGGCCGCTTCAGCGGCCGACCCCGGCGGCTTTCGCAGCCTGCGCGACGAGCTGCCGCCGCACTACTGAGCGGTCAGGCCTCGCCGTCCCAGTAGTCCACCCCGGCGTCCTGCCGGTGCAGCAGCCGCAGGCCCGGGCCGTAGGAGCCGACCTTGCCCGAGTCCGGGTAGACGCAGATTTCCGGCGTCTTGTTCGTGCTGACCGACAGGTAGTGCAGCGGTGCGTCGGAGGTGTTCAGGATGTGGTGCGGGTACTCCGGCCCGGCCGGGATGGTGATGACGTCACCGGTGCGGATGGGCACCATCTCGCCCGCCACGCGCAGCGTGCCCTCGCCCTGCAGCACGATGAACATCTCTTCCTCGGCGAGGTGGTAGTGGTAGGGGCAGCCCTGCTGGCCGGGGGCGACGACGTCGATGCGGGCACCCAGCTGCTGGGCGGCCGTGCCCTTCGTCATCGAGGCGGACTCGGTGTCGTAGCGGGGTGCACGCACGAAGCGCTCGCGCGGCGCCTCGTGGAAATTGCGGATCAGCTGCGCTCGCAGCTCGTCGGGGGTGGGCATGGTGAGGCTCCTGGGACAATCGCGGCGTGAACCCGCCCGTGCATCTTCCCAGCCCCACCGACGACCTGCCCACAGCTGCGCACCAGATCCTGTCAGCAGTCTTCGGCTACACCGCCTTCCGCGGCCAACAGGCGGAGATCGTCGAGCAGGTGGCCGCCGGCGGCGATGCACTGGTGCTGATGCCCACGGGCGGCGGCAAAAGCCTGTGCTACCAGGTGCCGGCCATCCTGCGCCACACGCGCGGCCAGGGCGTGGCCATCGTCGTGAGCCCCTTGATCGCGCTGATGCACGACCAGGTCGGCGCGCTCGAGGAGGCGGGCGTGCACGCGGCCTTCCTGAACAGCAGCCTGACCGGCGAGGAGGCCAGCCGCATCGAGCGCGAGATGATGAGCGGGCGCCTGACGCTGCTGTACGCCGCGCCCGAGCGGCTGACGACGCCGCGTTTTTTGGCCCAGCTGGAGAGCCTGCGCGAGCGCGGCCTGCTGAGCATGTTCGCCATCGACGAGGCCCACTGCGTCAGCCAGTGGGGGCACGACTTCCGCTCGGAGTACCTGCAGCTGAGCCTGCTGCACGAGCGCTTCCCCGAGGTGCCACGCATCGCGCTCACCGCGACGGCCGATGACCTGACCCGGGCCGACATCATCGAGCGGCTGCAGCTGCAGGACGCGCGCGTCTTCATCAGCAGCTTCGACCGGCCCAACATCCGCTACGTCATCGTCGAGAAGAACGGCTCGCCGCGCGAGCAGCTGCTGCGCTTCATCCAGGACGAGCACGAGGGCGAGGCCGGTGTCATCTACTGCCAGAGCCGCAAGAAGGTGGAGGAAACCGCCGAGTGGCTGCAGAGCGAAGGCATCCACGCGCTGCCGTACCACGCCGGGCTGGATGCCGACGTGCGCCGCCGCCACCAGGACCGCTTCCTGCGCGAGGAGGGCCTGGTGATGGTGGCCACCATCGCCTTCGGCATGGGCATCGACAAGCCCGACGTGCGCTTCGTCGCCCACCTGGACCTGCCCAAGAACATCGAGGCCTACTACCAGGAGACCGGCCGTGCCGGCCGCGACGGCGCGCCGGCCGAGGCCTGGATGACTTACGGCCTGGCCGACGTGGTGAACCAGCGCCGCATGATCGACGAGAGCCCGGCAGACGAGGTGTTCAAGCAGGGCCAGCGCAGCAAGCTGGATGCGCTGCTGGCATTGGCCGAGGCGACGGACTGCCGTCGCGTGCGGCTGCTGAACTACTTCGGCGAGATGTCCACCGCCTGCGGCAACTGCGACAACTGCCTGAGCCCGCCGGCCACGTGGGACGCGACGGAAGCCGCGCGCAAGCTGCTCTCCTGCTTCTACCGCTTCCACCAGCGCGGCGAGCGCTTCGGCGCCGGCCACCTCATCGACGTGCTGCGCGGCAAGGCGACGGACAAGACCAAGCAGTACCACCACGAGAGCCTGTCCACCTGGGGCTGTGGGGCGGACCTCTCCGAGCAGCAATGGCGCGCGGTGCTGCGCCAGCTCATCGCGCTGGGCCACGTGGCGGCCGAGGGCGAGTTCAACACGCTGGCGCTGCAGGACAGCGCGCGTGCCGTGCTCAAGGGCGAGGTGACCGTGCGGCTGCGCGAGGCCGAGGAGAAGAAGC
Source organism: Roseateles sp. (assembly GCA_037439585.1). GTDB lineage: Bacteria > Pseudomonadota > Gammaproteobacteria > Burkholderiales > Burkholderiaceae_C > Pelomonas. The sequence continues at coordinate 7,820 of JBBIVU010000094.1, read as the reverse complement.
CGCGCGGCAAAGCCAAGGCCTCGCGCGGTGGCGCGGGCAAGCCCAAAGTGGACCCGGCGTTGGGCCTGGACACCGACGCCACCGAGCGCTTCGAGGCGCTCAAGGCCTGGCGCTCCGAGGTGGCCAAGGCGCACGGCCTGCCGGCCTACGTGATCTTCCAGAACACCACGCTGGCCGAGATGGCACGGCAGCTGCCGGCAGACATGGTGGAGCTGGGCGAGATCAGTGGCGTGGGGGCGAAGAAGCTCGAAGCCTACGGGCGCGAGATCCTGCGGGTGCTGGGCCGCTGATCAGCGAGCCAGCGGCGCCGGGTCGGTGCTGGCCATCTGGGTGCCATCCACGCTGCGGCGGCCTTCGATCACCACGCGGGGCAATTGCTCGATACGGGCCACGGTGTCGGGCGTGTGCACGCCGCTGATGACGACGCGCTCCAGATGCACCACGTCGGCCTGCGCTGCAGGCGCGGTGAGCGTCATCCAGGCCGCGCCGGTCAGGGCGATCAGGGCCACCAGAACGGCGGCGCCGGCGGCTTGCAGGCGTGCGGTGAGGGCGGTGGTGGTGGAGATGCGGTTCATGGTGCTTTCCTCTCTGTGTGTGCCCTCAGTTTGTGAGGGTGAGGCGCTGACAACCAAGGGTTTGCGATAGGTCGCCGGATTTCGCGGATGAACTGCGGCTGGGCAGGACCGGCAGAGACCGGGCACCCGTCGTCAATCTTGAGGGCCGACCCTGACGCCGCCGTCATGCGGTGCCGGGATACTGCGCGCCCCAGCTTCAGGGAGCGATTTCATGGCGCGTGGCAACGACGTTCAACTGGGCGGCATCACCGATCTGGTGCTGCTGGCCGACATCAAGACAGGCTTTGTCGATGCGCTCGAGGTGGCCACCTTCTTGGACCGCCTGCGCAAGGTGCTGCGCACCCTCAACGGCCTGCGGCTGGGCTCGCGCGAAAGCAGCGCCCCCGCCTCGCCCTACACCGACATCGTGGCCCGCTGGCGCATCGTCCACTCCTTCCGCTGGGCGGTGGTGGAGGGCAAGAACGGCGCACCCGACCGCCTGCTGCTCAACGTCAACTTCGACGGCGGCTGGGAGCCCTACATGCGGGTCATCTGGGACCAGCTCGGCTCCACGCTCGACCTGATCCTGTGCCATGTGGAGGGCTACGAGCTCTCGTGCAACTGCAGCTTCGAGACCTACGCCCGCTGGGTGCGCGCGCATGAAATCTCGGCGGACTTTCTCTTCATCGAGTCCGGCCGCACGGTGAGCGACGCCGAGTACCTCGCCAAGCTCGAAGCCGCCCAGCGCGGCCACGCCAGCGAGCTGGGGGCCGACCGCCTGCGCGCCCCTGCCGCTGGTGAGGTGCAGCCCCTGCCCACCGCGCCGGCCGACCAGTTCGCCATGGCCGCGCGCGGCCTGGTGCCGCTGGCGGGCCTGTTCACCCTGCAGCGCTATTTCAACGAGAAGGCCTGGGACGGCCGTGTGCTGCTGCGCGCCACGCAGGACGTGCTCTTCGAGCTGACCCGCCTGGGCACGGCGGTGCACTTCCCGGTGGGCACGGGCAACACCCCGGGCGAACTGCTGCGCCGCCGCCACTTCGCCATGCTGCAGTGGTTCGAGACCCCGCTGACGCCCGCCCCGGTGCCGGCCCGCGCGCTGCCCTTGCAAGACGCCGACCTGCAAGCTGGCATGCTTACCAAGCTGCCTGCCAACCGCGGCGCGCTGCTGCTGCTGCGCATCGCCCAGCCCACCCAGGCGCTGGCGTGGCTGTCCACCGCGCCCGTCACGCCCGAAGGCCAGGCGCCCACCGGCACCGGCGCGCTGCAAGGCGTGTGGACGCAGCTCGCCCTCACGCTGGCCGGCCTGCAAGCCCTGGGCGTGCCGCAGGCGCGGCTGGAGCGCTTCCCGCAGGCCTTCAAGGAAGGCATGGCCGCCCGCGCCGGCCTGCTGGGCGACGTGCGCCACAACCACCCGGCCCACTGGGCCCTGGCCCCGCACGTGAACGGCCGTGACCGGTTCGACCCCGCCGGCGCCCATGTGCTGGTGCAAATTCGCTTCGCCAGCACCGAGCCGGGCGAGGCCGTCACCGCGGCCGACCAGGCCCGCATCGACGCCGCCGCCCAGGCGCTCACCCAGGGCACGGGCCTGGTGCTCATGGCCGTGGAGCCGCTGCGCAGCAACGCGGTGGACAGCGAGAACTTCGGCTTCAAAGACGGCATCAGCCAGCCCACCCCGCAGTGGAAAACGCCCACCGCCACCGGCACCCAGTGGGACGACCGCGTGGAGAACGGCGAAATCCTGCAGGGCTACCCCACCGCCCGCGACAAGGGCTACCCCGTGCCCGAGCAGCCCGACGCGCTGCTGGACCGCGGCAGCTTCCTCGTCGTGCGCAAGCTGCGCCAGTACGTGGGCCGGCTGGACACCCGCGTGAAAGCCGAGGCCGCCCGCACCGGCCTGCCCCAAGAGCTGCTGCTGGCCAAGCTCATGGGCCGCTGGCGCACCGGCGTGCCGCTGGCCGACGAGCGCGTGCCCGCCTCCGGCAACAACTTCAACTACGAGGCCGACCCCAAGGGCGCCCTGTGCCCCTTCCACGCCCACATCCGCCGCACCAACCCGCGCGACCAGGGCGCCGACATGGCTTTTGCCAAAGCCCGCATGCCCCGCCTGCTGCGCCGCGGCATGAGCTACGGCCCCCCGCCCAACCGCGACCAACCCGTGGACGACGCCGACCGCGGCCTCGTCTTCATGGCCTACAACGCCCACCTGGCCGAGCAGTTCGAGGTGGTGCAGCGCTGGGTGGCCGGCGGCAACGCCAGCGGCGGCTACTCCGGCCAAAGTGACCCGCTGCTCGGCGTGGTGGACGGCAACGGCCCGCGCCTGTACCCGTTCGAGCACGACAAGCGCCCCTACGAGATCGACCTCGGCACCCAGCCCTTCGTCACGCTGCAGTGGGGGGCGTACTTCTTCGTGCCCTCGGTTCGCGCGCTCAAGAGCCTGCCCGGCCTGGTGGAGCTGCCGCTGCCGCAACTGCCCGCCGTGCCGCTGCCCGCCGCCGTGCCCGCGCTGACCGACTTGGACGGCTGGCGCCGCGCGCTGGAAGACACCAACCAGCGCGACGCCACCTGGGCCTGGGTGTGCGCCCAGCCCGGCGGCGTGGTGGCCACGGCCTACGGCGTGCTCGTGGGCGCGGCCGACCGCGTGCAGCAGGTGCTGCGCAATGCGCCCGACCGCTACTCCAACGCCGGCTACGGCGAGCGCATGGCCGACTCGGTGGGCGTGGGCTTCCTGGGCCTGGACGACGACACCGGCCACCGCGAGCAGGCGCCCGCCGTCAACAAGATCCTGGAAAGCGTGAGCGAGGCCGACGCCTTTGCCGCCGCCTACCAAATCGCCACCGCCGGCATCGGCGGCCTCAAGCTCGAGGCGCAGGCGCTGCGGGCCGCCTTCCCGCCCAGCCAGAAGCCCGCCGACCTGCCCACCGACACCCCGCTGGACCTGGAGCGCCTGAGCGAAGGCGTGCTGGCCAAGCTGTGCAACGTGTGGTTTGGCCCGCCGGACGGCCGCCACGTGTGGGGCACCGAGTTCCACCCGGCGAGCGAGCCTGAGGCCCCCCGCTGCCCGGCCACGCTGTTCCGCGTGTCGCGCTACGTGTTCGGCCCGCACCCCACGCCCGACGTGTGCCAGGCCGGGCGCGACGCCGGCAGCAGCTTCACCGCCGCGGTGGACCGCTGGCTGGCCGCCACGCCCTTCGAGCAACTGCCCCAGCTCACCCAGGCCATCTTGAGGGCCGCCCGCGCCGTGCCCAACGCCCCGGCCGACCTGCCCGTGCGCACCCTGGCCGGCGTGATGCTGGGCTTCCCGCCCACCACGCACGCCAACCTGCTGGCCACGCTGGCCATCTGGGTGCAAACCAAAAAGCTGTGGGACCTGCAGCCCCAGTGGCACGAAGTGCCCGCCACCGCCAGCCTGCCCGAGCGCTACACCGCCGCCGTGGCCCGCCTGCGCCCCGCGCTGGTGGCCACCATGAACTGCAAGCCCACGCCCTTCCAGATCTGGCGCCGCGCCCGCGCCGACCACCGCCTGGGCGAGGTGGACGTGAAGGCCGGCGACACCCTGGTGGTGGCCCTGGGCTCCGCCACCCAGCAAGACCCGCTGCGCCACCACGTCGCCTTCGGCGGCGACCGCGCCGACCCGCAAGGCGCCCCGCCCCATGCCTGCCCCGGCTACGGCATGGCCATGGGCGTGATGCTGGGCGTGATCGCGGCGGTGCTGGACGCCGGGGTGATGCGTTTCACGGGGTCGCCGACCGTGGTGGCGCTGGCGGTGTGAGGCGCCTTACTTTTGCTGCGTGCAGCGCTCGCTGCCGAAGTTGCCACCTTTGAACTCGGGCTCGAAGTACCACTTGCTGAACTGCCAGCGCCCGTCGCGGGTCTTGCTGAACTTCGCGATGCCGGTGCCGTAGTCCTTCGTCAACGGGTCCGTCAGCGCGAAGTGGATGGCCATGTGCGCGCCGTCGCTGGCGGCCTGGCCGGGGTAGCGGCCGTAGCCGGGCACGTCCAGCTCGAAGCGGTAGGCGCCGTGGCGGCCGCTGCTCTGCTCGCGCACCAGTGCCAGCGTGACGGTGCCGGTGTAGGGGCCTTCGTGGCCGTCTTGGCCCTGGCACTCGTAGCGGCCGCTGTAGTCGGGGCCGGTGAAGGCCTGGGGCGCCGCCTGGGCGGTGGCGGACAGTGCGAGCAGCACGGGTGCGAAGCGTCGCATGGCGAGAGAGCCTCAGAAACCGGAAAACTCGGAGTGTGCGGCATGCGGTGCGGTGCCCTGCTCGAGCCGCGTCTGGGCCTTGGCCCCGTGCGGCAGGCAGGCTGCGATGGACAGGAACAGCAGAGCGAGGCGGTGGCGGGTCGACATGGTCAGCCTTTCTGTGCAGTTGAGTCGACCGGAGGGCAGGCCCTCCGAGGTGCGAATCACTGTAGAAATTGCGACCTGACCGGAGGCTGACCTCGCGTGCCAATCGGGCTCAGGCCGTGATGTGTGCAGCGCGGTCCAGGAAGCCGCTCATGCCCAGGCGGGCGAACTCCGCGCGGGCCAAGGCCAGCGCGGCGGGCCAGCCGTCATCCAGGCGCAGTTCGGCTTCCAGCAGCGCCGTGACGGCGGCTTCGTGCGCGGAATTGCGCTGGGCACCAGCGCGGCGGGCCAGGCCAAGGTAGCGTTTGGCCCGGCCCACGTCGCCCAAGCTGGCGGCGAGGCGTGCGGCGGCGCGGTAGGCCATGGCACCGCCGATCCAGTCGTGCTGGCGGCCGCGCCGCAGGGCCAGGGCGACGTGGTGGCGGGCGGCGCCGGCATCGCCCTGGGTGGCGAGGATGTCGGCCAGCCAGCCATGGTTGAAGCTGCTGTACAGGCCACCGCCGCGTGGCGCGAGCCAGGCCGTGGCGTCCAGGATGTGCTGGCGTGCGGCAGGCTCGGCCCGCTGCATCCAGGCGCCATAGGCTCCGGCAGCGTGGCCCATGGCGCACGTGAACATGCTGCGCACCTGCGCGCCCACGCGGTGGGCCGTGGCCGCAGCGTCCTGGGCCTCTGCCCAGCGGCCTTGCCACAGCAGCACGGCCGCGCGCCAGCCCTGGATACTGGCTTCCACCGCATGGCCGCTGCCGTCGAAGGGGGCGAGTGCCTCGGCGAACATGTCGTGCGCCTGGGTGAAATCGCCTCGGTCGCCCAGCACGTAGGCACGGCAGCACAGCGAATAGGACAGGCCGATCTGGTTGGCCGAGCTCTTGCTGGCCCGGCCACGCTGGCGGGCGATGGCCAGGTCCAGCATGGGCAGGGCGTTGGCATAGTCGGCCGCTGCCGCCTGCAGCTGGCCGACGGTGCCAGGCAGCTGGGCCAGCAGGGCCTGGTCGCCACATTGCTGCGCGATGTCGACCGCTGTGCGGGCGTGGTGCAGGCTGTCGCGCGTTTCGCCCAGGGCGTAGCCCACGTAGGCCAGCCAGTACTCGGTGCGGGCGATGAGGCTGAGGTCGCCATCGGCCTGGGCCAGCCACGCGGCATGCTTGAGCACCCGCAGGTCGTCTTGAGAGGCGTCGAACACGCACGCCATGCCCAGGCGCTGCGCGATGCTCACCCAGCGGCGCCGGCGGTCTGCGTCGTCGGTCAGGAATTCCAGCGCGGCCAGCGCGGCGCGGAACTGCTTCTTGGCGCGGTCCAGAGCCGAGACGGCCAGGGCCTGATCGCCTGCGGCCTCGGCGTGGTGGGCTGCAGCGAGCCAGTCGTTGGCGGCCGCGTCGTGGTAGGCCAGCTGTTCATGGAGCTGGTCGGCCGCGTCGCCGTGGCCGCTGAGCGCGGCACTGATGTGGCGGTGCAGGGCCTGGCGTTCGTGCAGGCCGGTGGCTTCGTAGACGACGTCGCGGGTGATGCCATGCTTGAAGCGCAGCAGGCCGGGGCGCTGGTCGGGAAAAATGAAGTCTTGTGCGGCGAGGGCCAGCACGTCCGGGTGGCGCTCGCCGCAGCCGGTCAGGGTTTCCAGCAGCCACACCGGGATGACGTTGCCGATCACGGCCGCCACACGCACCAGGCGGGCCTGCCCGGGCGGCAGCCGGCCCACGCGGGACTCCACCAGCGCCGCCAGCCAGGCCGCGCTGCTCTGTCCCTCCATCAGGCCGCTTGCGCTGTCGGCGGCGGCGTGGCACAGCTCTTCGATGAACAGCGGGTTGCCGCCGGCGTGGCGCTGCACCTCGGAGGCGATGAAGGGGTCGGTCTGCGGCAGCAGCAACTGCACGGCGCGGGCGGCTTCCAGCTCGGTGAGGGGCGGCAGCTCGATGATTTCGGCGTCGCCGTCTTTGGCATCCGGCAGTGCCGTGGCACCCGACGCCGGGCGGCTGGCGGTGAGCAGCATCAGCGGCAGGCCCTGGGCCTGCGCGGTGGCGCGCAACCGGTGCAGCAGGCGCAGCGAGGCGTCATCGGCCCACTGCAGGTCGTCGATGCACACCAGCTGGGGTGTGCGCCGGGCCAGGGCCAGCAGCAGGGCCAGCAGGGTGTCGGCCCGCTGCGCGGGCCCACTTTGCTGGGCGGCGAAGAGCTCGGGCGGCGCGTCATGCAGGCCGTCCAGCGCACGCAGCATCTGCAGGAAGGGCTGCAAAGGCTCGGCGCTGAGGTAGCTCTCGCAGTAGCCGCGGTGGATCTGCACGGCCTGGTCGGCGTGGTCTGCGGCCTGGCGCAGGAATTCCTCGGTGAGCCGCGTCTTGCCCACCCCTGCGCCGGCGCGCAGGCTCAGCCACACGGCTTGGCCCCTCAGCATGCGGGCCAGTGCGTCGTCCAGCATGGCGAGTTCGCGGCAGCGGCCGACGAAGGGGGCCAACCCTCGGCGCACGCTGGCCTCGAAGCGCCGGCCCACGGCGGCGCGGCCGTGCACGCGGTAGGCCGCCAATGGCGTGGCACGACCGCGCAGTTGCAGGCTGAAGCGCGGGCCGGTCTCGAAGAACTGGCTTTGCAGGCCCAGGCTTTCCTCGCTGGCGATGATTTCGTCGGCCTTGGCCGCCTCGGACAGCCGCGCTGCGATGTTGGGCGCGTTGCCCAGCAGCTCGAAGCGGCCGCGCATCTGGTCGCCTTCGTTCACGAGCACGATGCCGGCGTGGATGCCGCTGTGCAGCGTGAGGCCTGCGCAACCGGCGGGTCGCGGCCCGGGCGGCTGCAGGCCGCGCACGGCGGCGTGCAACTCCAGCGCGGCTTCGGTGGCGCGGCGGCCGTCGTCCTCGCGCACCTCGGGGTGGCCGAACACGGCCAGCATGCCGTCGCCCTGGATGCGGGCGATGACGCCGCCGTGGTGTGGCACGATG
>JBBIVU010000093.1:0-11567 GCA_037439585.1 Roseateles sp. | reverse complement strand
CGCCTTCGGCGCCTTCTTCGAGGGCGCGGCCGGCTTCGGCACGCCGGTGGCGGTGACCGCGGCGATCCTGATCGGCCTGGGCTTCTCGCCGCTGGCCGCCTCGGGCCTGAGCCTGATCGCCAACACGGCACCCGTGGCCTACGGCGCGCTCGGCACGCCGGTCATCACGCTGGCCAAGGTGCACGGCTACGACCTGATGGCGGTGTCCGGCATGATCGGCCGCCAGCTGCCTTTCTTTTCGCTGCTGGTGCCGTTCTGGCTGATCTGGGCCTTCGCCGGCCGCAAGGCGATGTGGGAGATCTGGCCGGCCATCCTGGTCACGGGGCTGTCGTTCGCCGTCCCGCAGTACCTGGTGAGCAACTTCATCGGTCCCGAGCTGGTGGACGTGATCGCAGCGATGTGCTCCATGGTGGCGCTGGTGGGCTTCCTGCGGTTCTGGCAGCCCAAGACGCTGTGGACCTCGGTGTCCCTGCGCGGCCATGAACACGATGGCGGCGAGGCCAAGCCAGCCGTCAAAACCACCGTGCACCCGCGTGCCGCCGTGGTGAAGGCCTGGACGCCCTGGGTCATCCTGACTCTGTTCGTCTTCGTCTGGGGCCTGCCCGCCACCAAGGTCGCGCTGAACGGCATCTACGCGCCCAAGTTCCCCATCGAGGGCCTGCACAAGCTGGTGGAGAAGGTGGCGCCTGTGGTGCCCAAGCCCACGGCGGAAGCCGCCGAGTACGTGTTCGGTCTGCTGTCCGCCACCGGCACGGGCATCCTGCTGGCGGCCATCGTCGGCGGCCTGGTGATGGGCTATCGCTTCGGCGGCCTGCTGAAGTGCTTCGGCCAGACCGTGTGGCTGGTGCGCACCTCGCTGCTGACCATCGTGCTGATGCTGGCCCTGGGCACGCTGACGCGCTTCTCCGGCCTGGACACGACGCTGGGCCTGGCCTTCGCCAACACCGGTGTGCTGTACCCCTTCTTTGGCACGCTGATGGGCTGGCTGGGCGTGGCCATGACGGGCTCCGACACCGCCAGCAATGTGCTCTTTGGCGGCATGCAGAAGGTGGCGGCCGAGCAGCTGGGCCTCAACCCCAACCTGATGGGCGCGGCCAACAGCTCGGGCGGCGTGATGGGCAAGATGATCGATGCGCAGTCCATCGTGGTGGCCTCCACCGCCACGCGCTGGGAGAACGGCGAGGGCCCCATCCTGCGCTACGTGTTCTTCCACTCCATCGCGCTGGCCTGCCTGGTCGGGGTGTTCATCACGATGCAGGCCTATGTGTGGCCATTCACCCTGCTGGTGCGCTGAGCGGGCTACAGTCGGTCGCCATTGGCCCTGGACCTGAAACACGCTGCGATGAACGCTCCGCTTCGAGACCCCGGCATTGACCCCGGCCTGGACCGTCAGGCCCGCCTGCAGCAACTGGTGGCGGCGCTGGCCCCCGTGCTGCCGGCCCACGCGCTGCTGTACCAGTCGGAACAGACCACGCCCTACGAATGCGACGGCCTCACGGCCTACCGCCAGCGACCGCTGGCGGTGGCCCTGCCCGAGACCGAGGCCCAGGTGGGCGCCGTGCTCAAGGCCTGCCACGCGTTGGGTGTGCCGGTGGTGGCGCGTGGCGCCGGCACGGGCCTCTCGGGCGGCGCCATGCCGCACGAGGCCGGCCTCACGTTGGCGCTGGCCAAGTTCAACAAAATCGTTGCCATCGACCCCTACGCTCGCACGGCCCGCGTGCAGTGCGGCGTGCGCAACCTCGCCATCAGCGAGGCTGCCGCGCCCCACGGCCTGTACTACGCCCCCGACCCCAGCAGCCAGATCGCCTGCACCATCGGCGGCAACATCGCCGAGAACAGCGGCGGCGTGCACTGCCTGAAGTACGGCCTCACGCTGCACAACGTGCTGCGGGTGCGCGGCTTCACGGTGGAGGGCGAGCCCATCGAGTTCGGCAGCGAGGCGCTGGACGCCGCGGGCCTGGACCTGTTGGCGCTCGTCGTCGGCAGCGAGGGCATGCTGGCGGTGGTCACCGAAGTCACCGTCAAGCTGGTGCCCAAGCCCCAGCTCGCGCGCTGCCTGATGGCCAGCTTCGACGACGTGCGCAAGGCCGGCGATGCGGTCGCCGCGCTCATCGCCGCCGGCATCATTCCGGCCGGCCTGGAGATGATGGACAAGCCCATGACGGCCGCGGTGGAGGACTTCGTCCACGCCGGCTACGACCTGACGGCCGAGGCCATCCTGCTGTGCGAGAGCGACGGCACGCCCGAGGAGGTGGCCGAGGAGATCGAGCGCATGACCGCCGTGCTGCGCGGCAGCGGCGCGACGGACGTGCAGGCGAGCGCCGACGAGGCCCAGCGCCTGCGCTTCTGGAGCGGCCGCAAGAACGCCTTCCCGGCGAGCGGCCGCATCAGCCCCGACTACATGTGCATGGACTCGACGATTCCGCGCAAGCACCTGGCCACCATCCTGCTGGACATCCAGCAGATGGAAAAGAAATACGGCCTGCGCTGCGCCAACGTCTTCCACGCGGGCGACGGCAACCTGCACCCGCTGATCCTGTTCGATGCCAACGACCCCGACCAACTGCACCGCTGCGAGCTGTTCGGCGCCGAGATCCTGGAGCGCAGCGTGGCACTCGGTGGCACCGTGACCGGCGAGCACGGCGTGGGCGTCGAGAAGCTCAACTCGATGTGCGTGCAGTTCAGCCCCGAGGAGCGCGAGCAGATGCTGGCGCTGAAGAGCGCGTTCGACCCGGCCGGCACCTTGAACCCCGGCAAGCAGATTCCCTCGCTGCACCGCTGCGCCGAGTACGGCCGCATGCACGTGAAGCGCGGCCTGCTGGCTTTTCCCGAGCTGGAGCGGTTTTGAAGTTCGACGACCTGCAAGCGCAGCTGCGCGACGCCCGCCAGCCGCTGCGCATCACCGGCCACGGCAGCAAGGATTTCTACGGCGAGGCCCCACAGGGCGAGACGCTGTCCACGCTGGCGCTGACGGGCATCACCGCCTACGAGCCCAGTGAGCTTTACCTGAGCGCGCTGGCGGGCACGCCCATCGCCGAGGTGGAGGCCGTGTTGGCGGCGCAGCGCCAGCGCCTGGCCTTCGAGCCGCCACGCTTCAAGGGCCGAGGTACGGTGGGTGGCATGGTGGCGGCGGGCCTCTCCGGCCCCAGCCGCGCCGCGCTCGGCTCGGCGCGTGACCACGTGCTGGGCGCCGTCGTCATCAACGGCGCTGGCGAGCTGTTGAGCTTTGGCGGCACGGTGATGAAGAACGTGGCCGGCTTTGACGTCAGCCGCGTGCTGGCGGGGTCGCTGGGCCAGTTGGGCCTGATCACCGAGGTCACGCTCAAGGTGCTGCCGCTGCCGGCGGCCACGGCCACGCTGCGGTTTGACCTGACCCAGGCCGATGCCTTGAAGGCCTTGAACACCTGGGGTGGCCAGCCCTTGCCCATCGAGGCCAGTGCCTGGTGGGACGGTGCGCTGGTGCTGCGCTTGGCCGGCGCACAAGCCGCCGTGCAGGCCGCCATCACACGGATGGGTGGCGACCGCATCCCCGACGACCTGGCCCACGCCTTCTGGACCGGCCTGCGCGATCAGAGCGACGAGTTCTTCATCGGCGCCGAGCGTGCGGTGGCGGGCGGCGCCCGGCTCTGGCGCCTGTCCGTGCCCGGCACCGCGCCGGAACTCAAGCTGCACGGCGAGCAGCTCATCGAGTGGTGCGGCGCCCAGCGCTGGGTGGTCACGCCCATGGAGCCCGCCGCCGTTCGCGAGGCTGCGGCTGGCGTGGGCGGTCATGCCACGCTGTTCCGTGCGCTGGACAAATCGCCCGGTGCATTTGCCCCGTTGTCGGCGCCGCTGGCCGCCATCCACCGCCGCCTCAAGGCCTCGTTCGACCCGCACGGCATCTTCAACCCCGGCCGCCTGTACCCCAGGCTCTGAGCATGGGCCTGCTGCGCGGCCTCACCCTGTTGCTCATCGCCCAGGCCCTGGGCGAGGCCCTGGTGCGGCTGACGCATTTGCCCCTGCCTGGCCCGGTGCTGGGCCTGTTGTTGATGTGGGCGGCCCTGCAGTGGGTGCCGCTGCGTCAGGCGGTACAGCCGGCGGCCGAGGGGCTGCTGGCCCACCTGTCGCTGCTTTTCGTGCCGGTGGGTGTGGGCGTGATGACGCACCTGCACCTCATCAGCGAGTTCGGCCTGCGCCTGCTGCTGGCCTTGGTGTTGTCCACTGGCCTGGGCCTGGCGGTCACGGCCTGGGTGCTGCGCAGCTTCCTCGCGCGCGAGGAGCGGCACTGACATGCAGGACTTCGTCCAGCTCTGGGTCTACCTCAGCGCCACACCGCTGTTCGGCCTCACGGTCACCTTGTCGGTCTATGTGCTGGCCCACGCGGCCTATGGGCGGCTCGACCACGCCGCCTGGGCCAACCCGGTGCCCTGGAGCGTGGCGGTGCTGGCCACCGTGCTGCTGGCCAGCGGCACGCCGTACCCGACGTATTTCTCCGGCGCGCAGTTCATCCACTTCCTGCTCGGGCCCGCCGTGGTAGCCATGGCCTGGCCGCTGTGGCAGCGGCGTGAGGAACTGCGCCGGCGCTGGGGCGCCATCCTGGTGGCGGCGTTGGCCGGCGGTGCGGCGGCGTCGCTGAGCGCGGTGGCCATCGGTTGGGCGCTGGGTCTGCCCAAAGATCTGGTCGCGTCGCTGGCCACCAAGTCCGTCACCGCGCCGGTGGCCATGGGCATCGCCGAGAAGATCGGGGGCATCCCTGCACTCGCGGCCGTGTTCGCCGTGCTCACCGGCATGCTGGGCGCCGTGGGCGGCAAGTACCTGTTCGACCTCATCGGCGTGCAGCCCATGGTGGCGCGTGGCTTCGCGCTGGGCACCTGCGCCCACGGCCTGGGTGCAGCGCGTGCGCTGCAGGTGGACGCCGATGCCGGCGCCTACGCCAGTCTGGCCCTGGGCGTGCAGGTGGTGCTGGCCTCGCTGCTCATGCCTCTCGTTTTTCACTTCTTCGTCTGATGCAAACCAACCTCGCCCCTGAATTCGTTGGCACCCGCGACGGCGCGGAGGCCGAGGCCATCCTGCGCCGCTGCGTGCACTGCGGTTTCTGCACCGCCACCTGCCCGACCTACCAGCTGCTGGGTGACGAGCTGGATGGCCCGCGCGGCCGCATCTACCTCATCAAGCAGGTGATGGAAGGCATCACGCCCACACGCGAGACGCAGGCCCACCTGGACCGCTGCCTGACCTGCCGCAACTGCGAGACCACCTGCCCTTCGGGCGTGGAATACGGGCACCTCGTGGACATTGGCCGCCGGGTGGTGGACGCCAAGGTGGAGCGCCCGGCCGGCGAACGTCGTGTGCGCTGGCTGCTCAAGGAAGGCCTGACCTCACCGCTGTTCAAGCCCGCCCTGCGTGTGGGCCAGGCTCTGCGCCCGCTGGTGCCGGCATCGCTCAAGGACAAGGTCCCGCCCAAGCCCCCCGCTACAGCGCACGACTGGCCCACGCGCCAGCTCAACCGCAAGGTGCTGCTGCTGCTGGGCTGTGTGCAGCCGGGCATGGCACCCAACATCAACAGTGCCACCGCCCGCGTGCTGGACGCCGCCGGCATCCAGACCGTGGTGGCCGACGGCGCCGGCTGCTGCGGGGCCATCCGCGAGCACCTGGGCGACCACGGCGGCGCGCTGGACGACATGCGCCGCAACATCGATGCCTGGTGGCCGCTGGTGGCCGGGCCGGGTGAGCGGGTGGAAGCCCTGGTGATGAACGCCTCGGGCTGCGGCACCACGGTCAAGGCGTACGGCCACGCCTTGGCTCATGACCCGGCCTATGCCGACAAGGCGCGCCGCATAAGCGAATTCACCAAGGATCTCAGCGAACTGTTGCCCGACCTGGTGCCCATGTTGAAGACCCGCTTGAAGGCCAAGCCGGGGCCCTTGGCTTACCACCCGCCCTGCACGTTGCAGCACGGCCAGAAGCTCAAGGGTGGCGTGGAGGTCGCCTTGCGCGAACTGGGCTTCACCATCGGCTGTGCGCCGACCGACAGCCACCTGTGCTGCGGCTCGGCAGGGACCTATTCGGTGCTTCAGCCGCAACTCGCCAAGCAGTTGCGCGACCGCAAGCTCGCCGCCCTGGCGCCGCTGCAGGCCGAGCAGATCGTGTCGGCCAATGTGGGGTGCATCCAGCACCTGCAGAGCGGTACCGCCCAGCCCGTGAGGCACTGGGTGGAGGTGCTGGACGACGCGCTGCGGGGGGTGTCGGTTTAGCGCCCGCACCCGTGGTGTTGACGGGCCCTAGCTGCGGCGCCGGCGGACCAGGCCCACACCCACCAGGCCCAGCAGCAGCAGGCCGGCCGAGGTGGGCTCCGGCACCGGGGCAGCCGTGAAATCCGTCAAGAACTCGGCGCGCAACCCTGAGGGGCCCCCTTGGTTGGAAACGACGATGGACAGCGTGTTGAGGCCCGCCACGAAACCGTTGTTGATGGTGAAGTTGCTGAAGCTGCTGTAGCCGCTGTAGCCGCTGCTGGTGAAGCCGATGTCTTGGCCGTTGATCAGCACGCTCGAGATGCTGTTGTCCGCCGCGACGCTGCCCTTCAGCCAACCGGACGCAGGCAGCCATCCCGTGAGGTCGAACTGCGTGGTGTAGGTGAACTGCGTCGCCGCCACCGAGCCGCCCGCGCCGTTGCTGACCAGGGGCGTGATCCATTTGGACGTGCTGCTGGGCGCCATCCAGTAGCCCAGGTAGTTCTCGGCGTCATTCACTGCATAGGTCGGCGCGGCTGTGTAGCCGCCGCCGGTGACGGTGAAGTGCGTATCGACCGCGCCCGTGGCCAGCGGCTGGCCGCTGCCATCGACGCCGGTGCCGAAGACGGTGGGGCCGGCAGCATGCGCAGCCCCCATCGAAGCGGCTGCAAGCGCCAGAGCACACAGGTGCAGGCGGACGGTGGAGCAGAACGTTGTCATGGCGTCTCCTGTTGCGGCGCACCGGCCTGGTGACCGCCGCTGGCAGGTTATCCGGCCGTGCGTTATCGGAGCGTTATCGATGCGGTATCGGCGCCCGAGGGGCGTCCGTTCAGGTCCGGAAGGTCGACACCAGCCGCACGAGTTCTTCTGCCTGGTGCTGGAGGCTCTCGGCCGCCGCGGCGCTTTCCTCGACGAGCGCAGCGTTTTGCTGCGTGGTCTGGTCCATCTGCGAGATGGCTTGGCCCACCTGGCTGACGCCACTGCTCTGCGCGCGGCTGGCCGAGCTGATCTCTCGCACGATGGCCGCCACGCGGCCAATCGCCACCACCACCTGCGCCATCGTCTCTCCTGCGCTGTTCACCAGGGCCGCACCCTGCTCCACGCGTTCCACGCTGTCACTGATCAGGGTCTTGATCTCCTTGGCCGCGTCGGCGCTGCGCTGGGCCAGCATGCGCACCTCGCTGGCCACCACGGCGAAGCCGCGCCCCTGCTCACCGGCACGCGCGGCTTCGACGGCTGCGTTCAGCGCGAGGATGTTGGTCTGGAACGCGATGGCGTCGATGGTGCCGATGATGTCGCCGATCTTGCGCGAACTCTCTTCGATGCCTTTCATGCGCAGCACGGCCTCGCCCACCACCTCGCCGCCTTGCCGGGCCACTTCGCTGGCATCGTGCGCAAGTTGATCGGCCTGGCCGGCGTTGTCGGCGTTCAGATTGACCGTGGCGGACAGCTCCTGCATCGACGCCACCGTCTGCTGGATGGCGCTCGCCTGCTGTTCGGTGCGGGCTGACAGGTCGTTGCTGCCCAGCGAGATCTCGCTGCTGGCCGTGGCCACGCCGTTGGCGTTCTCGCGCACCGAGCCCACCAGATGGCGCAGCGCCTGCTGCATTTGCGCCAGGGCCTCGGTCAACTGGGCCGTTTCGTCCGCGCCGCTGCTTTGAATCACGCTGGAGAGGTCGCCCTGGCCCACCTTCTGCGCTTCGTGGATGGCCCGGCGCAGCGGCCCCACGACCGAGCGCGTGATCAGCCAGGCGGCCGCGATGCCCAAGGCCAGGCAGGCGGCGGCGATGACAAGCATCAGCAATTGCGTCTGGCGGGCTTCCTCCAGGACCTGTTGCGTTTCGGCGCGCACGCGCTCCGCCTCGAAATCCGTGATGCGACTGATGGCAGCGATGTAAGCCTCGGAGGCTGGGCGCATCCGGCTTTCCAGGGTCTGCAGCGCGGTGTCGGTCTCACCCGCCTTGAGTTGGGCAAAGACCTGGTTGCGGATGTCCACGTAGGTCTTGCGAGACGCCGCGATGTCGGCCAGCAGGCTCTTGCCCCGGTCAGTGTCCACCGCCCGCGTGAGGTTGTCCTGCAGCTCGGTGATCTTGGTGCTGGTGCTCTTGATGAGCGGCGAGAAAAAGTCGGCCACTGGCCCCGCCCCTCCGGCGCGTGCGACGGCGTCGGTGCGCGTCACGTTGAGTTGCGTCTGGGTGCGCCACTGCTGGGCCATGTCCTGCCGCCGCTGCAGTTCCACCAGTTGGTCGATGTGCGGCCTGACGCCGCCGATCTGCCGGTAGCTCAGCCCCAGGGCCACCACGAGCAGCAGCAGCACGAGGCCAAAGCCCAGGGCGAGTCGGGTACCGATCCTGAGGGATTGCATTTTCATCACCACCTCCGAAGTCGTTCGGCGCACAGCAGCCGTGGACGGATGCACGGCGCTGGTGCGTTGACTCTACTGCCAGGCCTTCGGGGTGGCACAAGGAAAAACACCGCCCGTGGTGGCGGTGTCTTTTTGGGGATGAAGGTGCGCCGACTTGCTGCCGGGTTTCCCGGCCCTTCATTTCACTTCGCTGCGCGAAGCGAGCCTGCGCCGGAGGCCAGCCAAGCGGGCTTCGCTGGGGGGCTACAGGCCTGCCGCAGCGCGCAGCGCCTCGGCCTTACAGGCCGGCTGCTGCCCTCAGGGCAGCAGCTTTGTCGGTGCGCTCCCACGTGAACTCGGGCTCTTCGCGGCCGAAGTGGCCGTAGGCGGCCGTCTTGGCGTAGATGGGACGCAGCAAGTCCAGCATCTGGATGATGCCCTTGGGGCGCAGGTCGAAGTGCTCGTTCACGAGCTTGGCAATCTGCTCGTCAGGGATGACGCCGGTGCCCTCGGTGTAGACCGTCACGTTCATCGGGCGGGCCACGCCGATGGCGTAGGCGACCTGGATCTGACACTGGCGGGCCAGGCCGGAAGCCACGACATTCTTGGCCACATAGCGAGCGGCGTACGCGGCCGAGCGGTCGACCTTGGACGGGTCCTTGCCCGAGAACGCGCCACCGCCGTGCGGGCAGGCGCCGCCGTAGGTGTCCACGATGATCTTGCGGCCTGTCAGGCCGCAGTCGCCTTGCGGGCCGCCGATGACGAAGCGGCCGGTCGGGTTGATCAGGTACTTCGTGTCGGCCGTCAGCCAGTCCTTGGGCAGCACGGGCTTGATGAGCTCCTCGCGGATGGCCTCGTAGAACTCGTCCGTCATGCGGTCACCCAAGCTGTACTCGGGCGCGTGCTGGGTGGAGAGCACCACGGTGTCGATGCTGTGGGGCTTGCCGTCCACGTAGCGCATGGTGACCTGGCTCTTGGCGTCGGGGCGCAGGAAGGGTAGGCGGCCGTCCTTGCGCAGCTGGGCCTGGCGTTCCACCAGCCGGTGCGCGTAGTAGATCGGCGCGGGCATCAGCTCGGGCGTTTCGTCGCAGGCGTAGCCGAACATCAGGCCCTGGTCACCGGCGCCGAGGTTCAGGTAGTCATCGCTGGCACGGTCCACGCCCTGGGCGATGTCGTTGCTCTGCTTGTCGTAGGCCACCAGCACCGCGCAACCCTTGTAGTCGATGCCGTACTCGGTGTTGTCGTAGCCGATGCGCTTGATGGTGTCGCGTGCGACCTGGATGTAGTCGACGTTGGCCTGCGTGGTGATTTCGCCGGCCAGCACCACCAGACCGGTGTTGCAAAGCGTCTCGGCGGCCACGCGGGAGAGCGGGTCTTGCTCGAAGATCGCGTCGAGGATGGCGTCGGAGATCTGGTCGGCCACCTTGTCGGGGTGTCCTTCGGAAACAGATTCGGACGTGAAGAGAAAGTCGTTTGCCACTTTTAAACTCCGGTTGCTTGGTTGACGGCGTCGCCATGGCTCCAGGAGGTGCGGCGAACGCTTTAGCGGGATTTGTGGATCGCCCCGCAAGTAGTTCAGTAACTCGGCGATTCGCGAATTATAGGAAACATGGCCCTGGTCTTTCGCTTGTTATCACGGCTGCCTTTGGCGCTTTTGCACGCTTTGGGCGCGGCGCTGGGCTGGGTGGTTTACCTGGGGTCGGCCACCTACCGCCGCCGGTTCCAGGCCAATGTGGCCCAGGCCGGCATCGCCTGGGAACGGGCCCGGCCGGCCATCGCTGCGGCCGGGCGCATGGCGGCCGAGCTGCCCTGGCTGTGGGTGGGTCAGCGCGGCAAGCCCGTGGGCGAGACGCTGCGCTGGGAAGGCAGCGAGCTCATGGCTGCCGCCTTGGCCGAAAAGCGCGGTCTGGTGGTGCTGACGCCGCACCTGGGCTGTTTCGAGATCTGCGCCCAGGCGATCGCCGAGCGCTTCACCACGCCTGAGGCTCCCATCACGGTGCTGTACCGCCCAGCGCGCCAGGCCAGCCTGCGCGAGGTGATGGCCGGCTCGCGCGAGCGCCCGGGCCTGGCCACGGCGCCGGCTTCTTTGGCGGGCGTGCGCCAGATGCTCCGCGGCCTGCGCCGGGGGGAAGTGATCGGCCTGCTGCCCGACCAGGTGCCGCCCGACGGCCTGGGCGTGTGGGCACCGGTCTTCGGCCGCCCGGCCTACACGATGACACTCGCTGCCCGCCTCGTGCAGCAAACCGGCGCGGCGCTCCTGCTCATCTGGGGCGAGCGCCTGCCTGGCGGGCGCGGCTTTGTGGTGCACGTGCTGCCGGCGCCGGAGATCGCGCCGGGCATGCCCGCCGAAGCTGCGGCTGCCACGGTGAATGCCGCCATGGAAAGCCTCATCCGTCGCGCACCCGGGCAATACCTGTGGGGCTACCACCGGTACAAGCAGCCGCGCGGGCTCGACATTGGTGCCGCGCCCGATAATCCAACGCCATGAAATTGCGCTTCACCAAGATGCACGGCGCGGGCAATGACTTCGTCGTCATTGACGCCACCCGCGAGCCGTTCGCGCTGACGCGGGCGCAGATGCGCCAGCTGGGCGACCGGCGCTTTGGCGTGGGCTGCGACCAGATCCTCGTCATCGAGCCCAGCCGGGATGCAGGTGCGGACTTCCGTTACCGCATCTTCAACAACACCGGTGACGAGGTGGAGCACTGCGGCAACGGCTCGCGCTGCTTCGTGCGCTATGTCGTCGACGCCGGCCTGACCGACAAGCGCGAGATCAGCGTCGACACCATGAACCGCCGCCTGCGGCTGAAGCTGCAGGACGATGGCCGCGTGACCGTGGACATGGGGGCACCGGTGTTCAGCCCGGCAGCCTTGCCCTTCGACCCGGCCGGCCTGGCGCCGCGCATCGAAAACGGTTTCGAGCTCTGGCCGCTGGAAGGCGTGGAGTTGGGGGTCGTGTCCATGGGCAACCCGCATGCCGTGCAGCGCGTGGCCGATGCAGACGCCGGTGGCAA
>JBBIVU010000092.1:0-11597 GCA_037439585.1 Roseateles sp. | reverse complement strand
CGCCAGCCGCGCGGCCAGCGTGTAGCTGGTGGGCGTGCCATGCAGGCCGTAGCGGTAGCTCCGCCCGTCGCGCGGGCGGGGCTTGTGCAGGTCGGCCGTGTCCTTGAACAGCACGGTGGATGCCTTGGCCACGGGCACGGGCATGGCCTCCCACCCGCCGGGCGCCCGGTAGGGGTGGTGGATCAAGGTGGTGCTGGGTGCGCGCTTGCTCATCAGACCAGGCTCGCCACCAGATCGTGCCCATCGGCAGCCACCACACGGGCCCGCACGAAATCGCCCACCTTCATGGTCTTGCTGGCCTTGTCTGGCGGGAGGATCTTGACGGTGCCGTCGATCTCGGGCGCATCGGCGTATGAGCGCCCCACCCCACCCTTGCGACCCAGTGCCGGGGCCGAGTCCACCAGCACCTGCAGCGTCTGGCCCACCCGCGCCTGCAACTTGGCAGCCGACACCTGTTCCGCGACAGCCATGAAGCGAGCCCGGCGCGCTTCACGCACCTCGTCGGGCAAAGCCCCTTCGATCAGGTTCGCGCTCGCCCCCTCGACGGGCGAGTAGGCAAAGCAGCCCGCACGGTCGATCCTGGCTTCCTGCATGAAATCCAGCAGGTACTGGAACTCGGCTTCCGTTTCACCGGGGAAGCCGGCAATGAAAGTCGAGCGGATCACCAGCTCGGGGCAGGCCTCGCGCCAGCGCAGGATGCGCTCCATGTTCTTCTCGCCGTTGGCCGGGCGCTTCATGCGCTTGAGCACGTCGGGGTGGGCGTGCTGGAAGGGCACGTCCAGGTAAGGCAGCACCAGGCCTTGGGCCATCAGCGGGAGCACCTCGTCCACATGCGGGTAGGGGTAGACATAGTGCAGCCGCACCCAGGCACCGTAGGGCTTGGCGATCTCGCCCAAGTGCGCCACCAGGTCCAGCATCTTGGTCTTGACCGGCTTGCCGTCCCAGAAACCGGTGCGGTACTTCACATCCACGCCGTAGGCGGACGTGTCCTGGCTGATGACGAGCAACTCCTTCACGCCACTCTCGAACAGCGCACGGGCTTCATTCAACACGTCGCCGATCGGGCGCGAGACCAGATCACCGCGCATGCTGGGAATGATGCAGAAAGAGCAGCGATGGTTGCAGCCCTCGCTGATCTTCAGGTACGCGTAATGCTTGGGCGTGAGCTTGATGCCGTAGCTTGGCACCAGGTCCACGAAGGGGTCATGCGGCTTGGGCACGTGGGTGTGGACCGCGTCCATCACCTCCTGGGTGGCGTGGGGGCCCGTGACGGCGAGCACACTGGGGTGGATCTCTCGCACCAGGCTGCCGGCATCACTGCTGCTGGCACCCGCTTTGGCGCCCAGGCAACCGGTGACGATGACCTTGCCGTTCTCGGCCAGAGCCTCCCCGATGGTGTCCAAGCTTTCCTTGACGGCATCGTCGATGAAGCCGCAGGTGTTCACGATCACCAGATCGGCCCCCGCGAAGGTCTTGGAGGTTTCGTAGCCCTCGGCACGCAGCTGGGTGAGGATCAGTTCGCTGTCGGTCAGGGCTTTCGGGCAGCCGAGGGACACGAAACCAATCTTCGGAACGGAGGTGGTCGTTTCTTTCATCGCCACATTTTCGGCGATGTCGCGACCGAATTACTTCTTCGGCACGAACGGGAACATCACACCCGCCTGCTTGAGCTGCTCCTGCCACTGGTTCATCAGCGCTTTGGACTGCTCGGCATAACCACCCATCAGACCGGTCCAAGCGTCGGGCGTGAACGGCATGCCTCCGGGCGTCTGCTCCGTGAAGCGCGATTGCAGGTCAGTGAAGGCCTGCATCTGCCGCTCGAGCAGCCCACCCATCACGCCCTGCATCGCGTGGCCGTAGAAGCGGATGATCTGCGCCAGGGAGCTGGTGGAGAACATTGGCACACCGCCCGTCTCTTCCTCCAGAATGATCTGCAGCAGGATGGAGCGCGTCAGGTCCTCCTGCGTCTTGGCGTCGTGGACCTCGAAATCCAAACCCTCCAGCACCATCCGCTTCACATCCGCCAGCGTGATGTAGCTGCTGGTCTGGGTGTCGTAGAGCCGGCGGTTCGGGTATTTCTTGAGGATGCGGATGCCAGGCTTGGCGTCGCCGGCCTGCTCGTTCGGGGGTGCCGCTTTCTTGCGGGCAGTCGCCATGCGGAAGTCTCCTGTGCAGTGCAACAAATTCTAGGCAGGCGGCGGCCGCGACTTCGGACGGGTTTACCTGGGGCACGGCTTGTGTAAAACGCGCAAAGAAAAAGCCCTCGAGTCTTGCGACTGAGGGCTTTCCAACTTCAGAATTTGGTAGGCGCGATTGGATTCGAACCAACGACCCCCACCATGTCAAGGCGCTCCGGCACGTAGGAAAGCCACTGCTTTCCCTTGAAAATCAAGCACTTAGCTCGCTTCAAGCAACCCAGATTATACCGGTGCAACCGGTCTGAGTGGCGGAAAAATGGCGGAGAGAGCGGCGGTCGCTCCGCCGTCAGCGCGCGAATTCTTATACATGGCCTACTTGCATAAACTGGCGACGTTGCTGTACGCGCAGGAACCTTCTGAAGCTACCTGGAGGGCCTCCTGAACCCGCACCCTGCGACCTGACGCCTCGGGCCTCACCGAGGGTATGACGCTGCCGCCAGGCATTACGCCTGCGCGAGCAGAAGACGCCGAAGCCGGCTGGTAGCCGCCGGCTTCACCACGCTTCGAGCACCGGGCCTGACACCCCGCCCACCGCTCGTCGTACCGACGCATGCCGGGTCCTCGGACCTGCCGGCGGTGTTGTGTTCGTCCGTCTTCGTCATGCCCAACCTCAACGCTTCAACGGCCCCTTCTGGCCAGGAATCTCGCACCCTCTCGCTCCTCTCCACCCGGTATCCGGCCGTCGTCGATCTCGTCGATGCGGCCAGGGAATGCGCCCGCGCACATCAGACCCTGCTCAATGAGTTGAGCGCCGGCCGATGCCGTCTGAAATGCTTCAAGCAAGGCCGACGCTGGTACGTGCGCCTAGTGGATCTCGCCGACTACATCGATACCCACGCATCGGGCCGCCAGCCCAGCATCACGCCCGCCCTGAACGTAGCGACACGCAAACGCGGTCGGCCGACCAAGGCCGAGACCATCGCGCGTCGGATGGCTGCAGGCGCCATGTGATCGCGGCACGCGACAAAGAACGGCACCCTCACTTCCCGCTGGCCCGGCCCCTCGGTATCGAGGAGGCGCACAAGCGCATTTGCGGTGTACCTGCGATTCAGGAAGGTGCCATCGGATACGTGCCCAGCTTTTTGGCTCTGCTGGGTCTTCCCCACACGGAGCCGGTGACCAGCGTCTACGAGCGCGACGGTGGCCGGCGACAGCTCCGCATCGTCAGCGACCCGGCGTTGGGCGTGCCATACGGTCACGTCGCCCGTATCTGGCTGATTTGGATCTCAACCCGGATCGTGCAAACAAAGAGCAGGTGCATCGACCTGGCACCAAGCCAGTCGGCCTTCTTCCGATCCCTGGGCATTCGCGGAAGTCGCGGCGACGGCGGCAGCATCGTGCGGTACGCCAATCAGTTGGACCGCCTTTGCCGCAGTCTGTTCATCGAAATCAAACGAGCCGATTCACCGCCGAAGTTCGAGAATCATCTTGTCGCACGCAAAGGGCCGTTGTTCGGCGAGTGCTTGCGAAATGGCTCGGCTGACCTTGTCCTCGGCCAACTGCTGGTGCCGGAGGAATACTTCTTGGAATGCACCCAGCACGCGGTGCCGATCGACCTGCGGGCAGTGGCGGCTACGAGATCCACAGTCCGTCTCGACCTGTACATGTTCCTCACCTACCGGCTCAACTCACTGCGCCGGCCAGTGCGCCTGCCCTGGTCTGCACTGCTCGCGCAAATCGGGATTCAGCCTCCTGAAGGGAACGCCGCCGCTCTGAGAAGCGCCACCGCCCGCCTACGGCCGGCGCTGCGCGACGTACTGCTGCTGTATCCCGAAGCAAGGGTTCAGATGACAGAGACCGGGGTGGAACTTCGGCCCAGCCCGCCAGCGGTTCCACGGCGAGAACAGCGATGTGGATAACTCTGGGTTGTTCATGCATGAACGCGTTCGCGGCACATTGTCGCGGCCAGCAGTCAGCGAAGCGGGACGCCGGAGATGTTCATGCATGAACGCGTACACTGATCGTGCATGAACGCGTACGCCGGCAAGGCCAAGAATCCGTCCAAGTCATTGTTCGCAATCACTTTTCCGTCACCACCGCCAAGCGCCAAGTAGGATATTTCAAGTATCTCAACAGGTAGTAGCTCAGCCCAACGGTTGACAACTCAGCAGGTCTACGGCCACGCCCCCCATCCCCTCGATGTATTGATACAGCGGGCGCAAGACCGAGTAACGCTATCGAGCCGAGCCCGCGTCAGCGTTGGACCGTGCGCAAAAAGTCATTGCCGCGTCGCGGAACGCCCCCATCGCCAGATCACCGCCCCATGCAACTGAAACCATCGCTGGTGGTGGCGGTGAGCAGATGTGGTTCAGAACGGAAGTTGCCAACCGTCCGCATTGCATTGCCGTATTGATTGACCTGGCCTGACAGATGCAATCGCCTGCGCATTTGGCGACATGGCTATGCATCAGCTGCAAGCTGTCGCGATGAAGGAGATGCACCAAGGCTCCATGCTGCGGTGGGCTCGCGACCACAGGAAAGATGGAGCGCCAACACACAAGATTTCTTATTCGTCAGACCTCACGAAATGCAGGATCGGTAAAGCATCGCCAATGCGACGCCACCTGCCAGAATGCCAAAAGCCTGCTGAAGCCGTGTACCGCTCAAGCGTTGGCTGACTTGCCGCCCAGCCACGAGTGCACCGGCAGCACCGGCAGCAAACGGCAGAGCAATTCCCCAGTTCATCCCGCCCTGCGTCGCGGCGCCAAAAACACCGCCGATGGAGACCAGCGCGATGACCGCCATCGACGTGGCCACCACACCGCGCGTGGGTACGTCGCTGAAGCCTCCGAGCATCGGTACGATGACGAATCCACCGCCGACGCCGAGCAGCCCGCTGAGCAGGCCAGATAGCGCACCGGTTGCCGACAAGACTGCTGTGCACGGCGCCCGCCATGAGAGCCGCCCGGTGGCCGGGTTCATCGCACAAACAGGTCGACTGCGCGGTTGAACCGCGTCGGCGGTACGCCGACCTTGACTCAGGTTTCGCCAGGCCACCCAGCCCAACACCAAGGCGAAGAGCGCCATGACGGGCCCGTTCGGCAACAGGTGCGACAGCCGCACGCCCAGTGGCGCAATCAACATGCCCGTCAGCCCGATCAACAGGGCTGCGCGGTAGCGAACGACGCCCTCTCTCAGTCCGAGCAGTGCACCCACCGAGGCTGCCAGGCCGACGGCGAGCAGCCCGACCGGCGCCGCCTGCGACATCTGCAGATGCAAGCCGAACACCAGCAGCGGCACCGCGAGGATGCCGCCGCCGGCACCGGTCAGCGCCAACACGACGCCCACCGCGGCACCCATCAGCAGACTGAGGGCTGTGACATCCACGCTCAGCCCACCATTTCCGGCTCTGCCAGCCACTCGCGACCCTTGAGCATGCCCTCCCAATACAGCGGCGGCAGGATGCGCTCTTTGAGTAGCCAAGCCAGGCGTGACGGCTCCGTGCCGTTGATCAGCCACTTCGGGAAGCTCGGCGCCACCTTGCCACCGTAGGTGAACTCGGCGAGCACGATCTTGCCGCGCTCCACGGTCAGGGGGCAGGAACCGTAGCCGTCGTAGCGTGCCTCGCCCTTGGCGGCGCCACGGGCAGCGAGCACGTTGTGCGCCACGACCGGTGCCTGCTTGCGAGCCGCGGCCGCCGTCTTGGCGTTGCTGGTGTTGCACGCATCACCCAGCGCGAAGATGTTGGCGTAGGTCTTGTGACGCAGCGTCGCCGGGTCCACATCGACCCAGCCCGCCGCATCGGACAGCGGGCTCACGCGGATGAAGTCCGGCGCCTTCTGCGGCGGGACGACGTGAATCATGTCGAACTCGCGAACCACCATCGTCTTGCTGCCATCGGCATTCGCCATGCTGAAGGTCGCCTTTCGAGCGCTCCCGTCGATCGCGGTGAGCGTCTGGCCGAAGTTGAGATGGATGCCGTACGTCTCCACGTAGCGCATCAACGCAGGCACATAGTCGGCGACCCCGAACAACACTGCGCCGGCATTGCAGAACTGGATGTCGATGTCACGAATCGCGCCCGTGCGGAGCCAGTGATCGGCGGAGAGGTACATCGCCTTCTGCGGTGCGCCTGCGCACTTGATGGGCATGGGCGGCTGGGTGAACACGGCGCGACCACCACGCAGTTGCTGAACCAGCGCCCACGTGTAGGGTGCCAGGTCGTAGCGGTAGTTCGACGTGACGCCGTTGCGACCCAGGGTCTCGACCAGACCCTCGATGCCATGCCAGTCGAGCTTGAGTCCGGGGCACACCACCAGCTGCTTGTACTTGACCACGCGGCACCCATCCAGGATGACAGCGTCGCGCTCGGGCTCGAAGGCGGCAACTGCAGCCTTCAGCCAGTGCACACCTCTCGGCAGCACAGACGCCATCGTCCGAGCCGTCGTCGCTGCGTCGAACACGCCGCCGCCCACCAAGGTCCAGCCCGGCTGGTAGTAGTGAACGTCGGCCGGATCGATGATCGCGATGTCGAGGCCGGGCTGTCGAGCCAACAGGCTCGATGCCACCGCAATGCCCGCCGCGCCGCCGCCGATGATGACAACCTCATGCGACGCGTCAGCCACCTCAACCGGCGTCTTGCCGCCATTGACCAGCCGGCGCACCACACCCTTGAGGTCGTAGCCCGCACGTGAGGCCCGCTCGATGATCTCAGGCAACGGTCGCTGGCCAGACTGCGACAGCGCCCACATGGTGGTCGAGCGCATGCCGGTGCGGCAGAAGGCCAGCACGGGCTTGGGGCTCGCGTCCATCAGTGCGCCGAACTGGCGCCCCTGCTCATCGGTCACCTTTCCGGACTCGGCCGGGAGGTAATGCAACGTGATGCCCAGGCCGCGGGCCGACGCCTGCAGTTCGGCAAAGACCGGCTGGTCATTGCCTTCGCCATCCGGGCGATTGCAAATGACCGTCCGAAAGCCTGCGTTGGCGATCTCCTGCAGGTCTGGCGCGTGGATCTGGGCGGCAACGGCCAGTTCAGGTGTCAGGGTCTTGAGTTCCATGGTTGTCTCCGTGTTGTGGGTGCGAGAACTCAGACCGCGTTGAGCGGAATCTTCAGATAGCGCACGCCGTTGTCTTCGGCGGGCGGCAAGGCGCCGGCACGCATGTTGACCTGCACTGACGGCAGGATCAGCGTGGGCATGCCGAGCGTGGCATCGCGGGCATTGCGCATGGCCACGAACGCGTCTTCGCTGATGCCGTCGCGCACATGCACGTTGCTGGCGCGCTCTTCCGCCACGGTGCTGATGAACTGCACCTCACGACCACCAGGCTGGTAGTCATGGCACATGTAGAGCTTCGTGGCCGGTGGCAGGCTCAACACTTTGTTGATCGACCGGTACAGAAGGCGGGCATCACCACCAGGGAAATCGCACCGAGCCGTCCCGTAGTCCGGCATGAACAGGGTGTCACCCACGAAGGCGGCGATCTCGGCATCGGCGCCCTCGCCTGCCGTCACCACATAAGTCATGCAGGCCGGCGTGTGGCCGGGGGTGTGCAGCGCGCGCGCCTGCAGGCCGCCGATGGTGAAGGCCTCGTCGTCCTTGAAAAGGTGGTCGAACTGACTGCCGTCCCGTGCAAAGTCAGGCCCGGCATTGAACAACTTGCCAAACACGTCCTGGACGGTGGTGATGTTCTGGCCAATGCCCAATCGTCCGCCCAGTGCCTGCTGCAGGTAGGGCGCGGCCGACAGGTGGTCGGCATGCACGTGGGTCTCCAGGATCCACTGCACGTGGGCGCCGAGCTCTTGCACGCGGGCAATGAGCCGGTCCGCACTGGCGGTGCCGGTCCGACCGGACTTGGGGTCGAAGTCCAGCACGCTGTCGACCAGGGCGCACTGCATCGTCTGGGTGTCCAGCACGAGATAGCTCACCGTCCAAGTCGCCGGGTCGAAGAATCCCTCCACCTGGAGGCGAGTGGCAGTGGCCGAGGCGGCCGTCGTCGGGGTTGTGCTCAAGGAGGTCTCCTGGTCACTGACTGCCTGAGCCGGGGTGGCATGGCAGTTGCGGGTGGTCATGTACCTCCGCATGATCAAGAGCCGTGCCAGGACGATCTGAACGGCCGCGATGGCGCCTAAGCGATTGATTTGAAACAGAAACCAAATCGAGCACTCCGAACTGCAAGCCCGATTGACCCACTGTCATCTGCCGTAGACATGCCCGCCACGGCAGAAGATGGCAGAAGATGGCAGTTCACCGCCTCCCCAACGTCATGCCCATTCCACCCACGCCCACACCGCAAGTTCAAGCCCTGGTGTCCTACCTGGAACACGAGGCGCAGCCCATGATCGTGCTGGACCCGGACTACAACATCCTCGCGGCGAACACGGCCTACCAGCGCCAATTCGGGACGGCAGACCGCCCCTACCTCGGCCACAAGTGCTTCCGCGTCTCGCACCACTACGACGTGCCCTGCGACCAGGCCGGCGAACACTGCCCGATGCGCCGCGCGTTCGAACTCAAGGGCCCCGATCGCGTGCTGCACATCCACCACACACCGCGTGGCCCGGAACATGTGGACGTGGAACTGCGCCCCATCCTCGACGGCGAGCGCCGAGTGGTGGCCTACGTCGAACGGCTGACCACGGTGAAGCATGCGTCGGCGCGCGCGAGTCAAGCTGGGCTCGTGGGCCGGTCGCCGGCCTTCAACACCGCGCTGGAATCGGTCCAGCGCGTGGCTCGCTCTCAGTTGCCCGTGCTGTTGCAAGGCGAGTCGGGCACGGGCAAGGAGTTGTTCGCGCGGGCCGTGCACGAGGCCAGTGATCGTCATGACGGCCCCTTCGTGGTCGTCGATTGCTCCGGCCTGCCCGAGACACTTTTCGAGAGTGAACTCTTCGGCCACGAGAAGGGCGCGTTCACCGGAGCCCTGCACCGCAAGCCGGGTCTCGTCGAAACCGCAGCTGGCGGCACGCTGTTCCTCGACGAGATCGGTGACGTGCCGCTGGGCATGCAGGTGAAGCTGCTGCGGCTGATCGAGTCCGGGACGTTCCGGCGCGTTGGCGCCACCGAGACCCAGCAGGCAGACTTCCGCCTTGTCGCTGCCACGCACAAGCCGCTGCAGCAGATGGTGGCCGAGGGCAGTTTCCGTCAGGACCTGTACTACCGCATCGCCGCCTTCCCGATCTATCTGCCGCCGCTGCGTGAGCGTGCCGGTGATATTCCCCTGCTCGTGGACTCATTCCTGCAACGAGGAGGCAAGGCCGCCCCGACAGTGGTGATTCAGCCCGCTGCCATGGCCCGGCTGCAGGCCCACAACTGGCCGGGCAACATCCGCGAGCTGCGGAACGTGCTCGAGCGTGCGCGGCTGTTTGCGGACGACGGCGTGGTTCGCCCCGAGCACCTGCCGGAGTGGTTGCACGGGCGCCCTCACCCGCTGCCGCCCGCCGCGCCGGCCACCTCCGCCAGCCCGCCGCCGCCCGCGCCGGCGCGCGACGTCGACGCCGAGATCCGCCGCATGGTGCAGGATGGCCAGCTCAGTCGGCGTGAGATGGCGGAGTCGCTCGGCCTCAGCGAACGCACGTTCTACCGGCGCCTGAAGGCTCTCGGGCTGAGTTGATCCGCGTCGGCATTGCCTAGGGTTGTCACCAGGGTTCACCAAATCTGCAATCGTTAATATAACGAATGACTGATGTTGCGGCGGCGCAGCATCCAGCGCGACGCCAACGCGGCATCGCGCTGAACAGATGAACAAAGGCAGCGCCCCAGAGCCTGCCGCAGGAGACAAGGCTTTCTATGCCGTGCTCGCAGCCCACCGCGTGCATCACACCCGCCGGCACTCGCCGCGCTTCGGGGGAGATGACATCGTGACCCACCCCAGCCCTCAGCCCGGCCGCCTGCGCCTGGCACCTGAGAACTTTCTCAATGCCGACGGCGTCCGCGCCGTCATTGACGAAGCCAAACAGGGCCGCCGCGACTTCGTGCGTCATGCCTTCGCCGCCGCACTCGCCGGCGGCGCGGCTGCTGCGACGGCGCAGACGTCGTCGGCTGGGGACCCCAACATCCTCACCCTGCCCGAGCACAGCCAAGGATTGGGCCAGCCAGTGGCTTCGGAAGGCTACGGCAAGCCCTCCAAGTACGAAGCGAACGTGCAGCGGCGCCCGAGCCCGGGCCTGACCCAGACGACCCAGGCGTCGGTCTCCTTCGCCCCGCTGCAATCGCTGTTCGGCATCGTCACGCCCAGCGGCCTGCACTTCGAGCGTCATCACCAGGGCTGGTGGGACATCGACCCGTCCAAGCACCGCCTGATGATCAACGGCAGCGACGACACGCTGCTGAAGAAGCCGCTCGTGTTCACGATGGACGAGCTGATGCGGCTGCCAAGCGTGAGCCGTTTCCACTTCATCGAGTGCGGCGCCAACACCGGCATGGAATGGGGCAACGTGGCCGTGCCCACCTGCCAGTACACGCACGGCATGCTCAGCTGCAGCGAGTTCACCGGCGTGCCGCTGCGCGTGCTGTTCGACCTCTGCGGCGTCGACTACAAGCGCGCCCGCTACGTGCTCGCCGAGGGTGCGGACGGCTCCAGCATGACGCGCACGGTGCCGATGGAACTCGTGGAAAGCGGTGAGGTGTTCGTCGCTTACGGGCAGAACGGCGAGATGCTGCGGCCCGAGCAAGGCTACCCGCTGCGGCTGGTCGTGCCGGGGGTGCAGGGTGTGAGCTGGGTCAAGTACCTGCGCCGCCTCGAAGTGGGCGACCAGCCCTACGGCACCAAGGACGAAACCGTCCACTACATCGACCTGATGCCCGGTGGCCTGCACCGCCAGTACACCAGCACGCAGGAGTGCAAGAGCGTCGTCACGACGCCATCCGGCGGCCAGGTGCTGCTCGACAAGGGCTACTACCAGATCAGCGGCCTGGCCTGGTCGGGGCGCGGCAAGGTCAAGCGAGTCGATGTGACGACCGATGGCGGCCGCAACTGGCGCACGGCGCGCCTGCAGGATCCCGTCATGAGCAAGTGCCTCACGCGCTTCACGCTCGACTGGCAATGGGACGGCAAGCCGGCCATCATCCAGAGCCGCGCGATGGACGAGACGGGCTATGTGCAGCCCAGCACACGGCAACTGCGCGCGGTGCGCGGCACACGGTCGATCTATCACAACAACGCGATCCAGTCCTGGCTGGTCGAAGAGAGCGGCGAGGTGCGCAATGTCCAGCTCTCGTAAGCCTTTCGTTGGCACGTTGCTGGGCGCGTTGGCGACGGCCACCGCCTTGGCGCAAACCACTTACCCCGGTATTGGTCGCCCGGCGACACCGGCCGAAGTCAAGGCGTGGGACATCGATGTCCGCCCGGACTTCAAGGGCCTGCCCAAGGGTGCCGGCAGCGTGAGCCAGGGCCAGGACATCTGGGAGAGCAAATGCGCTTCCTGCCATGGCGTCTTTGGTGAGAGCAACGAGGTGTTCTCGC
>JBBIVU010000091.1:0-11616 GCA_037439585.1 Roseateles sp. | reverse complement strand
CCTGGGCTTGCAGCTTCTGTCGCAACGCCCGCGCGCCGCCGAACAGCCGCAGGCTGGCCGACACCTCGGCGGCGACGGCCTCCTCCAGCCGGGTGACGCGTGGCGTGTAGCTCAGCGCCAGCCAGGCCAGGGCGTCAGCGTCACCAGCGGGGGCCTCAGGCGTGCAGCACAGGGCGATCCAGCGCATCGGTTCGCTCCGCAGGTGGGTGGGCCGGCGCGGGTTGGGGCGCTGCAGCCACTGCCTGGGGCTGGCGTTGGCGCTTGGCCGCCGTCAGCAGCGGTTCGACGGCGCCCGGCATGGCGGCAAGCGCCAGCCAGCCCTCGTGTGCAGGCCCACGGCGCTTGAGCAGGTGCACATCCAGCCCCCATTCCTCGCCTGGCTTGACGACCAGCCGCAGCGGCGCGGCCGAGGACTGCTGGCCCACGCGCTCCGGCCGCACGAGAAAGGCCGGCGCGTCCGAACTCAGCGCGCTGACCTGCAGGCGGCGCACCTGTTCCGGCCGTGCCTCGGGCAGCCAGGCCAGCACGGCCACGCGCGACTTGATGGCCTGCTCGGCCGCCCACAACTGCTGGGCGGGCGTGGCGGCATCCACCCAGATCAGTGCCGAGGGCGGCAGGCCCAGCGCCTGCAGGCCCGGCAGGTGGGGCGTGTGCGGTGGGTTGATGAGCAGCAACGAGCGCAGCACCGGGCTGGCGGTGTGCCTCTTGCGGCCTGCGGGGGGGGCGGCCGCTGAAGCTGCGCCTGGCACGGCCTGCGCCGCCCACCAGGCACACAGCGCGGGCGCCAGCAGCCGCCACTCCAGCGCGCCAGCCTGTGGCGTCAGCAGCTCGGTGACGGCCCGCAGCGGCCAGCCGCCGCCGGGCAGCTCGGCGTCCAGCGCTGCAAAGCCGCTGGGCAGCGTCGGGTCGGCTGTGGCGCCCAGGCTGCTGCCGCGCCACAGCCGACCGTGGAGGGCTTGCAGGGCGGCGTTGTCTTCCAGCGCCGCCCGGCCCGGCCTGCCCCGCAACGGCGGGTGGCCGGAGTGAGGCAAGGCGCTGGGGGCAGGGAGGGCAGAAACGGGCAGCATGGCCGTGGTGGCAGCGGAGGCGAGGGAGGAAACTGGAGCCTCCATGAGACCACAATACTGTATTTATATCCAGTATTTTCGGCTGTTCATCTGCCTGCCCGCCGGCTCGCCGGGGGGGCTCACGCGCGCTGCGCCAGGGCGCCGTGGACGGCTTCAGGCGAAGCTGTCGCCGTCGAAGTTCACTTCGTCTTCATCACGCGCGAGCGGGGCTGCGCTGTCTCGCGGGCGCATGGCCTCCAGCTGCTCGCGCAGCTTGGCCACCTGGTCGTGCCAGTAGTTGGGTGTGCCGAACCACGGGAAGGCCAGCGGGAAGGCCGGGTCGCCCCAGCGGCGGGCCAGCCAGGCGCTGTGATGGATCATGCGCATCGTGCGCAGGGGCTCGATGAGGCGCAGCTCGCGGTCGTCGAACTCGGCGATCTGCTCGTAGCCGTCGAGCACGGCGTTGAGCAGCTGGCGGGCGGCGGCCGCGTCGCCGGGCAGCAGCATCCAGAGGTCTTGCACCACGGGGCCGGTGACGGCGTCGTCCAGGTCCACGAAGTGCGGGCCGCGGTCGGGCGTCCAGAGGATGTTGCCGGGGTGGCAGTCGCCATGCAGGCGGGTGAGCGCCAGGTCGGGCAGGCTGTCGAAGGCGGCCCGGATGGCGGCGATGCAGCGCTGGGCAGCGTCGTCCCACTGGGGGGCGATTTCCGGTGGGAGGGCGCCGTGGGTGATGAGCCAGTCGCGTGCCGCTTGGGCGGGTTCTGCGCTGGCCCAGGTGACGCGTTCGGCAAAGGGGCGCTGGCGGCCCACGCCATGCAGGCGGGCCAGCAAGCGGCCGATCCAGCGCAGCACCTCGGGGTCTTCCAGCTCCGGCCCGCGCCCGCCCTGGCGGGGGGTGACGGCCAGGCGCTGGCCTTGGTGATGAAAGAGGGTGGACCCGCCCTCCAGCGTCCAGGGGGCGGCGACGGGCACTTCAGCCGCCGCCAGCTCGGTGGCGAAGGCGTGTTCTTCCAGGATCTGCGCATCGCTCCAGCGACCCGGGCGGTAGAACTTGGCCACCGCAGCGCCGCCGTCTTCCAGGTGCAGCATCAGCACGCGGTTCTCGAAGGAGTTCAGCTGCAGCATGCGGCCGTCGGCGCGCAGTCCGGCAGCGTCGAGCGCGTCGAGCATGAATTCCGGCGTCAGGTCGCCGAAGCTGAGGTCAGGGGTCGCATGGGGCATCCGGCGAGTGTCGCCGGAGCGGGTCAGCTGCGGCGGGGGCGCTGCGTGGCGTAACGCGGGGCGTCCACGACGATGCCGACGATGTCGTCCATCATGGCATCGTCATCGACGTCGTGAAGCACGGGCAGGCTGCGGGAGCCGTACCGCGAGGTGTCGAGGCTGCGCGATGGCGGGGACCGGTGCGCCTGGGGCGGTGCCGGTTGTGCCGCGGCGCGCGCATAGCGCTCGTTGTGGTTGTCGGCACCCGCGAAAACGCTGGCGTCCTGCCACAGGGGCAGCGGCTGGGAGAACTGGCCCCAGTCACTGCTGAATTCGTCTTCACCCACGTTGGCACGTCGGCGCGAGAGGCTTTGCACGGGCGGGGGGGCCGGCAGTGGGCCGCGCGGGTTGCTGCCCTGGGGGACGAGCAGTTGCAACTCGGCCACGCTGGGCAGTTGGTCCAACGCGCAGCGCAGGTATCTCACCCGGCAGGCTGACAGGACGGCTTGCTTGATCTGCAGGTTGCGCGGCGTGGCGCCACGTTCGCCGTCAAGGTCGATGGCGGCCAGCACACGGCCGTTGGGGCTGCAGACGGCGAAGGTGACGTGAGAGGCGCCCAGCAGGTCGAACCAGTAGCGCACTTCCTTGGCCTCGGTCGGCTGGCAGAAACGAACCAGCGGCAGCTTGGACAGCACCACGTGATGCGGCAGGGCCTCGCGCAGCAACCGGAAGACACGCCGCTCGTCGGCTGTGAACACAGGCCGTGCCGTCAGCGACCATTCTGCTGGCAAGTCCTTGTTGGCGTACGCCGGCCGCCGCAAGGCCCAGATCAGGCTGATGGCCAGACCCAGCACGCAAACAGCCAGGGCAGCGATCCAATAGACGGCGTAGGGCATGTCCCTCAAGGAGTTGGCCAGCGGCGCCAAAACCCTCGGCGCGATGGTCGGGCAATGTAGCGCAACGTCCCCAAAAAAGAGTACTCGCTAGTCCGGATTCCCCCGGGCCTGAGGGGGGCGGTCTATTCCCTGGTCGTGCGGCCGGTGCTGTCGAAATGCGCTTTCACTTCCGCCACGCTGTCGACGATGTCGCTGAGCACCTGCGCCTGCAGCTTGAACTGGAAATCCAGCTCGCCCAGGTGGCGCTCCAGCGCTTGCTCCACCTGGGAGCCGAAGGTGTCCGGTGGCAGGCGCAACCAGGCTGCAGCCTCGCCGCCATCGCGCTCTACCAGGGCGCCGGCCGCGGCGGCGATGCGCAGCATGGGACGGTTTTCACTCAGGGCATGGATGAACAGCGTGTCGATGCCACGGTTGCGGGCATGCAGGGCGGCGGTGTCGAACAGCCGCCGGCCCAGCCCCCGGCTGCGGGATTGCGGCAGCACGGACACGCCGAACTCGGCCATCGTGCGGCTGGGTTCGCCAGGTTGCGGCAGGCCGTAGGCGACATGGGCCATGGCGATCAGGTGCAGGTGGCGGTTGAAGATGCCCAGCACCTCGTCGCGATCAAAGTCCAAGCTGAGGGCGTACTTGCGGATCTGTTCGTCGGACGCCGGGTAGCCGAAACGCAGGTGGCGGTCCTCGGGGGTCAGTGCCAGCAGGTGTTCGACGATGCGATGGCGGTGGCGCCGCGCCAGCGAACGGATGGGCACCCAGGTGGACAAGCGTTCCAGCGCCGCGCGGGCGCTGGCCAGGGGGCCGGTTGCCTCGGCCGGAGCTGGTGCCGGGCCAAACGCGGCCAGCTCGTGATCCCACGGCACCCCAGGCTCGGCGGGCGGGTCGTTGGGGGCTTGAGGCGGTGTGGGCATGGCTTGGCCGGTGCAGTCTGGCAAGGGTACAGCGTTGCAGACTTTCCATTCAACGGCGACGCTGCTACACTCGTGGGCTTTTCCGTCAAAAGGCTGCGGGAAAGAAGCCGAGGCACGCGCCGCCAGCAATGGTTGGATGTGCTGCGCCGAGAGGCTGTGCATCAGACACAGCACCGAAGCCGGTTCAAGTTTCAGCCATCCATTGCCGGCGCTTCGTTCAGGAGTGTCGGCACAGCGAAAGCAACTCATGAAGACCTTCAGCGCCAAGCCGGCCGAGGTGACGCACGAGTGGTTTGTGATTGACGCCACCGACAAGGTGCTCGGACGTGTTGCCAGCGAAGTGGCACTCCGTTTGCGCGGCAAGCACAAGGCCATCTACACGCCTCACGTCGACACCGGTGATTTCATCGTCATCGTCAATGCCGAAAAGCTCCGTGTGACCGGCAACAAGGCCACCGACAAGGTGTACTACCGTCACAGCGGCTTCCCTGGCGGCATCTACGCCACGAAGTTCAAGGACATGCAAGCCAAGCACCCCGGCCGCGCGCTGGAGAAGGCCGTCAAGGGCATGCTGCCCAAGGGCCCGCTGGGTTATGCCATGGTCAAGAAGCTGAAGGTCTACGCAGGTCCCACGCACCCGCACACCGCTCAGCAGCCCAAGGCTCTCGAGATCTAAGGAACGGCCATGATCGGAAATTGGAATTACGGTACTGGCCGCCGCAAGTCGTCGGTTGCTCGCGTCTTCATCAAGAAGGGCACGGGCCAGATCGTCGTCAACGGCAAGCCCATCGAGAGCTACTTTGGCCGCGGCACGTCCATCATGATCGCCAAGCAGCCCCTGCTGCTGACGAACAATGGCGAAGCCTTCGACATCAAGGTCAACGTCCACGGTGGTGGCGAATCGGGTCAAGCCGGCGCTCTGCGCCTGGGCATCACCCGCGCGCTGATCGACTACGACGCGACGCTGAAGCCCGAACTGAGCCGCGCTGGCTTCGTCACGCGTGACGCGCGTGAAGTCGAGCGTAAGAAGGTCGGTCTGCACGGCGCCCGTCGCCGCAAGCAGTTCAGCAAGCGTTAATCGCTGCTCGACTCCACAAAAGGCCGCTTCACCGCGGCCTTTTGTTTTTGCGCAGACAATCCCAACATCTGCCTTCTGTACGTTTCATAGGAGCCCGCCATGAGCGCAGTGCTTGACGCCCCGACCGACATCCCCGTGCCCCTGGTGTTCACCGACAGCGCCGCCGACAAGGTGCGCGACCTCGTTGCCGAAGAGGGCAATCCCGACCTGAAGCTGCGCGTGTTCGTGCAAGGCGGCGGGTGCTCCGGCTTCCAGTACGGCTTCACCTTCGACGAGGCTGTGAATGACGACGACACCCAGATGCAGAAGAACGGCGTGACGCTGCTGATCGACTCCATGAGCCTGCAGTACCTGATGGGCGCCGAGATCGATTACAAGGAAGACCTGCAGGGCGCGCAGTTCGTCATCAAGAACCCGAACGCCACGACGACCTGCGGCTGCGGGTCGAGCTTCTCGGTCTGAAAGACTAGGCGGGGTACAGCGCCCCGAGCACCCGGAGCCCTGCAGCTCCCGTGACGGCCGGCAGATTGCCCGGCCGTTTTGTTTTGAAGCACAGGGCCAGCCAGGCGAAGGCGGCGGCCTCGACCTGATCGACCGGCAGGCCGCGCGCCGCGCTGGACTCCACGGCGACGCCCGGCAGCAGGTCGGCCAGCCGCTGCATCAGCCGGCCATTGAGCGCGCCGCCGCCGCAGGTGATCAGCGAGCTTGCCGACGGCATTTGCGCCGTCAGCGCATCAGCCACGCAGCGCGCGCTGAGTTCCAGCAGTGTGGCCTGCACATCTTCCGGGCTGACGCCGGACAGCAACCGGGCCTGCAGCCAACCCAGGTGGAACAGGTCGCGGCCGGTGCTTTTGGGTGGGGGCAGCGCGAAGAAGGGCTCGGCCAGCAGCGTGGCCAGCAGCGCGGGCGACACCCGGCCCGTGGCGGCCCAGGCGCCGTTGGCGTCGAAGGCCTGGCCCTGGTGCCGGGCGATCCAGCCGTCCATCAGGCAGTTGGCGGGCCCGCAGTCGAAGCCGCCGGTGCGGCCATCGGCAAACAGCAGGCTGAGGTTGCTGATGCCGCCGAGGTTCAGCACCGCCACGTCCTGGCCTGCCGTGGCGAAGACGGCGCGGTGGAAGGCGGGCACCAGGGGGGCGCCCTGGCCGCCGGCGGCGATGTCGCGGCTGCGCAGGTCGCACACCACATCGATGCCGGCTTGTTCGGCCAGCAACGCGCCGTTCAGCAGTTGCGTCGTGTAGGCGTCGAAGCCGCCGGGCTGGTGGCGCACGGTCTGCCCGTGGGCGCCGATCGCGGCGACCTCGCTGCGCGGCGTGCCCGTGGCTTCCAGCAGCTGCGCCACCACATCGGCATACGCACGTGCCACCGCGTTCGCTGCGAGCGCGGCGCGGTGCAGCTCGTTGTCGCCGGAGGTGTTCAGCGCCAGCAGCTCATCACGCAGCGCGGGCGGGAAGGGGGCATGCACGTGACCGGTGACAGCCAGCGTGTCGGCGTCGAGGAGCACGCCATCCGTGCCGTCGAGCGAGGTGCCCGACATCAGCCCCAGGTACAGCGAGGGCACGGCGCCCTTATTCGGCGGCGGAGATGCCGTCCATGGTCTGGGCCACGGCGAGCTGGGTCTTGACGCTGGCCACGGTCTGCAGGAACTGCGACTTGGCGTAGCCCGGCAGTGTGACGGCCTCGGACGCGCGGGCGATGGCACGCGGGTCCATCAGGCGGCCGCCGGCGTGGAACTCGAAGTGCAGGTGCGGGCCGGTGGCCCAGCCCGTCATGCCGACGGCGCCGACACGTTGGCCCTGCTCGATGCGCTGGCCCTTCTTCACGTCGATCTTGCTCAGGTGGGCGTAGACGGTTTCGCGGTCGCCGCCGTGGCGGATCTTGACGACGTTGCCGAAGCCGTTCTGCCAGCCGGCCATCTCCACCGTGCCGTCGCCCACCGAGCGAACGGCCGTGCCGGTGGGTGCGCCGTAGTCCACGCCGTTGTGCTGGCGCCAGGTTTGCAGGATGGGGTGGAAGCGCATCGCGAAGCCGCTGGTGATGCGCGAGAACTCCATGGGGCTGGCCAGGAAGGCGCGGCGCTTGCTCTGGCCGTCGAAGCCGTAGAAGCTGGCCTTGCCGGTTGCGCTGTCCTTGAAATACACCGCCGAGTGGGTGCGGCCGTTGTTTGTGAACTCGCCCGCCAGCAGGCGGCCCACGCCGCCGTCCCAGGTGATGGGCTCGCCGTCGGCTGTGAGGGTTTCGTAGACGATGCTGAAGCGGTCACCCTTGCGCAGTTCGCGGTGGAAATCGATGTCGCCCGAGAACATGTCGGCCATCTGCGAGGCGATGGCGTCGGGGATGTTGGCATCGTCGGTCGCGGCGAACAGCGAGGTGCGGATGCTGCCGCTGCCCAGGGCCACCTGGGCCTGCAGCGGGGCGGTCTCGGTGCGGGCGGTGAAGCGGCTGCCTTCGCGGGTGATGGTCAGGCGGGTGAAGTGGCTGCCCTGCTGCTCGGCTTTCTCGGCGGGGAAGCGGGCGACGATCTTCTGCACCTGGCCCGAGGCGTCGGCCGTGAGGTGGACCATCTTGCCGGCGCGCCCCTGGAAGATGCGGCGGGCCAGCGGGTCGGCTCGCAGGAAGGCGGCGGCGGTGGGGTCGAAAGCGCCGGCGCGCTTGAGCAGGCTGTCGGGTGTGTCGCTGGAGCGGGTGGCTTCGGCGCGGGTCAGGCCGATGCTGTGCGCAGCCAGCTCGTCCAGTTGGGCTTCGATGCTGGGCGCTGCCACGGTTTCGACCAGGGTGCGCTTGGGCAGCTCGGCGGCGTCAGGCGCCAGCGGGGCGATGCCGAAAGCCGTCACGGCGAAGCAGCTCAGCAGGCCGACGACCGACGCCGTGAGGGCGCGCGGGTGTTTGGCGGCAAAGGCCTCGGCGCGTTGCAGGCCGGCTTGAACTTGCTGAAAACGTTGCTGGAAAACGGTCACGCTCGGGATTCCGGGGTTGTCGCAGGGGCCATCCCGGCCAGGCCGGTTCCATGCGAGAGGGCGCTGTGGTTCAGCACCTTAAAATCCAGGGTCGGTTGCGTGCTTGCAACACACGCCGACGCGAAGGGTAAATTCTACCGGCAAGGCTGCCTCTGGCATGCCGGTTTACCCCGATGGATCAACCACTTAACACCCGGCCCGTGTAAAGACGGGCTGCGCGAGACGCCATGTCCGAAGCCCCCCGATTCCCGATCACCGATGCCGTCCTGGAAGCCCTGGCCATCACCCGCCGTGGCGTGGACGAGTTGCTGCCGGAGGCGGAGTGGACGAAGAAGCTGGCCCGCTCGGCCGCCACCGGCGTGCCGCTGCGCATCAAGCTGGGCCTGGACCCGACGGCGCCGGACATCCACGTCGGTCACACGGTGGTCTTGAACAAGATGCGCCAACTGCAGGACCTGGGCCACCAGGTGATCTTCCTGATCGGTGACTTCACCTCGCTGATCGGCGACCCGTCCGGCCGCAACGCCACCCGCCCGCCGCTGACCAAGGAACAGATCCAGGCCAACGCCGAGACCTACTACGCCCAGGCCAAGCTGGTGCTGGACCCGGCCAAGACCGAGATTCGCTACAACTCCGAGTGGAGCGAGCCGCTGGGCGCGGCCGGCATGATCCAGCTGGCCAGCAAATACACCGTGGCCCGCATGATGGAGCGCGACGACTTCACCAAGCGCTTCGCGGCCCAGACGCCCATCTCGGTGCACGAGTTCCTGTACCCGCTGATGCAAGGCTACGACTCGGTGGCGCTGAAGAGCGACCTGGAGCTCGGCGGCACCGACCAGAAGTTCAACCTGCTGATGGGCCGCCACCTGCAGCAGGAGTACGGCCAGGAGCCGCAGTGCATCCTGACCATGCCGCTGCTCGAAGGTCTGGACGGCGTCGAGAAGATGTCCAAGTCCAAGAACAACTACATCGGCATCACCGAGCCGGCCAACACCATGTTCGCCAAGATCCTGTCGATCAGCGACGTGCAGATGTGGAAGTGGTACGAGTTGCTGTCGTTCAAGTCGCTGGCCGAGATTGCCGCGCTGAAGGCCGAGATCGCGGGGGGGCGCAACCCCAAGGACGCCAAGGTGGCACTGGCCAAGGAGATCACCGCGCGCTTCCACAGCGCAGCGGCAGCCGATGCGGCCGAAGCCGACTTCAACAACCGCGCCAAGGGCGGCATCCCCGACGAGATCCCCGAGGTGCAGCTGACCGGTGCGCCTATGGGCATCGCCCAGCTGCTGAAGGCCGCCGGCCTGGTGGCCTCCACCAGCGAGGGCCTGCGCATGATCGAGCAGGGCGGCGTGCGCCGCTCGGGCGAGGTGCTGTCGGACAAGGGCCTCAAGCTGGAGGCGGGCGAGCATGTGCTGCAGGTGGGCAAGCGCAAGTTCGCACGCGTGACGCTGGGCTGAAGCCCCCTAGTTTGTTTTTGGCGGCCTCTGCATCCAGCCGCCGACGTGCTGCGTAGGTGTGGGCAGATGCCATTCCGGCATCGCCACACAGGATGCACCGATGAAAGCACGTCTCACCCGCAGCGCCCTGGGCGCCGCACTGCTCTGCCTGGCCTTCGGCGCGCAGGCCTCCAGCCACCGCGAAGCCCCGTTCATCACCACCGTGCCCAAGGTGGACGCGTCGGACTTCTACATGTTCCGCAGCTACGAGACCGGCCGGGACGGCTTCGTCACGCTGATCGCCAACTACCTGCCGCTGCAGGACGCCTACGGCGGCCCGAACTACTTCGCGCTGGACCCCAACGCGCTGTACGAGATCCACATCGACAACACCGGTGACGCCAAGGAAGACCTCACCTTCCAGTTCCGCTTCAAGAACAAGCTGTCCAACAACGGCGCCGGCACGCAGCTGAACGTGGGCGGCAAGATGGTGGGCATCCCGCTGATCCAGTCGGGCGCGGTGTCCGGCGTGAAGGACGCCAACCTGCAGCTCAACGAGAGCTACACCCTCACCGTCGTGCGCGGCGACCGCCGCAGCGGCACGGCCCAGGCCGTGGTGAACGCCACCACCGGCGCCACCAGCTTCGACAAGCCCGTCGACAACATCGGTAAGAAGACGATTGCCGACTACGCCAGCTACGCGGCCAAGCACGTCTACCCGATCACCATTCCCGGCTGCCAGACGCCGGCCAAGGTTTTCGTCGGCCAGCGCCAGGACCCCTTCGCCGTCAACCTCGGCACCATCTTCGACCTCGTCAACGCGCCGGTTTCCGTCATCACCGACCCGTCGCTCATCAATGCCGCGCCCAACACGCTGGCCGACAAGAACGTCACCACGCTCGCGCTGGAAGTGCACAAGGACTGCCTCAAGAGTGCCGGCAGCGACGTCATCGGCGCGTGGACCACCGCCAGCATGCGCCAGGGCCGCTTGCTCGACCCCAAGCCGGGCAGCGGCCACCAGACGGCCGAGAAGGCTGGCGGCGCCTGGGTGCAGGTGTCGCGGCTGGGCATGCCGCTGGTCAACGAGGTCGTCATCGGCCTGAAGGACAAGGACAAGTTCAATTCGTCCAAGCCCAAGGACGACGCCCAGTTCGCCGACTACGTGACCAACCCGACGCTGCCCGCACTGCTGGAGATCGCGCTCGCACTGCCCAACACGGCGCCCACCAACTTCCCGCGCAACGACCTCGTCACCACCTTCCTGACCGGCATCAAGGGCGTCAACCAACTCGCCACCGTGACGCCCTCGGAAATGCTGCGCCTGAACACCGCCATCGCGCCCGTGCCCTTCGCGCAGCAGAACCGCCTGGGCATCGTCGGCAACATCCTGGCCGGTGGCAGCGACAACGCCGGCTACCCCAACGGCCGCCGGCCCAAGGATGACGTCGTGGACATCTCTCTCGTCGCCGTGATGGGCGGCCTGTGCATGGCCAACGGCGACACCGACAAGCTCGGCTTCGGCGCTGCCTGCAAGCCCTCGGCCGTGCCGCTGGGTGCCACCGCCTTCAAGCTGCACGACGCGGTGGACCAGGCCACGGTGCCGCTGCTGCCCGCCTTCCCCTACCTGAACACGCCCGTCGCGGGCACCAAGTGAAGGAGGCCGCCATGCTGACCCGCAAGACCGCCACGGTGGCCACCAGCGCCACCCTTCTGCTGGCCGCCTGCGGCGGTGGCAGCGACCTGGGCGCCGTCACGCCCCCGCAGCCCCTGCCGCAGCCCACCGTCACCGCCGTGCCCGACAGCGCCGTGGCGTCATCCACCGCGCTGGTGGGTTACCTCACTGCGCAGAAGGCGGACGACGACACCTCCGAGGCACTGACACTGCCCACGGTGGACGTGGCCGCCAGCGACACCGACGAGCCTCAGACGCTGTGAAGCCGCTGCCCGCGTCCTGGCGGTGGGGCCGGTGGACGGCAGGGCTGGCCTCCGCCCTGGCGACTGTGCTGGCGACCGCGCTGGCGCTGCCATCCTGGGCCGAGCCCTTCGTGCCCCAGGGTGACGCGGCCGTCGTGCAGCGCCTGCCTTACCGCATCGACGCGGCAGA
>JBBIVU010000090.1:0-11665 GCA_037439585.1 Roseateles sp. | reverse complement strand
CGATGGGCAAAAAGCCGGCCGCCGTGATCAGCGTGCCGGTCAGCATGGGCATGGCCGTCACGTCGTACGCATACGTGGCGGCGTGCATCTTGTCGTAGCCCTCTTCGAGCTTGCGCACCATCATCTCGACGGCAATGATGGCGTCGTCCACCAGCAGGCCCAGTGCGATGATCAACGAGCCCAGCGAGATCTTGTGCAGGCCCACGCCCCAGTAAAACATCGTCACGAAGGTGATGGCCAGCACGAGCGGGATGGTGATGGCCACGACCAGGCCGGGCCAGACATCGATGCTGAACTTGAAGCCGGGCCGGATGTGCAGGCCCAGCGAAATGAAGCTGACCGCCAGCACGATGACGACGGCCTCGATGAGCACATGCACGAACTCGCCGACCGAGCTGGTCACCGCCTTGGGCTGGTCCTGGATCTGCTCCAGCTGGACACCCGCCGGCAGGTCGCGATCGATGGCCTTGAGCGCGACGGCCAGCGCCTTGCCCATGGCGATGATGTCGCCCCCCTTGGCCATGGACACACCCAGGGCCAGCACCTCCTTGCCCTGGTGGCGCACCAGGGTGGTGGGAGGGT
The DNA here is from genome assembly GCA_037439585.1 of Roseateles sp. Taxonomy (GTDB): domain Bacteria; phylum Pseudomonadota; class Gammaproteobacteria; order Burkholderiales; family Burkholderiaceae_C; genus Pelomonas. The sequence continues at coordinate 11,083 of JBBIVU010000090.1, read as the reverse complement.
CCACGTAGGCACGCTTGATGTCGGCGATGTCGCCCAGCCGCATCTGGCTGGCCACGCCGGTTTGCGGGTTGATGGCACGGATGGGCACTTCGGCGAGCGCCCGGGTCGTGGAGAACTGGCCTTGCACGCGGATCTGGAAATTCGCGCTGCCGGCGTTCAGCACCCCCGCACCTTCCACTGCGTTCTGCGCGCCGATCTGGTTGATCACCTGCGTGAAATCGAGGCCCAGCTGCGCGAGGCGCTTTTGCGAGACTTCGATGAAGACCTTCTCCGGCTGCACACCGAAGATTTCCACCTTGGCCACGTCCTTGACCTGAAGCAGCGCTTGGCGCACACGGTCGGCGTGCTCGCGCAGCTCTTCGCGGCTGAAACCATCAGCCGACAGCGCGTAGATGGAACCGTAGACGTCACCGAACTCGTCATTGAACACCGGCCCCAGCACGCCCTGCGGCAGGTTGGCCCGCATGTCGCCGATCTTCTTGCGGGTCTGGTACCAGAGGTCGGCCACCTCCTTGGGCGGCGTGTTGTCCTTGACCTGGAAGATGGTCAGCGACTCGCCGGGCTTGGTGTACGAGCGGATCTTGTCCGCATGGTTCACCTCCTGCAGCGTCTTCTCGATCTTGTCGGTGACCTGCTCGGCCATCTGCTGGGCCGTGGCACCGGGCCAGAAGGCCTGGATGACCATGGCGCGGAAGGTGAAGGGCGGGTCTTCGTCCTGGCCGAGCTGGAAGTAGGCGGCGAAGCCCATCAGCATCAGCACCACCATCAGGTAGCGCGTCAGCGCCGGGTGCTCCAGCGCCCAGCGTGAGACGTTGAACCCACCGACGCGGGGCTGTTGGGTGATCGGGGAACTCATGGGCGGCCCCGATCAGCGGGAGACGGCAGGCGCTGCAGGAGCTGCCGCCGGTGTCACGGTGCGCGGCGGCACGTAGCGCTTGACCTTCTGGCCGGGATTGAGCACGTGCACACCGGCCACCACCACCTCCTGGCCCGGGCTCAGGCCGCCGGCGATGACCACCTCGTTGCCATCCGCGCCACCCACCTGCACGGCCACGGGCTGGACGGTCATCGTGGCGCCATCCAGCGCCCACACCGAGGTCTTGCCCGCCTGTTGCAGCACCGCAGCCACGGGCAGCTTGATCACCCCCGCCACCTGCGGCAGGTCGAGCAGCACGGTGGCCGATTGCCCGAGCTTCACATCCAGCTTGCCTGCGTCTGCCTTGATGAGGAAGGTGCGCGTGACCGGATCGGCCGCAGCAGACACCTCGCGCAGCGTCAGTGGCCAGGTCTTGTTGCTGCCCCAGAGGCGCACCTTCAGCGCGCCCGCCTGGGCAGCCGCGGCCTGCACCCGGCCGACCTGGTCCTCCGGCACGGAGAACACGATGTCGCGCGGGCCGTCCAACGCCACGCTGACCACCGGCGTGCCGGCAGCCAGCACCTGGCCGGGCTCCGCGTGAACGCCGGTGATGACCCCGGGCACGTCCGCGATGAGCTGGGCGTACCCCGACTGGTTGCCCTGCACGTCGGCCTGGGCCTTGGCCTGCTCCAGCTGGGCCTGCGCCGCCTTGAAAGCAGAGTCGCGCCGCTCCAGCTCCGCAGCGCTGATGAAGCCCTGGCGCTGCAGGTCGACGAAACGCTTGTAGTCCTGGCCCGCCTGATCCCGGTTGGTGCGCGCGGCGGCCACGGCTGCACTGGCAGCGGCCTCAGCCAGCTTCAGATCTTGCGCATCGATGCGCGCCAGCACCTGGCCCGCCTTCACGGCATCGCCCAGATTGACGCTTCGGCTCAACAGCTTGCCACTGACGCGCAGCGACAGGCGCGACTCGATGCGCGGCTTGACCTCGGCGGCATACTCATGGCTTGCATTCGCCGTGCCGGCACTGACCAGCTGCGTGCGCACCGCACGCTCGGGCTCGGGCGCAGCGGGTTGTTTTCCGCAGCCCGACAGCAAGGCCGAAAGCAGGGCCACCAGCAACAGGGGCGACGCGAGACGCGGGAGATGGGGCATGCAGACCTCGGCAGGTGAAGTGGCCAGCTTCAAATTTAATGACCGGCGGGTCAATAATGTATTCAGAGCCTGTGACTGCTGTCAAACCTCGCGAAATTTCGCTGGTACGCCGGGCATTTGCAAGCGGAACTTGAGAAAAAGCTTGAGCAGCGTCGACCACTACGAGAACTTTCCCGTCGCTTCGTGGCTGTGCCCCCCCGCGCTACGGCCGGCCGTCGTTGCGGTCTACCACTTCGCCCGCACGGCCGACGACATCGCCGACGAAGGCCCCGCCTCTGCGGCCGAGCGGGCACAGGCGCTGCAAGCCTACCGCGCCGATCTGCGCGCCATCGAAGCCGGCCGCCAGCCTTCCGCGCGTTGGGCACGTGTCTTCACACCTCTGGCGCGCGAGTTGCCGCGCCTGCAAGCCACGCTGCTGCACGACCTGCTGGACGCCTTCGAGCAAGACCTGGCGCCGCCCGTCTACCGCAACCGCGAGCACCTGCTGGATTACTGCCGCCGCTCTGCCAACCCCGTGGGCCGGCTGCTGTTGGGCCTGTACGGCGTGGGCGATGCCCGCTCGCTGCAGCGGTCGGACGCGATCTGCTCGGCGCTGCAACTCATCAACTTCTGGCAGGACTTCACCCGCGACGGCCCCAACGGCCGGCTCTACGTGCCGCAGGGCGACCTGGCCCGCCACGGCATGGCTGCCGCCGATGTGCTGGCCTGCCGGGACAGCCCTGCCGCCCGGGCCCTCATCGCCGACCTGTGCGGTTGGGCCCGAGGGCTGATGCAGGAAGGTGCGCCGCTGGCGCTGAGCCTGCCCGGCCGCGCCGGGTGGGAGCTTCGCTTCGTGGTGCAAGGGGGGCTGGCCATCCTCGACAAGATCGAGGCGCGCGGGCACGACAGCTTGGTCCACCGCCCTGCACTTTCTGCCTGGGATCTGCCAAGCCTGGCCTGGCGAGCATTGACAATGCGGGCGCACCATGAGCACCGCGCCGTGACTCCCGAACAGTACGTCCAAGAGAAAGCCGCCGCGAGCGGCTCCAGCTTCTACTACGCCTTCCTCTTTTTGCCGCCGCCCCGCCGCGCGGCCATCACGGCCTTCTACGCCTTCTGCCGCGAGGTGGACGACGTCGTCGACGAGACGCAGGACCCTGGCGTGGCCGCCACCAAGCTGGCGTGGTGGCGCAAGGAGGTGGCCAGCGCCTTTGCCGGTCAGCCCAGCCACCCCGTCACGAAGGCGTTGATGCCCCATGCGCAGGCCTACGACATCCGCGCCGAGCACCTCAACGCCGTCATCGAGGGCTGCGAGATGGACCTGCAGCAGACGCGCTACCTCGACTTTCCCGGCCTCGCGCGCTACTGCCACCTGGTGGCGGGCGTGGTGGGCGAGGTGGCCAGCAGCATCTTCGGCCGCACCGAGCCGCAGACCGTGGCCTACGCCCACAAGCTGGGGCTGGCCATGCAGCTCACCAACATCATCCGTGACGTGGGCGACGACGCACGGCGCGGCCGCATCTACCTGCCCGTGAACGAACTGCAGCAGTTCGGCGTGAAGGCCAACGAGATCCTGCTGCGCAGCAAGCCCTGGGGCTACAGCGAGCGCTTCACGGCACTGATGAAGTTCCAGGCCGAGCGTGCCCACCAGCTCTACGACGAGGCCCTGGCACTGCTGCCCGAGGCCGACCGCAGCGCGCAGAAGCCCGGCCTCATGATGGCCAACATCTACCGCGCGTTGCTGGTGGAGATCGAGCGCGAGAACTTCCAGGTGCTGCACCAGCGCATCGCACTCACGCCGCTGCGCAAGCTCTGGATCGCCATGAAAACCAACTGGCGCGGCCGGTGAGCCGCGTCGCCATCGTTGGAGGCGGCTGGGCCGGCATTGCGGCCGCCGTGGCACTGGCCGACGCCGGCCATGACATCACCGTCTTTGAGATGGCGCCGCAGCTGGGCGGCCGCGCGCGCAGCGTCGCTGGCGAGCCGGCCTACGACAACGGCCAGCACATCCTCATCGGCGCCTACCGCGACAGCCTGGCACTGATGCGCCGCCTGGGCGTTGCCACCGACGCCGTGCTGCAGCGCCTGCCTTTGTCGCTGCCCTACCCCGATGATCCCGGCCTGCAACTGCCCCCCGGCCCGCCGCTGATCGCCTTCGCCCGGGGCGTGCTGGCCCATCGCGGCTGGCCCTTGGGGGCACGGCTGCGCCTGCTGGCGGCGGCGGGCGGCTGGCTGGCACGCGGCTTTCGCTGCGGCGAGGAGCTCAGCGTCGCCCAGCTGTGCAGCGGCCTGCCGCAGGAGGTGCTGCGCGACCTCATCGAGCCGCTGTGCGTGGCCGCGCTGAACACGCCCGCACCGCAGGCCAGCGCCCGGGTCTTCCTGCGGGTGCTGAAGGATGCCCTCTTCAGCGGCGCCGGCAGCGCCGACCTGCTGCTGCCGCGCCGACCGCTGTCCGAACTGCTGGCCGAGCCCGCCACCCGCTGGCTGGGGGAGCGGTTGCGGCTGGGCACCCGCGTGCAGTCCCTCAAACCCGGCTGGCAGGTCGATGGCGAAACGTTCGACGCCGTGGTGCTGGCCTGCACCAGCGGCGAGGCGGCGCGGCTGACGGCCGACATCGCCCCCGCCTGGGCAACCGCAGCTCGCAGCCTGGGCTTCGAGCCCATCATCACGGTCTACCTCCACAGCCCCGGCACCACCCTGCCCTCACCCATGCTGGCGCTGCGCGAAGGGCCGCAAGCCCCGGCGCAATTCGTGTTCGACCACGGCCAGCTCGGCGGTGCGCCGGGCCGCTTCGCCTTCGTCGTCAGCGGCGCCGCGCCCTGGGTGGCACGCGGCGGGTGCGCCGAGGCCGTGCTGGCGCAGGCCACACGCGAGCTGCACTGGGCGACACCGCCCGTCATCGACAAGGTGCTGACCGAAAAGCGCGCCACCTTCGCCTGCACGCCCGGCCTGGCACGGCCACCTGCCCAGGTGGCACCCGGGCTGTGGGCAGCCGGCGACTACGTCTGCGGGCCCTACCCCGCCACGCTCGAAGGCGCCGTGCGGGCCGGCCTGGCCGCCGCTCAGGGCGTGGTGGCTGGTGCGAAAGGCGCCGACAGGGGCTCGCCCACGAACACCCCCTGCCCCGGCCACAGCACACTGCGCCAGTAGGCTTCCAGCGCACTGACGCCCTGGGCGTAGGCCTGGATCAGCACCTGCGGATGCGGGAACTTCTGCACGTGGTTGCAGGGTTCGCTGGCGGTGCCGTAGCTCGCTGTGGCGCCAGCCTCCAGCCAGTCGAGGATGTTCATCTGGCCGTCACCCACAGGCTTGTCGAGCTGCCCGCCCAACGAGGTCAGGTGGTCTGCCAGTGCACCGGGCAGCCACTCCCCGCCCGGCGGTGCGGGCACGCGGGCCAACCCGGTCTCGTAGACCAGGATGTGGCGCATCGCAGGCAGGGCATCGCTCCTGACCCGCGCGACCTCCAATGCTGGCGCGCCCGGCACCGGCCCGGCTGGCGGGAAGAGGCGCTCACGCACGTTGCGCGCGCCATCGGGTGTGGCCACCAGATACGCCACGGCAGTTTCGGGTGGCGCCGCCGCCAGCGTGTGGTCAGTGGTCAGCCGCCATGCCGCGCTCGATCATCGCCATCGCCGAGGCCACCGAGCGAGCGGCCAGCTGCATGGCGGGCCGCATGCCCAAAACTGGCCAAGGGCGGGAACCGGAGTACGCCGGGTACGGGCTCACACGCGTCGCTGCACAGCTCGAAGCACACATCTCGGGCTGCAAGCCGATGCCCAGGGCTCCGGTGAGCGCGTTGCAATCCACCGCGTAGGGCTGAACCCAGGCCAAGGCCAGGCCATTGACGTGCTCAGGCATCTGGCTGCGGATGGCCTGCTCCAGCGCCGCGAATTCGTCCCGCGTGAGACTGGCGCGCACGGGCAGTTGCACACGCACGACCTGCTCGGCCGCGATGCCCCGCCGCCGGGCGTAGTACTCGCCCACGGCCACGGAGTACGGGTCGGCCGTGTTGATGACCAGGCCCAACTCCCGGGCGGTGATGCGCCCGTACAGGCGCGGCAAGCGCACCCAGTGCGCCTCGACCGCGACGCCAGCCGGCGGGGCCGGCTCGGCCGCCCGGGCACTGGGCGCGCTGGTGGCGAGGCCCAGCAGCAACCCGAACAAAAAATGCCACCTGCCGAAGCTCACTTTCGCCATGCAAAACACTGGCAATCTCCCTCACAATGACGGCATGAAATCCAAAGAGGCGCAGCAGACCCCGGCCATCCAGGTGCTGGAGCGCATGTTTGCGCTTGTGGACGTGTTGGCCAGCCATCAAGACCCGGTGTCTCTGAAGGCGCTGTCCGAGGCCACCGGCCTGCACCCCTCGACCGCCCACCGGATTCTGAATGACCTGACCCTGGGAAGGTACGTGGACCGCCCGGAAGCCGGCAGCTACCGTCTGGGCATGCGCATGCTGGAGTTGGGCAACCTCGTCAAGGCACGGCTGGACGTGCGCGACGCCGCACTGCCGGCCATGCGCGAGCTGCACAAGTTCACCCACCAGCCGGTCAACCTCTCGGTGCGACAGGGCGACGAGATCGTCTACATCGAGCGCACGTACTCCGAGCGCTCTGGCATGCAGGTCGTGCGCGCCGTCGGTGGCCGTGCGCCGTTGCACCTCACGTCGGTGGGCAAGCTCTTCCTGGCCAGTGACGACAGCCCGCGCGTGCGTGCCTACGCCACTCGCACCGGCCTGGCCGGCCACACGCGCAACAGCCTCACCGACATCGGCGCGCTGGAGCGCGAGCTCGCCATGGTGCGTCAGCGCGGCATCGCGCGCGACGATGAAGAGCTGGAACTGGGTGTGCGCTGCATGGCCGTGGGCATCTACGACGACCAGGCCAAACTGGTGGCTGGCCTGTCCATCTCGGCGCCCGCCGACCGGCTGGAAGAGAGTTGGGTGGTGCGGTTGAAGGAAACAGCGGCACAGATCTCGTCAGCCCTGGGACACCGAACCTGAGCCTGGGACAGCCCGGCGGAAAGCAAACGCGGCGCCGAGGCGCCGCGCGGTCATGTCAAAGGTGAGATCAGAGTTTGACTGACGGTGCCATGCCTTCGCCCTGGCTGGCCAGCCACTTGCGCATGCGTTCGGCATCGGCAATCCGCGACGCTTTGCCACTGGAGTCCAGGAACACCATGATCAGCTGGCGCCCTGCCATGCGAGCCTGCATGACCAGGCACTTGCCGGCCTCGTTGATGAAACCTGTCTTCTGCAAACCGATGTCCCAGAGGGGGTTGAACAGCAGACCGTTGGTGGAGCGGAACTGCACCAGTCGCTTGCCCAGGGCCACACGCGCCTCGCGGGAGGTGGTCAGGTCGCGCAGCAACGGCACCTGGCTGGCCTCGTTCACGAGCTTGGCCAGATCCGCCGCGCTGCTCTGGTTGCGACTGGACAGCCCCGTGGGCTCCACATAGTGCGTGTCGGACATGCCAAGACTGGCCGCTTTGGCATTCATGGCCTCGACAAATGCAGCCAGGCCGCCCGGGTAGTTTCGGCCCAGCGCGTGCGCAGCGCGGTTTTCGCTGCTCATGAGGGCCAGATGCAGCATGTCGCCGCGCGTCAGTGTGGTGCCGATGGCCAGACGCGAGCCGGTGTTCTTCTCGGTGTCGATGTCTTCCGGCGTGACGGTGATCTTCTCGTCCAGCGGCAGACCGGCCTCGACAACGATGAGCCCGGTCATCAGCTTGGTGATGGAGGCAATGGGCAGCACGGCCTGGGGGTTCTTGGAGAACAGCACCTCGTTGGTGTTCTGATCCAGCACGTAGGCCACGCTGGACTTGAGGTCCAGCGGATCGTCCACTGCGTGCAGGCCTGCCACCTGACCAAAGGTGGGCACCGCCGGCACAAACGCCGCCTTGCGCAGCACGACGGATCGGACCTTGCGAGCTTGAGCCGGCACGGCCTTTGCGTTGGCCTTGGAGACCTTGGGCTTGCTGTCAACTGCCGCCGCAACGCCAGGCAAAGCAGCCAACAGGCTCAGGGTCAAACAAGCTGCAGCAAAAGTCTTCAACGCGATCCCCAGGGCAGTGGGCGCCAGTGTAAGTGACGCCAAAAACACCAACAAGACAAGAACTTATGCAGCATTCCTCAAGTCAACCCTCCACCCAGACCGGGAAAATCCGCCAAGGTTTGCCGCAGCCCCGTCTGCTTTGCAGCTGACTTCAACGCCAAAGTGAACGGGTTCCAGTAGGCCCGGACTGCGGGCACCAGGGTATCGGTATCAGCCCGAGAAACACCACTGGGCGATGCCCACACGCTGCCTGCAAGTGAGCCTTGCTCAGAATTTTGACCTTGCAACGCCGCACCTGGCCCGGAAGGAAGACCGAATTTCCGAGCCAGATGCCAGGCTGGCCGTGATGGCGCCGGTCTGCGTGACGGTTGTCACACCTCGGGGCACATGGCCTCAGGCGCGCGTCAGCCCTGAGCCGCCACGCGCTCGGTCTTGCTCTGCAGCTTGTTCAGCGCCGACAGGTAAGCCTTGGCGGACGCCACGACGATGTCGGGGTCTGCGCCCACACCGTTGACGATGCGGCCGGCGTGCTGCAGGCGCACGGTCACCTCACCCTGCGACTCGGTGCTGCCGCCGGTGATGGCGTTGACGGAGTACAGCTGCATCTCGGCTCCCGAGGCGACCACGGACTCGATGGCACGCAACGTCGCGTCCACCGGCCCATTGCCGTCGCTCTCAGCGCGGTGCTCCTGCGCGCCCATGGCGAAGACGATGGCGGCATGCGGGCGCTCGCCGGTCTCGCTGCGCTGGGCCAGCGACAGCAGGCGGAAGTGCTCCTGCTCGGCCGTGACCGACTCGTCCATGACGAGGGCGATGATGTCCTCGTCGAAGATCTCGTTCTTGCGGTCGGCCAGATCCTTGAAGCGCTGGAAGGCCGCGTTGATCTCGGCCTCGCTGTCGAGCTGGATGCCCAGCTCCTGCAGCCGCTGCTTGAAGGCGTTGCGCCCGGACAGCTTGCCCAGCACGATCTTGTTGGCCGCCCAACCCACATCCTCGGCACGCATGATTTCGTAGGTGTCCCGGGCCTTCAGCACGCCGTCCTGGTGGATGCCCGAGGCATGCGCGAAGGCGTTGGCACCCACCACGGCCTTGTTGGGCTGCACGACGAAGCCGGTGGTTTGCGACACCAGCTTGGAGGCCGGCACGATCTGCGAGGTGTCGATGCCAACGTCCAGGCCGAAGTAGTCGCGCCGCGTCTTGACGGCCATGACGACTTCCTCGAGCGAGCAGTTGCCCGCCCGCTCCCCGAGGCCGTTGATGGTGCACTCGATCTGCCGCGCGCCGCCCACCTTGACGCCGGCCAGCGAGTTGGCCACGGCCATGCCGAGGTCGTTGTGGCAGTGCACGCTCCAGATGGCCTGGTCGCTGTTGGGCACCTTCTCGCGCAGGCGGCGCAGGAAGTCGCCGTACAGCTCGGGGATGCCGTAGCCCACGGTGTCGGGGATGTTGATGGTGCCGGCGCCCTCCTTGATGACGGCCTCGCAGACGCGCGCCAGGAAGTCGATGTCGGAGCGGTAGCCGTCTTCCGGAGAGAACTCGATGTCGCCACACAGGTTGCGCGCGAAGCGCACCGCCAGCGTGGCCTGGTCCAGCACCTGCTCGCGCGTCATGCGCAGCTTCTTCTCCATGTGGAGTTCGCTGGTCGCAATGAAGGTGTGGATGCGCGAGCGCTGGGCAGGCGCCAGGGCCTCGGCGGCGCGCGAGATGTCGCGGTCGTTGGCACGGGCCAGCGAGCAGACCGTGCTGTCGCGCACGGCTGCCGCGATGGCCTTGACGGCTTCGAAGTCGCCGTTGCTCGACGCCGCGAACCCGGCCTCGATGACGTCCACGCGCATGCGTTCCAGCTGGCGGGCGATGCGCAGCTTTTCCTCGCGGGTCATGGAGGCACCGGGCGACTGCTCGCCATCGCGCAGCGTGGTGTCAAAAATGATGAGTTTGTCGGTCATTGCACGTTCTCCTCGCGTTGTTGGGGCACGGCCACTGGCGCGCGCGACAGGCCGGACAGGACCGCCTGCATGGACGCACGCACGATGCTGCCATCCATGCCGACGCCGTGGCGCGTCTGGTCGCCCACCCGAATTTCAAGATACGCGACAGCCCGGGCGTCGGCCCCGCTGCCGATGGCATGTTCGTGGTAGTCCAGCACGCGCACCTCCTGGTCCAGGCACGAGGACAGCGCGTTGACGAAGGCGTCGATAGGGCCGTTGCCCTCGCCTTGCACATGGCCCATCCAACCACCCAGCACCACCTCGGCAGACAGGCGCATGGCGCCGCCGGCCACCTCGGTCATCTGCGGCTGCACCACCGTGGCGCACGCGTTGCCGATACCGTATTCGCGCTCGAAGATGGCGTAGATGTCAGCCGCCGTCAGCTCCTTGCCGGCGTCGTCCATCACGCGCTGCACCACCTGGCTGAACTCGATCTGCAGGCGGCGCGGCAGTTCCAGGCCGTACTCGGCTTCGAGCAGGTAGGCGATGCCGCCCTTGCCGGACTGGCTGTTCACGCGGATGACGGCGTCGTAGCTGCGGCCGAGGTCCTTGGGGTCGACAGGCAGATAGGGCATGTCCCAGATGTCGCCGTCCTTGCGCGCGGAGAAAGCCTTCTTGATCGCGTCCTGGTGCGAGCCCGAGAAGGACGTGTAGACCAGGTCACCCACGTAAGGGTGGCGCGGATGCACGGGGATCTGCGTGCAGTGCTCGACGCAGCGGCGTACCTCGTCGATGTCGGAGAAGTCGAGCTGCGGGTCCACGCCCTGCGTGTAGAGGTTGAGCGCGATGTTGACGAGGTCCACGTTGCCGGTGCGTTCGCCATTGCCGAACAAGCAGCCCTCCACGCGGTCGGCGCCCGCCATCAAGGCCAGCTCACCGGCGGCTGTGCCCGTGCCCCGGTCGTTGTGCGGGTGGACGGACAGCACGATGGCATCGCGGCGCTCGAGGTGGCGGTGCATCCACTCGATCATGTCCGCAAAGATGTTGGGCGTACTGTGCTCGACGGTGGACGGCAGGTTGATGATGCACTTGCGCTCGGGCGTCGGCGCCCAGAC
>JBBIVU010000089.1:0-11872 GCA_037439585.1 Roseateles sp. | reverse complement strand
GCTATGACGCCGTTGGGCAGGATGCGCTGCTGATGGATGACCACGGCGACGGTGGTGGCTCGGATGGGCATGCTGCGCTCGAGACCCGGGACCTGAGTCGGTTCAAGTTGCCGGTGTTGCGCGCCAGCGAAGCAGAGGCGGCAGCCCATGCCAAGCTGCTCGTGGATCTCGACAAGGCGGCCGGCGGCGCCTGCAAATGGCGTGCTCTGGGGCCTGCAGAAAACATGGCATAATCGTGGGCTTCCCGGATGCCATTGCGCTTTCAAGGGCGGTTAGCTCAGCGGTAGAGCACTGCCTTCACACGGCAGGGGTCGCAGGTTCGAACCCTGCACCGCCCACCAGCATGGGCCTTTGAAATCAAGGGCTTGTGTTGACCTTGAAAGCGAGGCAATTTGCGGATGGGCCACAAGTTGGCCGGGATGGGGTGAGAGCCTCGCAACAATTCGGGCGGTTAGCTCAGGGGTAGAGCACGACATTCACACTGTCGGGGTCGGGGGTTCGAAACCCTCACCGCCCACCAAACAACCCAACCAAGCCCGGCCCCGCGCCGGGTTTGCTGTTTCAGGTCTCCGCCGGACGCGTGTCTGGGCCGGGCAGCGGCCGCGGGATGAGGCCGCTGCCGTGCTTGCGGGTGTTCCCAGGGCTTGTGCTGTTTTCACGACGCTGTGCCGTCGGAACGCTTGAATCAGATCACCTGCCCGGCATGGGGGATGAAAACGAAGGGTTGTTCGCCGGCCTGCCGCGCTGTGATGGCCTGCGCCGCACAATCCGGCCTTCCGCAAAACTGACCGCTCCGCACCGTGCGCCCCCAGAACCCTGGCTTCAAGGGCAACAAGGCCAGCCTCCCCCTCAAGCCCTGCCTGTCTTGTGGCCGGCCCATGAGCTGGCGCAAGGCCTGGGCCCGGAACTGGGATGAGGTGAAGTACTGCAGCGAGCGCTGTCGCCGCGACAAGGGAGCTGGCCGTGCGTGACCTCGTGCTGGTGCTGGGTGACCAACTCGACCTGGATGCCGCGGCGTTCGACGGCTTCGATCCCGCCTGCGATGCGGTCTGGATGGCCGAAGTGACGCAGGAATCCACCCACGTCTGGAGCAGCCAGCCCCGCATTGCGCTTTTCCTGGCGGCCATGCGGCACTTTGCCAGATCGTTGTGCGAAGCCGGTCGTCCGTTGCACTACCGCCGGTTGGATGACCCTGCCACGCAACCCGACCTGGCCTTGCAACTGCAAGCCGATCTGACCCGGCTGCGGCCCCAACGCCTGCTGCTGACCCGCCCAGGTGATTGGCGCGTGCTGCAGGCGCTGCAGACCGCCGCGCGCGGCGCTGGGGTGCCGCTCGAGTTGCGCGAGGACCGCCATTTCTTCACCACACCGCAGGAGTTCGCCGCCCATGCGCGCGGCAGGCGCGGCCTGCGCATGGAGTTCTTCTACCGCGAGCAGCGCAAGCGTTTCGGTGTGCTGATGGCAGAGGGGAAGCCGCTGGGTGGCGAATGGAATTACGACATCGAGAACCGGGCCGCGTTCGGCCCCGAGGGCCCGAGCTTCGACCTGCCGCAGCCGCCTCGCTTCGCGCCCGATGCCATCACCCAGGAGGTGCTGACCCTGGTTCGCGAGCGCTTTGCCAGCCACCCCGGCCGGCTGGACAGCTTCGCCTGGCCGCTCACCCGCGCCCAGGCACTGGAGGCGCTGGAGGCGTTCATCCGCGAGCGCCTGCCGTTGTTCGGCCCCTACCAGGACGCCATTTGGCCCGGCGAGCCCTGGCTCTACCACGCCCAGCTCGCGGCGGCACTCAACCTCAAGCTGCTCACCGCGCAGGAGGTGGTCGCTGCCGCCGAAGCCGAGGTGCGCGCTGGCCGCGTGCCCATCGCCAGCGGCGAGGGCTTCATCCGCCAGATTCTGGGGTGGCGCGAGTACGTGCGCGGCATCTACTGGACACGCATGCCGGCCTACGCCGAGGGCAACGCGCTGGATGCCCACCACGACCTGCCGGCCTGGTACTGGACGGGCGACACCGACATGGCCTGCCTGCGCGACGCCATCACCCAGACGCTGGAGCACGGCTACGCCCACCACATCCAGCGCCTGATGGTGACCGGCCTGTTCGCGCTGCTGTACGGCGTGGAGCCCATGCAGGTGCACGCCTGGTACCTGAGCGTCTACGTGGACGCCGTGGAGTGGGTGGAACTGCCCAACACCCTCGGCATGAGCCAGCATGCCGATGGGGGCCTGATGGCCAGCAAGCCCTACATTGCTAGCGGCAAGTACATCGCGCGGCAAAGCCCACTGTGCGGCAGCTGCCGTTACCGGCCCGACGAACGCGTTGGCGAGCGGGCTTGCCCGTTCACCACCCTGTACTGGGACTTTCTGCTGCGCCACGAGGCCCGCTTCGCCAACCACCCGCGCCTGGCCCTGCAGGTGCGCGGTCTGGCCCGTGTGGACGAGGCCGAGCGCGAGCGCATCCGTGCTCAGGCGGCTTGCATCCGGGGAGGTACGCAATGATCGAGTCGGGGCTCGCGCCCACGTTGGCAGCCGCACGGGCCCGGCTGGCTGCGGTGGACGTGGCCGCCTACGCCGGCACCCGCAACCACCTGCAGGGGGCGGTCACCTGCCTGTCGCCTTACATCACGCACGGCCTGCTGACCGTGCCGGCATGCCTGACCGCGCTGGACCTTCCGCCGCAACACAAGCTGGTGTACGAATTCGGCTGGCGCGCGTACTTCCGCCACGTCTGGGCGCACCGGGGCGATGCCATCCTCCAAAGCCTGCACCCCGGGCCTCTGCCTGACGAGGCCTACGCGCCGCAGTTGCCGGCCGACATCCGCCGGGGGGCGACGGGCGTGCCTGTGATCGACCAGGCCGTGCGCACGCTCTACGCCACCGGCATGCTGCACAACCACGCCCGCATGTGGCTGGCCAGCTATGTGGTGCACGGCCGCAAGGTGCACTGGCGCGCGGCGGCCGACTGGCTGTACGCCCACTTGCTGGATGGTGACCTGGCCAGCAACCACCTCAGCTGGCAATGGGTGGCCGCCACGGGCAGCCACAAGCCCTATGTGTTCGACGCGGCCAACGTCGCCCGCTTTGCGCCGCTGGCTTGGCACAGTTGGGGCAGCGCCGTGGACCTGAGCTATGAAGCCTGGGATACCCTGGCGCGACGCGCCGAGGCGCTGCCTGCGGGCGACGGTGCCGGCGTGGACGAGCCAGCGCTGCAGCATCACCCGGCAGGCGCCCGGCCGCCATGGCCGGCTGCGGGGCCCGTGTGGCTGGCGCATCCCTGGGCGCTGGGTGAGCCGCCGGCCGGCAGCGCGGTGGTGGCGGTGGTGATCACCGACGCGCACGCCGCCTTCCCTTGGAGCACGCGCCGTTGGGGCTGGGTGCTGGCGCGCATGGGGCAGCTGTCCGGTCAGCTCTGGGTGGGCAGCGCGGGCGAACTGGCGGCAGCACTCGCGGGCCGGCCTGCCGGTGCCGCACCGGTGCACACGCTGGGCAACCCGCACATCGACCGCTGGCTGCCGGCGGGCGTGCACGTGACCCCCGAGCCTCAGCACTTCCCGCAGCTTGGCACGCGCTGTGACTCGTTCTCCCGATGGTGGAAGTGCGTGCAGGGCTGACCGGGACTCAAGCCAGCTGCTGGCTCACCCAGGCCACCAGCCCCTCCGCGCTGCGGAATTCATCCGCCGAGCGGGCTGGGATGCCTGGGTGACGCTCCCGCCACATCGCCGCCAGCGTGGCCCCGGGGCCCACCTCCAGCACGCATCGCACGCGGCGCTCGGCAACGGCGTCCAGGCAATCGTCCCAGCGAACGGTGCTGGCCATCTGGCCCGCCAGGGCCGGGCCGAGCACCGCGGGGCTGCGGCTGGCCGTGCCGCTGAAATTGCACACCACGGCGGCCCGCGCTGGGTGCAGCGGCACAGCGGACAGCTGCCGGGCGAACGCCGCGGCGGCCGGCGCCATGAGGGGTGTGTGCGACGCCACGCCAATGGGCAGTCGGGTGCAGCGCAGGCCATCAGCCGCCCAGGGGGGGACGGCTGCGTCCAGTGCGGAACTTGGGCCACCGACGATGACGCGCTCGCTGCTGATGCGGATGGCGACATGGAGGCCGGCGGCCGCGGTGGCGCGCTCCAGGGCGCTGGGGCCTTGCACAGCCATCAGGCCACTGTCCACGCCGGAGGCGCTGTCGTTCATGGCCTGCGCACGGCAAGCAGCCAGACTCAGTGCGGTGGATGCATCGAACACGCCGGCTACCGAGAACGCAGCCAGTTCGCCCACGCTGTACCCCGCCACCACGGCCGGAGCGGGCAGCTGCGGGGCCACGGCTTGCCACGTGGCCAACCCCAGGCCGGTGAGCAGCGGCTGGGCCACGGTGTTGGCATGCAGCCAGCCAGGATCGTGCAGCTGGCTGCGCCAGGGGGCACCCAGTTGTGCGGCCAGGGCCTGCAGCGTGGGTGAGGCGGCAGGCTGGGTGTCCAGCCAGGGCAGCATCTGGGCATGCTGCGCACCCTGGCCCGGGAACAGCAGCGCCAGGGCCATTCAGGCCATGCGGGCGAGCCAGCAGGCTGCCGCCAGCGTGTCCGCCGAACCGCCGGGTGACAGGCGACGGCGCACGAACGCGGCACCGATGGCGGCAGCGGCCTCCAGCCCGCCCGCCGCGCCGGCGCCACCGGTGGCGAGGAAGTGCCGGGCGGTGGCCTGGGCCCAGCGCAGCCCGTCCATCCCGCCCCGGTGGGCGAGGTTGCTGTCGTCCAGCGTTGCAATGACGGCGAACAGCGTGTTCACGCGCGCCTGCGCGAGCGACAGCCCGCCATGGAGGCCGCGCTGCAGGGCGGGAGCGGCCGTCTCGAACAGGGTCGGGAACCCCAGCGCCGCTTCGGCGGACGCACTGCGCAGACGGTAGCGGGCTGCCGCCATGCCGCCGGGCAGGGTGGAGGTTCTGTGTGCCCGCTCGCCCAGGGCAGCCCCCCAGTGCGCCTGCAGGGTTTGCCGCAATTCAGCCGGCGTGCCTCGCCGCCCCAATGCCCCGGCTGCGGCACACAGCAACCCCAGCATGAAGATGGCACCTCGGTGGGTGTTGATGCCGCCAGTGGCCGCCAGCATGCGCGCCTCGGCAGCGATGCCGCAGCGCTCCAGGGCCTCGAAAGGTGCGCCGGCCGCACCCAGCTCGGCGATGCGCACAAAGTAGCTGCGCAGCGCGAACAGGCTGCGCATGAAGGTGTGGGCATCCATGTCGGCGTGGCTGCCGCGGTCGGTCAGCGTGACCAGGCCAGGTTTGGGTGACAGGGCCAGTTCGTCGTGCAGGGCCAGCGTGGCAGCTCGGCCGATGTCCTGCGCCGTGAGCGCTGCCGGGGTGGGTGCGCGTTGTGGCCTCATGCGGCCACCTCGGCCACCTCAGCCAGATCGAAGGCTTCCCGCTCGGTGACCGTGCGGGCGCAGATCAACTGCTTGACGAGCACGGCGCGGGTGCGGCCGGCACGCCAGGCCTGCCACTCGCGCCAAGCCACGGCTGCATCGCCGGGGAACACCAGCTCGCCATCCAGGCGCAAGGGGGCGGTGCAGTCGGCCAGGGCGGCGGCCACGGCATCGGCCTGTTCGGTGTCGGTCACGCCCACCCACAGGTCCAGGTCCGAGCCCTCCCGCGCGTGGCAGAGCCCCGTCAGGCTTTGCCAGCCGTGGCTGCCGTAGACGCGTGCCGTGGTGCCGCAGGCCTGCAGCGTGCGGGCCAGGCGCCGCAGCGGCTCCCGAGCCGCCTGCGGCAGCTGGGGGACAAGCTGATCCAGGCGTGGGAATTCGTCGAAGAACATCACGTCGCCCAGTGCCACCTGCAGCGCGAGGCGGCGGCGCTGCCAGCGCTGCGGGGCGCACAACCCGAGCGCGACATGGCCGCCGTCTTCGGGCTGCCGGGTGACGACCAGGGGCAGGCCATGCTGGGCCCAATGCCGCAGGCAGGCCCGGGCCTCGGTGTCCCACACGCGGCCCAGCACGCGCTGCCAACCCTCGCGTGACAGCCGGGCAATCTGGTGGCGGTGCAGTGGTGTCATGGCTCAGGCTGCATGCAGCACCTGCTGCATGACGTGGGCCGCCAGCAGGCGCCCGCCCCGTGCTGCGCCATCCTCGGCCCGGCAGTCGTGGGCGGGTGCGCTGGCCAGCGCCTCGCGCAGCGCCTGGGTCAGGTCGCCTTGCCAGAGCTGGCGCACGCCGCCCATGGCCACGTAGTTGCCCACGCCAGGGGCGAACACCGGGTTGGACTCGGACAGTTCGGCCAGCAGGGCCTCGGGCAGCTTGGTGACGCGGGCCATGGCCGGCAGCCGCATCACGCGGATCTCCGCTTCGGGCAGCGCGTCGCAGGCGTCGGCCATCAGCCCGGAGGTGATGAAGCCGCCGGACAGGGCCTGGTCGTACACCAGACCCAGCACGCGGTGGCCCTGGCGCCGGGCCAGGTCCAGCGCCATGCCCAGGTGGGCCATGGCACGGTTGATGCCCAGCAACTCGTCCCGGCGGCGCAACTGCTGGCCTTGGGTGTCGATGAGCAGCAGCAGCGTGCGGCCAGGGTGGCGGGCCAGGGTGTCCAGCACGGCGCGGGCCTGCTGCAGCGCCAGCTGCACACCGATGGGGGCATGGTCGGTGGTGCCGATGACGGTGATCGGCTCGCCGTCGAACCTGACCTCGCCGTGCAGGAAGTCGCCGTCACGGGTGATGCCGTGGTCAGCACCGAAGAGTCGGAGGGTGAGGGTCTGCCAGTCCATCAGTGTGCTCCCAGGGCCTGCACGCCGGCCACGTCGAGATCCGGCACGCGCCCCGGCTCTGGCACGCCAAGGGCGGCCCACAGCGCCGTCGCCTCGGCGCCTTCAAAGGCCAGCCGCGCGGCCAGCCGGGCATGCTCGGCCTCCAGCGTCTCGAGCGTCACGGGCCGGGCGGCGTCGAGGGCTGCAATGGCGGCTGCCCGAAAGGCGGACACGTCGTCTTCCACCAGCACGTCGCAGTCACCCGTCAGCCAGCGGTGCTTGCCACCGGTGGTGCGCCACACGAGGGCGCGGTCGCGCGAGTCGAACTCCTCCACACCGTGCGAGGCCTCGATGACCTCGGGCCCGGACATGGCGAGTCGCCCGATGTCGCTCATCACGATGTGATCCGCACAGCGGGCCACGATGCCCATGCCGCCAAAGCAGCCGCCCGTGCCGCCAATCAGCACGACGACCGGGATGCCGGCGGCGCGCACGTCCAGCACGGCACGCATCACTTCCGAGACGGCGATCAGCCCCGCGTTGGCTTCGTGCAGCCGAACGCCGCCGGACTCGGCCAGCAGCAGCACAGCGGTCGGGCGGTCCCGCAGCGCGCGCTGCAGCAGGCCCACGAGCTTGGCGCCGTGCACCTCGCCCACGCCGCCGCCCATGAACTGGCCTTCCTGGGCAGCCACGAAGACCGGCCGGCCCGCCAACGTGGCGCGGCCGATGGCCACGCCGTCGTCGAAGGACGAGGGCACGCCGAGCTGGGCGAGGTGGGGGCTGGTGAGCTTGAGCGCGGGCGGCAGCCACTCGTGGAAGCTGCCTTCGTCCAGCAGCAGGGCCAGGCGCTCGCGGGCACTGCATTCAGCGAACGAGATCATGGACGAAGCTCCTGCGCGGCCTGGTCGAGCCGCAGGCTGACGACGGCGGGCGTGGCACCCATGTCGTGGATGGAAATCTGAACGCCGGCCAGCCGGTGGCGGGTGTGGAAGTCGCGCACGACGGCCGCCCAGATGGCGCCGAAACCGCGCGCCGAGGTTTCGATGTGGACGTGGCAGTCGCTGCCGGGCGCGGGCTCCAGCAGCACCTCCAGGTTGCCGGAGCCCACCACGCCGATCAGCACGGGCGTGAAGGTGCCCGCCGGCCGTGTGCCGGGGAAGGTGTAGTCCAGGGTTTCGAGTCCGGGTTGCATCGTGGAGCTCACCAGTTGCGGAAGCGCTTCGGGGGCGCGTACAGGCCGCCGGAGGCGCGCACGAGGTCACGCATGCTGCGGGCGGCCAGCAGGTTGCGGGTGGCGTCGCGCGGGTCGATGCCCAGGTCGGCGGGGCGCTTGATGACGCCCCGGTCGCGCAGGTTCTCCACCACGCCGGCGTCGCGTGCCAGACCCACGGCCGTGTAGCCCGCCACGCCGCGGATGGCTTGCTCGCGCTCTTCATCCGTGCGGCACAGCAGCAGGTTGGCAATGCCTTCCTCGGTGAGCACGTGCGTCACGTCCTCGCCGTAGATCATGATGGGCGGCAGGGCCATGCCGGCTTGCTTTTGCAGCGTCCAGGCGTCCAGCGTCTCGACGAAGGCGGGCTGCATGTGCTCGCGGAAGGGCTCCACCATCTGCACGACCAGCTTCTGGCCGCGCGGGGTGCCGGCGGCGCCTTGCCGGCCGGCGCGGGCTTCTTCACCCGCCTTCAGCCAGGCCGGGCTGGCGTGGCGGCGGCCGCGCGCGTCGGCGCCCATGTTGGGCGCGCCGCCGAAGCCGGTGATGCGGCCCAGCGTGGCGGTGGAGCTGTTGCCCTGCAGGTCCATCTGCAGCGTGGAGCCGATGAACAGGTCGCAGGCGTAGTGGCCGGCGGCCTGGCAGAAGGCGCGGTTGCTGCGCAGGCTGCCGTCGGCGCCGGTGAAAAACACGTCGGAGCGGGCGCGGATGTAGTCCTCCATGCCCAGTTCGGAGCCGAAGGAGTGCACGGACTCCACCCAGCCGGCTTCGATGGCCGGGATGAGCGCCGGGTGCGGGTTCAGCGCCCAGTGCTTGCAGATCTTGCCCTTGAGGCCCAGCTGCTCGCCGTAGGTGGGCAGCAGCAGCTCGATGGCCGCGGTGTCGAAACCGATGCCGTGATTCAGGCGCTGCACGCCGTATTCGGCGTAGATGCCCTTGATGGCCATCATGGCCATCAGCACCTGGATCTCGCTGATCTGCGCCGGGTCGCGGGTGAACAGCGGCTCGATGAGGTTGGGCTTGGGGGCGGGGATGACGAAGTCCACCCAGTCGGCCGGGATGTCGATGCGGGGCAGGGTGTCGACCACCTCGTTCACCTGGGCGATGACGAGGCCGCCCGAGAAGGCCGTGGCTTCGACGATGGCCGGCGTGTCCTCGGTGTTGGGGCCGGTGTAGAGGTTGCCGTGGCGGTCGGCTGCGTGGGCGGCCACCAGGGCCACCTTGGGCGTGAGGTCGACGAAGTAGCGGGCGAAGAGTTCGAGGTAGGTGTGGATGGCGCCGATCTCGATGCCGCCGCTGCTCACCAGCTTGGCCAGGCGCGCGCCCTGCGGGCCGGAGAAGGAGAAGTCCAGCCGCTTGGCGATGCCGCTCTCGAACACGTCCAGGTGCTCGGGCAAGGCGAGCACGGACTGCACCATGTGCAGGTTGTGCACCCGCGCGGGGTCCACCTGCGTGAGCGAGCGGGCCAGGAAGTCGGCCTGCTTCTGGTTGTTGCCTTCCAGGCAGACGCGGTCGCCGGGTTGCAGTATGGCTTCCAGCAAGGACACGGCGGCGTCGGTGACCACGAGACGGCCTTGCAGCCGTGCGCCGAGGGCTTCGGCAGCGCCAGCCAGGCGCTCGCGGCGCTGGCGGTCGCGCAGGTTCCAGGCGGGGGCGTTCATCGTCGTTCCTTCAATGCGCCTTGGCGGCCACGGCACCCATGACGATGTCCGGCAAACCGGTCGCAATGCCCGGGAAGATGCAGATCAGCACCACGGCCAGCAGCATCAGCACCACGAATGGCAGCACGCCCCAGATGATGTCGCGCAGCTCGATGTCGGGTGCGATGTTCTTGATGACGAAGATGTTCAGCCCCACCGGCGGGTGGATGAGGCCGGTCTCCATGACGATGGTCATCAGGATGCCGAACCAGATCAGGTCGAACCCTGCGGCCTTGAGCGGCGGCAGGATGATGGGCGCCGTCATCAGGATGATGCTGACCGGCGGCAGGAAGAAGCCCAGCAGGATGACCATCAGCAGCACCGAGGCCAGCAGCACCCATTTGGACAGCTGCATGCCCACGATCCATTCGGCCGCAGCCTGGCTGATGTGCAGGTAGCTCATCACGTAACTGAACAGCAGCGACATGCCGATGATGAACATCAGCATGGTCGACTCCTTCAGCGTGGACGTGAGGATGGGGGCCACGTCCTTGGGGCGCCAGACGCCGTAAATGGTGGCGATCAGCAGCAGGGCCAGCAGGGCGCCCAGGCCGGCCGTCTCCGACGGCGTCGCGAAGCCGCCGTACAGCGCCACCATCACGCCGATCAGCAGCAGCACGAAGGGCACGACACGCGGCAGCATCTCGAACTTCTGACGCGTGGTGAAGGTCTCCTGCGCCAGCAGGGCGGACGCAGCCCCGGTGCGCTTGAACTCGGCCTCGGCCAACGCATGCTCCTTGCGGTAGCGCAGCGCGGCATACACCGCGAACAGCACCACCAGCAGCACGCCGGGGAAGATGCCAGCCAGGAAGAGGCGCCCCAGCGACTGCTCGGCCGCCACGGCGTACAGGATCATGGTGATGGACGGCGGCAGCAGGATGCCCAGCGTGCCGCCGGCCGCGATGATGCCGGCCGCGAAACCGGGTGAGTAGCCGCGCTTGCGCATCTCCGGGATGCCGGCGCTGCCGATGGCCGAGCAGGTGGCCGGGCTGGAGCCGGCCATGGCGGCGAACAGCGCGCAGGCGAACACGTTGGCAATGCCCAGGCCGCCGGGAATGCGGCCCATCCACACGTGCATGGCGGCGTAGAGGTCCTGCCCCGCGCGGGACTTGCCGATGGCGGCGCCCTTCAGGATGAACAGCGGGATGGAGAGCAGCGTGATGCTGGCCATCTCCTCGTAGACGTTCTGCGTGACCGTGTCCAGCGCCGAAGCGGGCATGAAGAAGGCCATGAAGAGGGTGGCCACGCTGCCCAGCGCAAACGCGATGGGGGCGCCGGAGAACATGAACAACAGGGTGACGATGCCGAACAGGGCGCCGAGGGCGAGCATGCTCATCGGGCACCTCCTTGGGTGGGGTTGAACAGGCTGTTGAGGCGGGCGGTGAGCTGCACCAGCAACTGCAGGCTGAGCAGCGTCATGCCGGCGGCCATCAGGCCGTAGGGAATCCACAGCGGCGGCGCCCAGGAGGACGAGGTCGTCTGCCCTTCGGCCCAGGCCTCGTGGAACAGCGTCCAGCTCTTCCAGGCGAAGAATGCGCAAAAGGCGGCGCACATCAGGTCCACCAGCATCAGCCGCAGGCGGTTGACGGCGCGTGGCAGCAGGCCGGCGATGGCCTCGATGCCCACGTGCCCGCGCAGCTGCTGCACAAAGGCGCCGCACATGAAGGTGGCACCCACGAGCAGGAACACGGCGGCCTCGTCCTGCCAGTCGGTGGAGGCCTTCATCACGTAACGCGAGATGACGCTGTAGGTCAGTACACAGGAGGCGACGAGCAGCGCCAGCATGCCCAGGCCCACCATGACGCGGTTGACGAAACCCAGCACCTGGGCCAGCGGCTGCAGGATTTTGGGCGTGTGCGGGTCTATGCCGGCCACCGCAGTGCCGGTTTCAAAGCCGTGGCTCATGGTGTTTAGAGCAGCTTTTGCGCTGCCTTGAGGATGGCTGCGCAGGACTCGTTCTTCTCGCCGAAGTCCTTCCAGGCGGTGTCGCGGGCAATGGCCTGCCACTTCTTCAGCGTGGGCTCGTCCATGTCGTACACCTTGGCACCGGCTTTGGCGTAGATCTCGGCAGCGGCCTTGTCGTCAGCCTTGGCGGCTTCCATGGCAAAGGCTTCCATCTCGGCGCCCACGGCCATGACGACGTCCTGTTGGGCCTTGGGCAGCTTGCTGAAGACCTCCTTGGAAATCATCAGCGGCTCCAGCATGAACCAGTAGGTGCGCTGGCGGCCAGAGGTGAGGTGCTTGGC
>JBBIVU010000088.1:0-11924 GCA_037439585.1 Roseateles sp. | reverse complement strand
CCCCCCCCCCCCCCCCCCCCCGCCCCGGCTGGCAGGCCCCCCACGGAACGGTGCGTGGCCCGATCAGCCGGTTGAGCCACCCCGGTTATGGGGGCGCCCGACACACCCCCAAGGGACTGCCCCTAAAGGGTGTGGCTCAACCAGCGTCACGCCGGTCTATAGGCACCACCTCGGCGCCTTGTTTGAGGCGGTCCAGGTAGTCCGCCCACTTGCCCATCATGTCGCGCCGCTGGTCAAGAAACTGCGTGCGGCTGTAGGCACGCCCCAGCGGGTCGGCGACGGCATGCGCGAGTTGGGCCTCGATGACCTCAGGCAGTACGCCGAGCTGCTCGGCAATGAGCGTGCGAGCCATCGCGCGGAAGCCGTGTGCCGTCATGTCGTCGTTGCCATAGCCCATGCGCCGCAGCGCGCTCCGTACGGCGTTGTCACTGATGCACCGCGACCGGCTTTGAGGCGACGGGAACACCAGCTTGCGGCCTTCGCCACCGGTCAGAGCCTGAAGCTCCCGCAGTGTTTCAAGGGCCTGCCGTGCCAGCGGGACGATGTGCGGTGGCCCGTCCAGCTTGTCCGCCTTCGTGCGCTTCATCAACTGCGAGGGCACCGTGAGCGTGGCGCTGTCGAAGTCGATCCAAGCCCATTCGAGGTGCCGCAGCTCGCCCGGCCGGAGCAGCAGCAGTGCCGACAGCTTGAGCGCAGCGCAAACCACCGGATGACCCTGGTACTCGGCAATGTCGCGCAGCAGCTTGCCCGTACCTACAGGGTCCACGATGGCCGCAAGATGCCGGGTGGGAACGGGTTTCAGGGCGTCTTTCAGGTCGGCGGCGGGGTTCCTAGTACAGACGCCGCACGCGATGCCGTAACGGAAGACCTGGGCGCAGGAATCCTTGATGCGGTGAGCTGTCTCGATGGCGCCGCGCGCTTCGACCCGGCGCAGGGCCTGCAGCAGGTCGGGCGCCTCAATCTCCGCAATGGGGCGGGCGCCCAGCCAAGGGAAGATGTTTTGCTCCAGGCGAGTTTTCGTACGTACGGCGTGCCCGGCGCTGACTTTGTGGTCATGTACGGTCGTCAGCCATTCGCGGGCGACAAACTCGAACGTACCGGGCACTGGCAAGCCCTTGGCGACCATCTGTGCGGCTTCGGCGCGGGCCTGTACGGCGACCTTGGCGGCTTTCAGTTGCTCGCCCGGGTCTGCATCGTTGGCGAGCAGCCGCCGCGCGTCGTCGCGCTTGCGGCGGGCATCGGCTAGCGTCACCTCGGGGTAGACGCCGAAAGCGAGGCGTTTCTCAACGCCGCCAATGCGGTATTTCATGCGCCAGTAGCGCGAGCCGTTGGGGTGCAGTTCTAGGTACAGGCCGCCGCCGTCAGCCATCTTGACGGACTTGTCGCCGTTCTTGGCTTTGCGGATCGCGGTGTCGGTGAGCTTGTTCGTTTGCAGGGCGGGCCTCCACTGGTGCTGGGGGCACATCGCAACGCCTTGTGCCCCCAAACCTTGTTATGCCCCCAAGTAAGCCCCCACAGCCTTCCGCATTCAAGTGGCCCTTGCTGGCCCTATGCGCAAAAGAAAAGGCGCTAAGTAGTTGATTTACTTAGCGCCTTCGGGCTTTCGCGGTCCCTTGCGGAACCTTGTCTGGTGGAGCCGGGGGGAATTGAACCCCCGTCCGCGAACCATCACCGGGCAGATCTACATGCTTAGCCGGCTGATTTGAATCTCACGGTCAACTCGCGCAGTGGCACGCTAGCTTTCCCGCCAGTCACTGAATCTCACGCCGCGCCGAGTGACCCGGTACGACGCCAGCCGATGTGAGTGACTTCTCAGCCTCGCCCCTTGCGGAACTCAGCCCGGCCCATCGGCCTGCCGTTGAGAAGCTCAACCGCAATTAAGCGGCGAGTGCGAACGTAGAGTCGTTTGCAGTTACTTTGTTTCCAGTGGTTTTACGAGCGGACTGGTGCTCGGCATGCCCTACTCCGGATCCGCACCCACGTCGAAACCAAGTCGGCCCCAGGGTTCGGTAGTTTAGGTCAGACCCAGGGTCTTCAAGAGGTCGCCAGGCGCGGCCAGCGAAATATCGGCACCCCAGGTTTCGTGACCCGCGCCCACCCCCAGATAGCCCCAAGCCGCCACGGCAGTCGCCATACCGGCAGCGCGGCCGGCCAGGATGTCGCGATGGTCATCGCCTACATACAGGCAGTGCGCTGGCGCGATGGCCAGCCGTCGAGCCGCCTCGTGCAGAGGAGCAGGGTGCGGCTTGGTGTGCGGCGTCGTGTCGCCGCCAACGACCGCACCCGCCCGCAATTGCAGCGCCGCCGCAAGCGGCAAGGCGAAGCGTTCGGCCTTGTTGGTGACGATGCCCCACGCCAGCCCGGCCGATTCCAGACCGGCCAGTTGGGCTGAGACACCTGCAAACGGCGCCGTGCTGTCGAACATCAAGCCCTCGTACACGTCCAGGAACTCGCGCTTGAGCTCGTCGTATCGCTCCTGGCCCGGGGCCACGTTGAATGCTTCGCGCAACATGCCGCGTGCGCCGGATCCACCATGTGGCCGGTACTGCGCCAGCGGCAAAGGCGGCAGCTCGCGCACCGCACGCATGGCGTTCGCCGCGCGCGCCAGGTCACCGGCGCTGTCGATCAGGGTGCCGTCGAGGTCGAACAGAACGGCGCGCAAATGGCCCCATGGCCTCAGAGCCGACATCAGAGCGGGCGCCGGCAGGCCATCAGGTAGTTGACGTCCGTGTCGGTGCCCAGGCTGTAGCGCTGCGTGACCGGGTTGTAGGTCAGGCCGCGGCTGGCCTGCAGATCCAACCCGGCGTCGCGGCAGTACTGCGCCAGTTCGGACGGCTTGAGGAAGCGCGCGTATTCGTGCGTGCCCTTGGGCAGCATGTTCATCATGTACTCGGCACCCACGATCGCCAGCAGGAAGGCCTTGGCGTTGCGGTTCAGCGTGGACAGGAACACCCAGCCACCAGGCTTCACCAGCGCCGCACAGGCACGCACGACGGACGCGGGATCGGGCACGTGTTCGAGCATCTCCATGCAGGTCACCACATCGAAGCTCGCCGGCACCTCGGCGGCCAGCGCCTCGACGGCGACCTCGCGGTACTCCACGCCGTCGGTGCCTGCCTCCATGGCGTGCAGTTCGGCCACGCGCAGCGGTTTGGTCGACAGATCGATGCCCAGCACGCTGGCGCCTGCGCGCGCCATGGCATCGCTCAGGATGCCGCCCCCACAGCCGACGTCCACCACGCGCTTGCCCGCCAGCGGGCACAACTGCTGGATCCAGCCCAGGCGCAGCGGGTTGATCTGGTGCAAGGGCTTGAAGTCGCTTTCGGGGTCCCACCAGCGGTGAGCCAGTTCACCGAACTTGGCGAGTTCTTGGGGGTCGGCATTGATCATCATGAGCTTCCAGAAACGAAAAAGCCCCGACGGCTGGCCGGCGGGGCTTGCAGCTCAGCGCCCGCAGGCGCGTGAGATTACTTGTTGCGCGTACCGACGACTTCGATCTCGGTGCGGCGATTCTTTGCGCGGCCTTCGGCGGTCTTGTTGTCGGCCACAGGCTGCTTCTCGCCCTTGCCTTCGGTGTAGACACGGTTCGGCTCAACACCCTTGCTCACCAGATAGGCCTTCACGGCTTCAGAGCGGCGGATCGAAAGCTTTTGGTTGTAAACATCGCTGCCCCCCGAGTCGGTATGGCCCACGGCGATGATCACTTCCAGGTTGATACCTTTGGTCTTGCTGACCAAATCGTCCAGCTTGGCCGTGGCTTCTGGCTTCAGTGTGGCCTTGTCGAAGTCGAAGAATGCGTCAGCGGCAAAGGTCACCTTTTCGCTGACCGGCGCCGGCGGCGGCGGGGTCACAGGCTTCGGCGCTTGCGGAGCGGGGGCCGGCGGCGGCGGGGCGACAGGCTTCGGAGCCTCAACCTTGGGCGCCGGCTTGATTTCACCGTCGCAACCCTTGGCGGCCGTGGCCGGCGTCCAGAAGTTGTCGCGCCAGCAATATTCGTTGGTGCCGTTCTTCCACACGGTGCCGTCGGTCGCGCGCCAGTTGTCGACGACCTGAGCCGATGCGCCGGATGCAGCAACAGCAACAGCGGCCACCGCAAACAGCGACGCCACACGATTCAATTTCTTCATGATTCTCCTCTCAAGGAATGCCGCAGTTGCCCTGCGAGAGTCAGTACTCGAACCTCTAACCTCAGGAATAACCTCAGGGTTTCTCCTAGGGACTCGAAGATTGTGCCATGGGCGCACCAAGACAGACGCATTGTGGCGACCTGCGATCACGGCCGCTGTGACGATGTTGCGCTGCTGCTACAAGGAGGGCTGGCGGCTTAGAATTCCGTCCTTTCACCCACCCCTGAGGACGCCGCGCCAATCCCGCACGGCGTGACCCTGCCGCATGACCCAGTTCGCCAAGGAAACACTGCCCATCAGCCTCGAGGAGGAGATGCGCCGCTCCTATCTCGACTACGCGATGAGCGTGATCGTGGGCCGCGCCCTCCCCGATGCACGCGACGGCCTCAAGCCGGTGCATCGCCGCGTGCTGTACGCGATGAACGAGATGGGCAACACCTACAACGCCAAGTACCGCAAGTCGGCTCAGGCGGTGGGCGAGACAATGGGTAAATACCACCCGCACGGCGATTCCGCGATTTACGACACCATCGTGCGCATGGCGCAGCCGTTCAGCCTGCGCCACATGTTGATCGACGGCCAGGGCAACTTCGGCTCCATCGATGGTGATAACGCCGCCGCCATGCGATACACGGAGATCCGTCTCGACAAGATCGCCCATGAAATGCTGGCCGACATCGACAAGGAAACTGTCGATTTCGGGCCCAACTACGACGGCAGCCACAAAGAGCCGCTCGTTCTGCCCACGCGTTTACCAAATCTGCTGGTGAATGGCTCGGCCGGTATCGCCGTGGGTATGGCGACGAATATTCCGCCGCACAACCTGAACGAAGTCGTCGACGCCTGCCTGTTCGCGCTGCGCAAGCCCGACTGCACGGTGGACGAACTGATGGAGATCATCCCGGCGCCCGACTTCCCCACCGCCGGCATCATTTACGGCCTGGCCGGCGTGCGTGACGGCTACCGCACCGGCCGCGGCCGCGTGGTGATGCGCGCCAAGGTGCATTTCGAGGACATCGACAAGGGCGCCCGCCAAGCGATCATCGTTGACGAGATCCCGTACCAGGTCAACAAGAAGAGCCTGCTGGAGCGCATCGCCGAGCTGGTGCACGAGAAGAAGATCGAGGGCATCAGCCACATCCAGGACGAGTCCGACAAGTCGGGCATGCGCGTCGTCATCGAGCTCAAGCGCGGCGAGGTGCCTGAGGTCGTGCTGAACAACCTGTACAAGCAGACCCAGCTGCAGGACAGCTTCGGCATGAACATGGTCGCTCTCGTGGACGGCCAGCCCAAGCTGTGCAATCTGCGCGACATGGTCATCGTGTTCCTGGAGCACCGCCGCGAGGTGGTGACCCGCCGCACGATCTTCGAACTGCGCAAGGCTCGGGAGCGCGGCCACGTGCTGGAAGGCCTGGCCGTCGCCCTGGCCAACATCGACGAATTCATCGAGACCATCAAGACCTCGCCGACGCCGCCGGTCGCCAAGGCGGCGCTGATGGCCAAGAGCTGGGATTCGTCGCTGGTGCGCGAGATGCTGGCCCGCGCCGAAGGCGGCAGCGCTGCCTACCGGCCGGAAGGCCTGGAGGCCGAGTTCGGCATGCAGGCCGATGGCCTCTACCGCCTGTCCGAAGCGCAAGCCGGCGAGATCCTGCAGATGCGCCTGCAGCGCCTGACGGGCCTGGAGCAGGACAAGATCGTTGGCGAGTACCGCGATGTGATGGCCGAGATCGCTGACCTGCTGGACATCCTGGCGACGCCGTCGCGCGTGACGACCATCATCGGCGACGAGCTGACCCAGCTGAAGACCGAGTTCGGCCAGACCAAGCTGGGCGCGCGCCGCTCGGTCATCGAGCACAACGCGCAGGAACTGGGCACCGAAGATCTGATCACGCCGACCGACATGGTCGTGACGCTGTCTCACACCGGCTACATCAAGAGCCAGGCACTCAGCGAGTACCGCTCGCAGCGCCGCGGCGGCCGCGGCAAGCAGGCCACGGCAACGAAGGACGACGACTGGATCGACCAACTCTTCATCGCCAACACGCACGACTGGATCCTGTGCTTCTCCGACCGCGGCCGCGTCTACTGGCTGAAGGTGTGGGAAGTGCCGCAGGGCTCGCGCAACTCGCGCGGCAAGCCCATCGTCAACATGTTCCCGCTGCAGGCCGGCGAGAAGATCACCGTCGTGCTGGCGCTGACCGGCGAGTTCCGCAGCTTCCCTGAAGACCACTTCATCTTCATGTCCACCGCCATGGGCACGGTCAAGAAGACCTCGCTGAAGGACTTCAGCAACCCGCGCAAGGCCGGCATCATCGCCGTCGACCTGGACGAGGGCGACCACCTGATCGGCGCCGCGCTGACCGATGGCCGCCACGACGTGATGCTGTTCAGCGACGGCGGCAAGGCCGTGCGCTTCGACGAGGACGACGTGCGCCCCATGGGCCGCACCGCCCGCGGCGTGCGCGGCATGATGCTCGAGCCCGACCAGCGCCTCATCGCCATGCTGGTGGCCGAAGACGAGAGCCAGAGCGTGCTGACCGCCACCGAGAACGGTTACGGCAAGCGCACCAGCATCGTCGAGTACACCCGCCATGGCCGCGGCACCAAGGGCATGATCGCCATCCAGCAGAGCGAGCGCAACGGCCGCGTCGTCGCCGCCACGCTGGTGCGCCCGGAAGACGAGATCATGCTGATCACGGACAAGGGCGTGCTGGTGCGCACCCGCGTCAGCGAGATCCGCGAACTCGGTCGTGCCACGCAGGGCGTGACCCTGATCGCCCTGGACGACGGCGCCAAGCTGTCCGGACTGCAGCGCATCGTCGAGAACGATGCCAACGAGGCCGATGCAGCAAGCGAATCCGGCGCCACCGACGACACCCCCGAAGCCCCCAAGGACTGACATGACCTCTCGCAACCTGGGCCTGGCCCTCGCGCTGGCCCTGGCCGCCGGCACCTCGCTGGCGGACCCGTCGCCGGCCAAAAAAGCACTGATCGACAAAATTGCCGCGCTGCAGCAGCAGGCCATGGCCGAAAGCATGGCCGCCAACATCGTTCAACAACCCCTGCCGCAGTTGATGCAGGCGGGTCGTGCGGCGCTTCAGCAGGTACCGGCGGACAAGCGCGAGGCCACAGCCAAGTCGATGGATGCCGAACTGAAGAAGTTTGTTGAAGAGAACGTGCCGTTCCTGAAGGACAAGATCGCCAAAGCCGTGCCTTCAACGGCTTCGGCCATGCTGGACGAACGCTTCAACGAGGACGAACTGAAGCAGATCCTGGCCTGGGCAGAATCCCCGGTCAGCCAGAAGTTCGGCATGTCCAGCCTGGAATTGCAGAAGGCTGTTGCCCAGAAGGTGATGGCGGAAGCAGGCCCGACGCTGGAGGGGCGCCTCAAGTCGCTGCAAGGCAATCTCGCCAAGCAGCTTGGCCTGCCTGGGCCCGCAGCTTCGGCCTCGCCCCCGTCGCCTCCCAAACCTGCGGCCTCCACGCCCAAGAAGTAGCCCTCGCCGCCAATGACCTCATCCCGACCGTTCAACTTCTCCGCTGGCCCTGCCACCCTGCCCGAACCGGTTCTTCGCCAGGTGGCTGCTGAGATGCTGGACTGGCGCGGCAGCGGGATGAGCGTCATGGAAATGAGCCACCGCGGCAAGGAATTCATTTCCATTGCTGAAGCAGCCGAGCGCGACCTGCGCGATCTGCTTGATGTGCCTGATCATTTCCGTGTGCTCTTCATGCAGGGCGGTGGCCTGGGCGAGAACGCCATCGTGCCGATGAACCTCAGCCGCGGGGCCAAGGTGGATGTGGCAGTCACCGGCTCCTGGTCGCGGAAGAGCGCTGCAGAAGCCCGCCGTTATGCCGATGTGAAAATCGTCGCCGACGGCAACGGCTGCCAGATCCCGCAAGACTGGGCGCTGCGCGGCGATGCCGCCTATCTGCATGTCTGCACCAATGAGACCATCGACGGCGTGGAGTTTCACGAACTGCCGGACGCCCACGCTGGTGTGCCACTGGTCATCGACTGCTCT
Source organism: Roseateles sp. (assembly GCA_037439585.1). GTDB lineage: Bacteria > Pseudomonadota > Gammaproteobacteria > Burkholderiales > Burkholderiaceae_C > Pelomonas. The sequence continues at coordinate 3,775 of JBBIVU010000088.1, read as the reverse complement.
TCCCACATGCTCTCCCGCCCCATCGATTGGGGCCGCGTGGGGCTGGCTTTCGGTGGCGCACAGAAAAACATCGGTCCGGCCGGGTTGACCCTGGTCTTCGTGCGCGACGACCTGCTGGGCCACGCGTTGGACATCTGCCCCTCGGCGTTCAACTACCAGACCGTGGCGCACGCCCAGTCGATGTACAACACACCGCCGACGTTCGCGATCTACGTGGCCGGGCTGGTATTCCAGTGGGTCAAGTCTTTCGAGTACGCCGGCAAGCGGGGGCTGGCCGCCATCGAGCAGCGCAACATCGACAAAGCCACCCTGCTCTACGCAACATTGGACGCCTCCCGCCTGTATGAGAACCGCGTGGATCCCAGCTGCCGCTCGCGCATGAACGTGCCCTTCTTCCTCAAGGACGAGTCATTGAACGACGCCTTTCTGGCCGAGGCCAAAGCTGCGGGGCTGCTGCAGCTCAAGGGTCACAAGTCGGTGGGTGGCATGCGCGCTTCGATCTACAACGCCATGCCGCTGGAAGGCGTGCAAGCGCTGGCGGCCTTCCTGAACAATTTCGAGGCTCGCCATGGTTGAACCCGTCGCGTCCCAGGCCCTGCTCGCGCTGCGCGACCAGATCGATGGTCTGGACAAGCAACTGTTGCAACTGCTGAACGAGCGGGCCCACGTCGCTGAGCAAGTCGGCGAAATCAAGCGCGCAGAAGGTACGCCCTTCTTCCGCCCGGATCGCGTCGCACAGGTCATCGAGAAGATCCGCGCTGCCAACCCTGGCCCGCTGAAAGGTGAGCACGTCGCAGCCATCTGGCGCGAGATCATGTCCGCCTGCCTGGCTTTGGAGTCGCCTCAACGGGTGGCCGTGCTGGGCCCGGTTGGCACGTTCTGTGAGCAGGCCGCGATCGAGTACTTCGGCGGCGCAGCCGACATGACCTACTGCGCCAACTTCGACGAGGTCTTTCACGCCACGGCATCGGGCAGCGCGCAATTCGGTGTCGTGGGCGTCGAGAACATGACCGAGGGCGTGGTCACGCGCTCGCTGGACCTGTTCCTGCACACCCCCTGCCACGTGGTGGGCGAGGTGAGCCTGCTGATCCGCCACAACCTGATGCGCAAGGAACCGTCCCTGCACGGCATCGAAGCCGTGCTCGCGCATCCGCAGGCGCTGGCCCAGTGCCAGAACTGGCTGAACAAGCACCTGCCCGATGTCGAGCGCCGCGCCGTGTCCAGCAACGCCGAGGGCTCGCGCCTGGCCGCCACCAACCCGGCCTGGGCCGCGCTGGGCAGCGAGCGCGCGTCGACGCTGTTCGGCCTGCACATCACCGCGCACGCCATCCAGGACGAGGCCTACAACCGCACGCGCTTCGCCGTCATCTGCCTGCCGCAGACCATGGCCACGCCCCCCGCCACGGGCCGCGACTGCACCAGCCTCGTCGTGTCCGTGCCCAACCGCCCCGGCGCGATGCACGACCTGCTCGTGCCGCTCAAGACCCATGGCGTCTCCATGACACGCCTGGAGTCTCGCCCGGCACGCACCGGCCAGTGGGAGTACTACTTCTACATCGACCTCGACGGCCATCCCAGCCAGCCCAACGTGGCGGCTGCGCTGGCCGAGCTGCGCGAGTCCTGCGCGTTCTTCAAGATGCTGGGTGCCTACCCAGTCAAGAACTGAGGACGGCAGACCATGTTCCAGCAGCTCGGCGTGATCGGATGCGGCCTGATGGGGGGCAGCTTCGCGCTGGCGATGAAGCGCGCCGGCCTCGTCAAACGGGTCGTCGGCTACAGCAAATCGCCCTCCACCACGGAGCAGGCCAAGAAGCTGGGCGTCATCGACGTGGCGGCGGAGTCCGCGCTGCTGGCCGTGTCGGGATCCGACATCGTGCTCATCGCCGTGCCGGTGTCCGCCACCGAGAGCACGCTCAAGGCCATCCGGCACCTGGTGAACCCCGGCGTGCTGTTCATGGACGTGGGCTCGACCAAGTGCGATGTCATCGAGGCCTCGCGCCGTGCCCTGGGTGAACGCGCTGCCAGCTTTGTGCCCTGCCACCCCATCGCCGGCAAGGAATCGGGTGGCGTGCAGCATGCCGAGGCCACACTGTATGAAGGCCGCCAGGTCATCCTCACGCCACAGCCCTTCACCAACCAGCAATTGGTGCAACGGGCCACCGATGTGTGGTCCGCGCTCGGCTCCACCGTGCTGAAGATGCGGCCGCACAACCACGACGCTGCCTTCGCAGCCGTCAGCCATCTGCCCCACCTGTTGGCCTTCGCCTACTTTCAGGCGATCGCCGAGCAGCCGGCAGCGCGTGACTACCTCAGCCTCGCCGGCCCGGGCTTTCGCGATTTCACCCGCATCGCTGCGGGCGAGCCCGCCGTCTGGCGCGACATCCTGCTGGCCAACAAGCACGAGGTGCTGGCCCAGTCCAAGCGCTTCCGCACGACGCTGGACCAGATCGAAGCGCTGATCGAAGCCGGCGACGCTGCCGCACTCGAAGCCGCGCTGCGCCCCATTGCCGAAGGCCGATCGGCATGGAGCCTCCCCTCCCCTGCAGTCCCTCCCGGCCGCCCTGCGGCTAAGTGATGTTCAAGATCCCCTTCCTCGACCTGCCGCCCTTGCGCGGAGCCGCGGGCACGGTGCGCCTGCCCGGCTCCAAGAGCATCTCCAACCGTGTGCTGCTGCTCGCCGCGCTGAGCGAAGGCCGCACCGTCGTGCGCGACCTGTTGGCTTCCGACGACACCGCCGTCATGCTGGACGCGCTGCGTGCGCTGGGTTGTGGTGTGGCGCAAGAAGGGGACACCGTCAGCATCGTCGGCCTTGGAGGAAAGCTGCTGGCCAGACAAGCGAAGCTCTTCCTGGGCAACGCCGGCACGGCCATGCGCCCGCTGACAGCGGCTCTCGCCGTGCTGGCTGCCACCCAAGGCGGCAGCTTTGAGGTGTCGGGGGTGCCGCGCATGCACGAGCGCCCGATTGGCGACCTGGTGGACGCCCTGCGCGGCTTGGGCTGCGCCATCGACGACCTGGGCAACCCGGGCTACCCACCGCTGCGCCTGCACGGCCCCTCGCCGCTCGCGCTGGACACACCCGTGCATGTGCGTGGCGATGTGTCCAGCCAATTCCTGACCGCACTGCTGCTCGCATTGCCACTGGTGGCCACGCGCGACATTCGCATCGAGGTCATCGGCGAGCTCATCTCCAAGCCCTACATCGAGATCACGCTGGCCTTGCTGGCCCGCTTCGGCATCGACGTGCGCCGCGAGGGCTGGGAGGCCTTCGTCATCCCGGCCGGCAGCCGCTACCGCTCGCCGGGTGAGGTTTTCGTCGAAGGCGACGCGTCCTCGGCGTCCTACTTCGTGGCCCTGGGCGCCATCGCGGCCACCGACAAGCCGCTGCGCATCGAAGGCGTGGGCAGTGAGTCACTGCAAGGCGACGTGCGCTTCATCGAAGCCGCCGCCGCGATGGGTGCCGACGTGAAAGCCGGCCCGAACTGGCTCGAAGTACGCCGCGGCGCTTGGCCGCTGAAGGGCCTCACGCTGGACTGCAATCACATCCCCGACGCAGCCATGACGCTGACGGTGATGGCGCTCTACGCCGATGGCCCCACCACGCTGACCAACATCGCCAGCTGGCGCGTGAAGGAAACCGATCGCATCGCCGCCATGGCCGCCGAACTGCGCAAACTGGGTGCAGCGGTCGACGAGGGCCCGGACTGGATTCGCGTGCAGCCACTGCATGACTGGAAGGCCGCGTCCATCCACACCTACGACGACCACCGCGTGGCCA
>JBBIVU010000087.1:0-11950 GCA_037439585.1 Roseateles sp. | reverse complement strand
TGGAAGCCATCGGCCTGGGCCCGGGCGACGAGGTCATCACCACCACCCACACCTTCACCGCCACGGCCGAGGTGGTGCGCTACCTGGGCGCCGACGTGAAGCTGGTGGACATCGACCCGGCCACGCTCAACATCGACATCGCCGCCATCGAGGCCGCCATCACGCCGCGCACCCGCGCCATCCTGCCGGTGCACTACGCCGGCCTCGCGGTGGACATGCTGGCCATCCTGGACATCGCCCGCCGCCACGGCCTGCGTGTCATCGAGGACGCGGCCCACGCCCTGCCCACCACGCTGGAGAAGGAACTGATCGGCACGCTGGGCAGCGACGCGTCGGTCTTCAGCTTCTACGCCAACAAGACCATGACGACAGGCGAGGGCGGCATGCTGGTGACGCGCAACCCCGAGCTGGCCAAGCGCGCCCGCGTGATGCGCCTGCACGGCATGAGCCGCGACGCCTTCGACCGCTTCACGGCCAAGGTGCCCAGCTGGTACTACGAGATCGTGGCGCCCGGCTTCAAGTACAACCTGACCGACATCGCAGCTGCCCTGGGCCTGCACCAGCTCAAGCGCCTGCCGGCCTTCCAGCAGCGCCGCGAGCAGATTGCCATGCGCTACCACGAGGCCTTCTCGGACCTGCCGGTCATCCTGCCGCCGGATCCCCCCGAGGGCGACGTGCACTCCTGGCACCTCTACGTGCTTCGCCTGGCCGACGACGCCGGCCTCACGCGCGACGAGTTCATTGAGGGCATGTTCGCCGCCGGCATCGGCTGCAGCGTGCACTACGTGCCGCTGCACCAGCACCCCTACTGGCGCGACCGCTACGGCCTCACGCCCGAGCAGTTCCCGCATTCGCAAAAGGCCTACGAGCGCATGGTCAGCCTGCCGCTGTACACGGCCATGAGTGATGCCGACGTCGAGCGCGTGATCGCCGCCGTGCGCAGCCTGCTGGGCTGACACCGTTGAGCAAGCGCCTGTTCGACATGCTGTGCGCAGCCTTGGGCCTGCTGCTGCTGGCGCCCGTGCTGCTGCTGGCGGCCGCGTGGGTGAAGCTCGACTCCCCCGGCCCGGCGCTGTTCCGCCAGACCCGCGTGGGCCGCCACGGCGTGCCCTTCACCATCCACAAGTTCCGCACCATGCGCGTGGCGCCGGGCGCTGCCATCACCGTCGGTGCGGACCCGCGCATCACGCGCAGCGGCCAGGTGCTCCGCCAGACCAAGCTGGACGAGCTGCCCCAGCTCTGGGACGTGCTGCGCGGTGCCATGAGCCTGGTCGGCCCCCGGCCCGAGTTGCCGCGTTACGTGGCGCTGTACCCCGCCGACCTGCGCGAGCGCGTGCTCGCCGTGCGCCCTGGAATCACCGACCCCGCCTCGCTGGCCTTCAGCCACGAGGCCGAGTTGCTGGCCGCAGCCGCCGACCCCGAGCGGGAGTACCGGGAGGTCATCCTGCCGGCGAAGCTGAAGCTATCAGCCGACTACGCGGCTACGGCCAGCCTGGCCACCGACCTGCGGCTGATCCTGGCCACCCTCGCCCGCGTGGCGCGCGGCTGACAATCCCGTCCCCATGAACTGGCAGTTCCTCGACACCCTGCTCACCCGCCTGCGCCCGCACCGCGAGGCCCTGGCGCTGCTGCTCGACGTGCTCGTGGTGGCCCTCGCCTGGCAGGCCACCTACCTGTTCCGGCTGGGCTTCGAGCGCTGGTTCACCGCGCGCCCGGGCTACGACGGCTGGGTGATGGTGGGCCTGCTGGCCGTCTACGCCGCAGTGCTGTGGGGCCTGCGCGTGCCCAAGGGCATGTGGCGCTTCTCCGGCTTCGGCGAGGTCAAGCGCCTGGCCGTGGCCTGCGCCCTGGCCGGGCTCATCGGCACGACGGTGATCCTCATGGCCCACCTGCGCGCCGTGCCGCGCGCCGTGCTGGCCTTGCACCCACTCTTCACACTGATGCTGCTGGCCATGATGCGCATGGGCTATCGCATGCTCTATGAACACATGCGAAGCCGCATCAACGGCAGCACGCAGGAGCAGCGCCGGGCGCTGGTGATGGGGGCCGGGCAGGCGGGGAGGCTGCTGCTGGCGGGCATACAGCACCAGGGCTGGACGGTGGTGGGCTGGCTGGATGACGACCGCCTCAAGCAATCGGCCCGCATCGCCGGCCTGCCTGTGCTGGGTCGCCTGGAAGACGCCGCCGCCGTGTGTGAGGCGCAGGGCATCAGCCACCTCATCGTGGCCATGCCCTCGGCCACAACAGAGCAACGCCGCCGGGCGCTGGACGTCGCCGGCCGCACCGGCCGCCCCGTGCTGACCGTGCCCAGCCCGGCCGAGCTGGATGCTGGCCGCCGGGTGGAGCAGTTGCGCGACATCGAACTGGAAGACCTGCTGGGCCGCGAGCCCGTGCGTCTGGACGAGGCCGGGCTGGGCGAGTTCATCCGCGGCCAGTCCATCTTTGTCACTGGTGCGGGCGGCAGCATCGGCAGCGAACTCTGCCGCCAGATCGCCCGCTACCGCCCGCAACGCCTGGTGCTGTTCGACCTGAGCGAGGTGGCGCTCTACGCCATCGAGCAGGAGCTGGCCCACAGCCACCCGGCCTTGCAACTGGTGCCGCTGGTGGGGGACGTGAAGGACGAGGTGCGGCTGACGGCACTGCTGCGCCGTTACGCGGCCCGGCTGGTGTTTCACGCGGCTGCCTACAAGCACGTGCCGCTGATGGAAGGCGACAACGCCTGGATGGCCCTGCTCAACAACAGCATCGGCAGCTTTCGCGCGGCCCGGGCTGCCGTGGCTGCAGGGGTGGACCGCTTCGTGCTGATCAGCACCGACAAGGCCGTCAACCCGACCAACGTCATGGGGGCCAGCAAGCGCCTGGCCGAGCTGGTGGTGTCGGCCTTCGCGGCGGACAGCCCGGGCACGCGCTTCGTCACGGTGCGCTTCGGCAACGTGCTGGGCTCCAGCGGCAGCGTCATTCCGAAGTTCAAGGCGCAGATCCTGGCCGGCGGCCCCGTGACGGTGACCCACCCGGACATCATTCGCTACTTCATGACCATCCCTGAAGCCGCCCGGCTGGTGCTGCAGGCGGGCCTGATCGGTGAAAGCGGCCAGGTGCTGTTGCTGGACATGGGCGAGCCGGTGCGCATCGTCGACCTGGCGCGTGACCTGATCCGCCTGAGCGGCCACACCGAGAAGGAAATCCCCATCGCCTTCACCGGCCTGCGCCCCGGCGAGAAATTGTTCGAAGAGCTGCTCGCCGACGCCGACACCACGCTGCCCACGGCATCGCCGCACCTGCGCCTGGCCCAGCTCACCCCCGGGCCCGGGCTGGCGGCCATCAGCGCCTGGGTGGCTGACACCGAGGGCCAGTCGGCGTTCGGGGATACTTTTGCCCGTGCCCAGCTCAAGCGCTGGGTGCCCGAATTCGAGGATGGCCGCCATCCTGACCTGAGCCCTTCGCTGTGAGCATGCCCCGCCTCCTTTCCCTGTTTTTTGCCGCATCGGCTGCCTTTGCATCCCCGCTGCTTGCCGTGGCGCAGGCCCAGGCTACGCCTGCACCCCAGTCGGCGGCCAGTGCCGCGATGGAGCGGGCCCGGCAGGCCAAGACGTCGGCCGAGGTGCTGAGCGCCTTCGGCGTCCCGGCGAATGCGGAGCCCGGCCGGCGTGTGTTGCTGGAGGTGCCTGACGTCGCAGTGGCTGGCCGCCCGTTCGCGGTCAAGGTCAGCAGCCAGCTGCCAGGCACCGATTGGATCCTCATCCTCTCCGAGCGCGGCCCGGCGCCTTTCGTCAAGCTGCAGGAGTTCGCTCCGGGCGCTGATCGTGCGGCCAGCGCCGAGCTCAAGCTGACGCAGACCGGCCGCGTGCGCGCCCTCGTGCGCAGTGCCGGCAAGTACTACCAGGTGTCCCGCGAGGTCAAGATCGCCACGCCGGTGGGAGGTGCCCGATGAGCGCGGCACCGTCCCCGCTGCCGCTGGGGCAGTTTCTGCTGGAGCGGGGCCTGATCAATGCCCCCGACCTGGACCGCGCGCTGGCCTCGCAGAAGCTCACCGCCACGCGGCTGGGGCGCCTGCTGGTGCGACTGGGCGCCATCTCCGAGGACAACCTGTTGCCGGCGCTCGCCGAGCATCTGGGCTTGCCCCTGCTGGACGAGGCTGAGCTGCACGCCCAGGCCGCCAACATCACCCGCAGCATCGAGATGCTGGGCATGCCGCGCGGCTGGTTCGCCGAGCGCGGGCTGGTCGTGTACGAGGCAGCGGACGGCGTGCTGCATTGCGCCGCGCGCTACCCGCAAGACTCCTTCGTGCAAGAGGTGATGGCAGCGCAGGCGCGCGGCCACCAGCTGGTGTGGCACCTCATGCGCAGCCGTGACGAGGAGTGGCTTGCCAAGCTTCTGGCCCCGTCGGCTGACGGCGGCGTGGTGGGCGACGAAGCCGCGCACCTGCGCGAGCTGGCCGAAGAAGCGCCGGTCATCGACCTGGTCAACACGGTGTTCGCGCAGGCCGCTGACGAGAACGCATCCGACATCCACATCGAGCCCGAGGAGCACGAGTTCCATGTGCGCCTGCGCATCGACGGCGTGCTGCAGACCCGGGCGACGCTGCCGGCCGAACGGTTTGCTGCCGTGGCCTCGCGCATCAAGCTCATCGCGGGCCTGGACATCGCCGAGCGCCGGCTGCCGCAGGACGGTCGCATCACGCTGCGTGTCAGCGGTGTGGATCTGGACGTTCGCGTGTCCGTCGTGCCCGGTGTGCACGGCGAGTCCGTCGTCATGCGGCTGCTGCCCAAGAACCGCGCCGAGTTCCGGCTTGACCGCCTGGGCCTGGAGCCCGACCACCTCAAGCAGTTCCTGCGCTGGGCGCGCGAGCCGAATGGCATCGTGCTGGTCACCGGCCCCACCGGTTCCGGCAAGAGCACCACGCTCTATGCGGCGCTCGCCGAGGTGAACGACCGCGCCAGCAAGATCATCACGGTCGAAGACCCGGTCGAGTACCGCATGCGCGGCGTCACGCAGATCCAGACGCAGGCCGAGATCGGCTACACCTTCGGCCGCGCGCTGCGCGCCATCCTGCGGCAGGACCCGGACATCATCATGATCGGTGAGATCCGCGACCTGGAAACCGCCGAGATCGCCGTGCAATCGGCGCTGACCGGCCACACCGTCTTCTCCACGCTGCACACCAACGATGCGCTCTCGGCCTTCACCCGGCTGGTGGACATGGGGGTGGAGCCCTTCCTGGTCGCGTCCTCCGTGCGTGCCGTGCAGGCGCAGCGCCTGGTGCGGCGCCTGTGCCCGGCGTGCGCGCAAGCGGCCGACGCGCCCGCAGGGCTGGTCGAGCTGCTGGCGGGCCTGCGTGCCGGCAACCCGGCGCTGTTCGAGCAGCCCGCCCGCTGGCGCCGCGCTGTGGGCTGCGCCCAGTGCCAGCACACCGGCTTCAAGGGGCGGTTGGGCATCTACGAACTGGTGGACGTGAGCCCGGAGATCCAGTCGGCCATCATGCAGCGCCTGCCCGCGCACGAGATCACGGCATTGGCGCGGGCCCAGGGCTACCGCAACCTGCGTGAGGACGGCATCGTCAAGGCCTGGCAGGGGCTCACCAGTGTTGAGGAAGTGCTGCGCGTGACCGGCGCAGCCGAAGCCGTCACCGAGGACATCTGAGGTGGAGTTTCGCTACGAAGCGGCCAACGCCGACGGCCAGGTGCTGAACGGCCAGCTCAGTGCCGACAGCGAGCGTGCGCTGTTGCAATTGCTGCGCGACCAGCACCTGACGCCCATTTCCGTCGAGCCCGTGCTGCCTGGCGGGCGGCCCTTGTTTGCCCGCCGCCAGCGCGCCGTGGGCGTCGAGGAAACCACTCAGGTGGTGCGCGAGTTGGCCACCCTGCTGGCGGCAGGTGTGCCGCTCGCTGAAAGTGTGGACTCCACGGCCCAGGCCCACGCGGCTTCCAGCATCGGCCCGGCCTTCGCCCGCATCTATGCCCAGCTGCGCAGCGGTGCGCCCTTGTCCGGTGCGCTGCGTGCTGCCGAGCTGGAGCTGCCCGAGTACCTCTACCAGCTGGTGGCCGCTGGCGAGCTGACCGGCAAGCTCGCCCCGGCTCTGCACAGCGCCGCCGACCAGATGGAGTACGAGCAGCGGGTGCGTTCGGAAATGCGCAACGCGCTCATCTACCCCGGCGTGCTGGTGGCCTCGGGCATCGGGGCAACGCTGCTGATCTTCATCATGGTGGTGCCCAAGTTCGCCAACATGCTGAAGAGTTCGCGCGCCAACCTGCCCGACATCTCCGTGTGGGTGCTCAAGTCCGGCCTGTTCGTGAAAGAGAACCTGCTGTGGTTCGGTCTTGGCGCGGCCGGTTTGGTACTCGGTGGGGTGGTGCTGCTGTCCATGCCTGCGGTGCGCCAGCGCCTGCGCGAGGCGGCATCACACCTGCCCGTGGTGGGTGACTGGCTGGTGAACGCCGAGCTGGGCCGCTGGGCCGCCATGCTGGGCAGCCTGTTGGCCAACAAGGTGCCCATCGTGCGCGCCATGGAGCTGGCCCAGGCCGGTGTTCAGCTCGGCGCCGTATCCTCACGGCTGCAACTGGCGGTGCGCGACCTGCGGGCCGGCAAGAAGCTGGCCGACTCGCTGGCCCTGCACCGCACGGTCAGCCCCATGGGCGTGAACCTCGTGCGCGTGGGCGAGCGCACCGGCGAGCTGCCGGAAATGCTGCGCACTCTCGGTCGGCTTTATGAAACCGCCAGCCGCGAGCGCATGAAGCGCTTCCTGATCCTGTTCGAGCCCATCGCCATCCTGGTGGTGGGTGCCGTGATTGGCTTCATCATGGTGGCCATCATGCTGGCCATCACCAGTTTCTCGACCTCTACCCTGTGAACATCATGCAAACCCGTCCCCGTCAACGCGGCTTCACGCTGCTCGAACTGCTGGTGGTGCTTGTCATCATCGGCCTGCTGGGCAGCCTGGTGGGCCCCAAGCTGTTCGGCAAGGCCGACGCCGCCAAGATCGAAACCGCCAAGACCCAGACCAAGATGTTCAAGGGCGCGCTGGAAACCATGCGCCTGGACATCGGCCGTTTCCCCACGGCCGCCGAGGGCCTGGCCTTGCTGAACGAGCAGCCCAAGGACGAGCGCATCGCCGCACGCTGGAAGGGCCCGTACCTGGACGAAGCCATTCCGCTGGACCCCTGGGGCAATGCCTACCAGTACAGCGTGCCCGGCGCCAACGGCCAACCGGTGGCCATCTACTCTTTCGGGGCTGACGGCAAGCGCGGCGGCGAGGGCAACGATGCGGACATCGGCCTCCTGCCCCCGTGAGTTGTCGCAGCGTGGCTTCACGCTGCTGGAACTGCTGGTCGTGATGGCCATCATCGGACTGATGGCGGCGCTCGTCGGGCCCAATCTGCAGCGGCTGGTGGGCAGCATGGACCGCGCCACCCGGCGCGACGGCCTCGTGGCCGACGTGGCCAGCCTGAGCTACCGGGCTTATGCGCTGGGCCAGAGCTTCGAGCTCAGCGACGCCGGCCTGGGTCGTCTGCTGCGCGATGGCAACCCCGTGCTGGCCGTGCCCGAGGGCTGGCGGGTGGCCGTGGCGCAGCCCATCCAGTTCGCGTTCAATGGCCTGTGCAGCGGCGGCCAGGTGGTGCTGCGTGCGCCCGACGGCGTCGTCGAGACGCTGCGGCTGCGCGCGCCTGACTGCCAGCTCGACCGCCCCCTCGACCGCGGATGACCCACGCCCCCCGCCGCCCGGTGCAGGGCTTCAGCCTGCTGGAGGCCATGGTGGCCCTGGTCATCCTGGCGTCGTCCGGCTGGGCCTTGTTCAGCTGGGTCAACGCGAGCATCGTGTCGCTGCGGCGCGTGGAAGACGCCAACGCGCGCAGCGCCGCCACCAGCAACGCGGTGGAGTACATGCAGTCCGTCAACCCCATGCTCAGGCCCCAGGGGCAGATGGACATGGGCAGCTACCGCATCTCCTGGGCTGCCACGCCGCTCATGTCGCCCCTGCCGGGTACCGATTTCCAGCGCGGCCGCAGCAACTACGACCTGGCGCTGTACGACACCACCGTGCGCGCCTTTCAGGGCGATGCCGACAAGCCCTGGTTCGAGTTCCGCCTGCGCCAGGTGGGGTTCAAGGAAGTGCGCAAGTCCATCAACCCCTTCATCATGCGATGAGAGCAACAGCGCGCGGGTTCACGTTGGTCGAGGTGCTGGTGGTGCTCGTCATCACGGCGCTGGTGTCCACCCTGCTGTTCCAGGCGCTTGCTCAGGTGTACCGCCTGCAGGGGCGCTTTGGCGAGCAACTCTCGCAAAGCCGCATGGGGGCCATGCGGGCCGACTGGTTCCGGCAGGTGCTGCAGGGCCTGCAGACCGACTACCCCGATGGCAAGCAGCGCTTCGTCGGCAGCAGCCAGCGGCTGGAGGGCCTGAGCGCCACGGCCTTGGTCGAGGGCGGCGGCGCACCGCAATGGCTCACGCTGGAAGTCGCTCCGGCGACCGCTGGCGGCAGTGAGCTGCGCTACAGCGCCGGCTCGCGTCAGGTGGTGCTGCTGCAGTGGGCCGGCTCCGGCCGCAGCGGGTTCGCCTACCTGGACGACGCTGGCTTAGAGCACGCCGACTGGCCGCCGCAAGGGGCTGGCAAATGGCCCCAGGTGCCTGCCGCCGTGCTCTTCCGCTGGCCCACGCGCGAGGGTGGGGACGTGCTGGTGGCCGTGCCTGCGGGTGACCGTGAGGCCAAGGTGCGCGCCTTGCCCATCTTCTCCAGCACGCCATGAAGCGCCAACAAGGTTTCGTCCTGGTGCTCACCCTCTGGGTGCTCGCTGCCGTTGCGATTGCAGCGGCGTACTTTGGCGAACGCGTGCAGGCGTCGCTGCGGCTGGCCTCGGCGCGCCAGGATCTGGCCGAGGCCCAGGTGGCCCTCAGCAATGGCCGCGCAGAGCTGCTCTACCGCATGGCCATCACGCCCACCAGCCAGTACGGCCTGGGCGACCTGCCCAACGTCATCAAGCTCGACGGGCGCGAGTACGCCGACGCCGGCACGCTGGTCCAACTGCAGGACGCGGGCGGGCTCATCAACCTGAACGCCTTCAACGACGACTTCCTGGCCCGCCTGCTGGGGCGCCTGGGCGTGCCAACGGAGCGGCAGGCAGCGCTCATCGATGCGCTGCGCGACTACACCGACGCGGACGACCTGCGCCGGTTGAACGGCGCCGAGTCGGCACAGTACCGGTCCATCGGCCGGCCCGACCTGCCGCGCAACGCCGCGTTGCTCATGCCCATGGAACTGCGCGACGTGTACGGCTGGGGGCGGGAGACGTCGCTCTGGCGGGCCGGTGGCCTGCTGGACCTGGTGACGGTGGACGGCGAGCCCCGCCTCAACCCCAACACCGCGCCGGCCCGGGTGCTGGAAGCGCTGCCGGGCGTCACGGCCGACGTGGCCCAGCTCATCCTCGCCCGGCGGGAGTTGCAGCCCGTGGGGGCCGACTGGCTGGATCGCACGCTGGGCACACACTTCACCGGCATGGGTTCCCCCATCACCGGCTTCCCCAGTTCCGTCCTGCGCGTCACCCAGCGGGTGCCCGGTCTGCCCTGGGCCCTTCGATACAATGTGGTGCTGACGCCCACCGGGGCCCTGGCCCCCTGGAAAATCACGAGCTTTCACCGGCTGGAGAACCTCCCGCCGGACCCGGGCCCGGACACGCCTTCGGTGGCCCCGCCCGCTCCAAGCCCGCAGCCACCGGCCCATGCATCCAATCCTCCGAGGTTTCCCCCGCGGCCTGTTGAGCCTGCCTCCGCGCCGTTCTCTCTGGCGCGTTGAAGGCCTCACGCCAGCCACCGGGCGCTGGGGCGAGCCCGAGCTTGTCATCTCGCGCGGCTTGTGCCGCTTCGGCCGTTTCGACCTGTCTCGGTTGCCCGCCGCCAAGCGCGCGTCGGCGCTGGCGCTGCAACTGCCGGACTGGAGCCCTTTTGCCGAGACCGACGGCGTGGTGGCCTGGTCACAGGACGGCTTGGCCAGCGTCTGGTGCTGGGACGGCGCAGCTCTGGCCGCCGCCTGGCGCGCAGCAGCGCCGGATGCCAAGCTGCCACGCACCGTCCCTGAAACCTGCCTGCACGAGGCCGGTGTCGACGGCGTGAGGCTGCAGGCCTGCCTCGATGGGTTCGAGGCCCAGCACTGGGTGGCAGGGCAATTGCGCACCAGCCGCTGGTGGCCTGTTCGGCCCACGGCCGCCGAACTGCTGGCGTTTCAGCGCGACTGCGGTCTGCCTGCCGACGCGCAGCAGGCAGGCGTGCCTCAAGCGCCTGCAGCGCTGGCCGTGCACCCCTGGGCTGCGCTGCAAGCCTTGGGTGCGCCGGGCGGGCAAATCGGGGCGCCTGAACTGCTGGGCTATGCGGCCCTGACGCTGGCCCTGGCGCTGCCGGCCCTGGCCTTGGGCGTGGACCAATGGCGCCTTTACCAGGCCCGCTCCGCTGCCGAGGCCGAGCTGGCGCGTGAAACTGCCCGCAACGAAGGCGTTGCGGTGGCGCGCAACGACGCCCTCACCGCTGCCGATCAGGCGCGCGCCCTGGTCGAGTTGCAAACCTACCCGGGCCCACTGGTGCACATGCTCGCCATCGCGCGGGCCTTCCCTGAGAACGGTGGCGCCGTGCTGCGCGAGTGGGAGCAGGCCGACGGCAAGCTGCGCCTGCTGGTGGTCTCGCCAACGGCGGACATCATCGGCGCCGACCACGTGCGCGCGCTCGAACAGACGGGCTTGTTCAGCGACGTCAAGATCCTCACGCAATCCGACCCGAGGCAGATGGCCTTCTCCATGACCCTCAAGCCGCAGGCCGCCCTGGCACTGTCGGCTTCCGCTGCATCCACGCCCGCGTCATGAGCCTGTTCGAAGAACTCCGCAGCAACCCGAGGTTGCGCATTGGCCTGGCCTTGGTTGTCGCCATCCTGCTGGGCTATGGCCTGCTGGAATGGCGTGACCGCCAGGAGGCCGGCATGGCTGACTACAAACGCCTGCTCGGCCAGGTGGCGCGCATGGGGCAACCGCAGCAGCCCGCGCAGTGGGCGCAGCGCGCCAGTGAGGCTGCCGCCGCCCTGCAGCAAGCGCGCAGCCAGCTGTGGCGCAACGCGTCCACCGGCCTGGCGCAGGCGCAGGTGCAGGACTGGCTCAATGGGCTGCTGCGCCAGGTGGACGCCAAGTCGGCCTCGGTGCGCGTGGCAGAGCCCGAGCTCAACCCCGACGCGCCCACGCTGGCCAGCCGCCTGCCGCAGGAGCTGAAGGCCACACAGCCGCTGCGGGCGCGGGTCGAGTTCAACACCGACCCGTCCGTGCTGCTCACGCTGCTGGCTGCGCTCAACGATGCGCCGCAGCGCGTGGTGGTGGAGAACCTGGCCGTCAAGCCGATCAAAACCGAGCTGGTCTTGACCTTCTGGTTCGACATCACGCCGGCGGCAGCCGCAGGAGGTGGCCCGTGAGCGCCTTCGCCACCCCGCGCCGCCTGCTGGCCCTGATCGCTGCCGTGCTTGCACTGGCGCTGGTGATCCTGCTTCTGCTGCCCAGCCGCTTGCCGAATGCCCGCAGCATCAAGCTGCAAGAGGCCGCGTGGGCGCTGCCTGCTGCCGTCAAGGTCGACAGCGACCTCGCCCTCAGCACCATCAACCAGCGCCGCCTCTGGGGCGCTGCCGGCCCGGCGGGCCTGCCCGGCGCAGCGGGCGTGGCGTTCGTGGAGGACAAGCCGCTCACGCCGCCCGACTGGCGCATTGCCGGCGTGTTCACCGAGGCGGGCCGGTTCGCAGTGCTGATCTCCACGGACGCGCCGCCCATGCCGGCACCCCTGCCCCAGCTCCCGCCACAGACGCAGACCCTGCACGTGGGCGACCCCCTTCCCGGCGGCGCCAAGATCCTCGCCATCAGCAACGACAGCCTGAGCCTCAGCTTGGGCGGCCGCCGCGTGTCACTGAGCACCTATCCGCAATGAAGCAATCCGGATT
>JBBIVU010000086.1:0-11984 GCA_037439585.1 Roseateles sp. | reverse complement strand
GCTGGGCCGCGTGCTGCTGACCGGCCGGGGCGGCCCCGCTGACGAAGCGGCCGGCCTCACCGCCTACGTGGCTGCCGCCTCCATGGGCCACGCGGAGGCCACATTCAACCTTGCCAACTGCCTGTTTGCCGGGGTGGGCTGCCTGCCCGACCGGCTGGCCGCCAAGTCGCTGTACCTGCGCGCCCGCGCACTGGGCTGCACGCTGCGGCCGCAAGGCGTGCGGGTGCGGCGACGGGAGCTGAAGGTGGTGCGCGTGCTCGCCCAGCGCTTCGCAGACCCGAACCGGATGTTCTTCCTCATGCAGGAACGCCAGCAGGAACTGGCCCTGGTTCACGCGGTGGCTCGGCCGCGGGCCACGCAGGCGCGCAAGCCCCCCGCTGCCAGTGCCAGGTCCAAGGTTCTGCGCCATGCCGGCTGGCTGGCGGCCAGCCTGATGGCGGCCATGGCGGGCACGCTGGGTCAATACCTTCGCCTGCGCTCGCGCGACGCGGGCCCGACAACGATCAGCTTCTGAGCACGGGCACGGTGGCCACCCCTGGTCCAAGGGCAGCCGCTGGGTAGGATGGCCCCATGCGCCCCATCCGCCTGCCTTCACTGGACGCCTTGCTGGCCTTCGAAGCCGTGGCCCGGTTTGGCAGCTTCGAGGCGGCGGCGCCCGAGCTGGCCCTGACCGCCAGCGCCGTTGCCAAGCGCATCACGGGCCTGGAGGAACGGCTGGGCCAGCCCCTGTTCCTGCGCCAGGGCGCCCGCGGCCTGAGCCTCACGCCCGCAGGATTCGAGTACCTGCCCCAGGTGCGCCAGGCACTGACCTTGCTGCAAGCCATGCCGCTGCACCAACGGGCGGGGCTGACGCGCGAGCGGCTGCGCGTCAGTTCCACGCCCACGTTCGCCCGGCAACTGCTGGTGCCGGCGCTGCCCGGCTTTGCCGCCGCCCACCCACAGGTGGAGCTGGAGTTGACGCTGTCCGTGCCGTTGCTGGCCGAGGGCGATGCCGGCGCCGACGTGGAAATCCGCCACGGTGCCGTGCCCGATGAGCTGAGCCCTGTGCAAGTGCTGCTGCGCGACCGCCTCACACCGCTGGCAGCGCCCGCCCTGCTCGCCCGCCACGGCCCCCTGTGCAAGCCGGCCGACCTGCTCAACCTGCCCCTGCTGCGGACGCCGCTGCAACCCTGGGGCCCGTGGCTGCGCGCCGCAGGCCTGGCAGACGCCCCGGAGCCTGACACGGGCCCGCGCTTCGTGGACCTGGGCCTGACGCTCGCTGCTGCCATAGGCGGCCAGGGCGTGGCGCTGGCGCGGCTGAGCCTGGCACGGCACGAGCTGGCCGAGGGGCGCCTGACGCAGCCCTTCGCACTGAGCGTGCCTGCCGAACGCCATTACGGCCTGGTGTGCCACCGCGCCAGCCCCGCGGCCGAAGCCTTCACCCACTGGCTTCACGCGCACTGCCAGCTGGTGGAAACGGAAAACTCTTCCGCACCCTGCTGACGTTTTTTCCGGGGCAGCCGGGGCTGGCGGGGCCTAGCATCGCAGCCTCACTCTGCACCGCACGCCATGCCCGTCATCACCTGCATCGAAGACCTGCGCCAACTCGCCGAGAAGCGTGTGCCGCGCATGTTCTACGACTACGCCGACTCCGGTTCCTGGACGGAGACCACTTACCGCGCCAACGAGAGCGACTTCCAGGCGATCAAGCTGCGCCAGCGCGTGGCGGTGAACATGGAAGGCCGCAGCACGGCGGTGAAGATGGTGGGCCAGGACGCGAAGATGCCGGTGGCCATCGCCCCCGTGGGCCTGACCGGCATGCAGCACGCCGACGGCGAGATCCACGCTGCCCGCGCGGCCGAGAAGTTCGGCATCCCGTTCACGCTGAGCACGATGAGCATCTGCTCCATCGAGGACATTGCGGAGCACACCACGGCGCCGTTCTGGTTCCAGCTCTACATGATGCGTGACCGCGACGCGATGGCCCGCATGATCCAGCGCTGCAAGGCGGCGCAGTGCTCGGCCCTGGTGCTGCCGCTGGATCTGCAGGTCATTGGCCAGCGCCACAAGGACCTGAAGAACGGCCTCACCGCCCCCCCCCGGCCCACCCTGGCCAACATCGTCAACCTGATGACCAAGCCGCGCTGGTGCCTGGGCATGGCAGGCACCCACCGCCACACCTTCCGCAACCTCGTGGGCCACGTGAAGGGCGTGAGCGACATGCGCTCGCTCTCGGCCTGGACGAACGAGCAGTTCGACCCGCGCCTGAGCTGGGCCGACATCGCCTGGGTGAAGGCGCAGTGGGGCGGCAAGCTCATCCTCAAGGGCATCATGGACGTGGAGGACGCCAAGCTCGCCGTGCAGGCCGGGGCTGACGCCATCGTCGTGAGCAACCACGGCGGCCGCCAGCTGGACGGCGCGCCCAGCAGCATCCACGCGCTGCCCGCCATCGTGGCCGAGGTGGGCGCCAAGACCGAGGTGTGGATGGACGGCGGCATCCGCTCCGGCCAGGACGTGCTCAAGGCCTGGGCCCTGGGCGCACGCGGCACCATGATCGGCCGCGCCATGGCCTACGGCCTCGGAGCGATGGGCGAGGAAGGTGTCACCAAGGCACTGCAGATCCTGCACAAGGAGCTGGACGTGACCATGGCGTTCTGCGGCCACACCCGGCTCACGAACGTGACGCGGGACATCCTGGTGCCGGGCACGTTCCCCGGCGCCTGAGTTCTTCGCCGCACAGCCGCCCTGCAGGCTGCACGCACGCGAGGCGGTCTGCTGCTGGCGTGACGCCGGGCTGGGACGGAAATCACGCCACAGCGGCTGATTCGACGCATCGGCGGGCGGTGTGTCCCAGCGGCCATAGACTTCGCTAACGGCGTTAGGCATTCGGCCATGGCGCCAGCACAGATTTGAGTTAGCGAGGAACCCATGCGCCGTCCCATGACCGTCACCCAGCGACTGGCGCTGGCCTTCGGGCTGATGCTTCTTCTGATCCTGCTGATCTCGACGTTTGCATGGACAGCGCTCGGCCGGTCTGACGCGGCGATGAAGACCCTTTACGAGGACCGCACCGTGGCGATGGCGCAACTGGGTGACATCCGCTACCTCGCCACACGCGACCGCATCGTCCTGATGGATGCGGTGCAGGCCGAAGACCCTGCACACACGGAAAAACGCCTCCAGGAATTCGACAAGAACCGTGCGGAGGCCAAAGCCACCTGGGATGCCTACCTGGGCACCTACCTGACGCCCGAGGAAACCGCGCTGGCCAGGCAACAAGCAGCCGACATGGCACCCTATGTGAACGAAGGCCTGATCCCGACGGCTGACGCCTTGCGCCGGCAGGACTACAGCAGCGCCCGCCAACTGCTGGCAGGCCCCGTGAGCAAGCGATCGCCAGCTGCCCAGCACAGTCTGCAGGCCCTGCTCGACCTGCAAGTGCGGGTGGCCAAGGCCACCTATGAAGAGGCCTCGGCCGACAACGGCAAGCGGCTGACGCTCATCCTGCTGCTGGGTGGGGCCAGCGGCGTGCTGGCCGTGGGTGCAACCGTGTGGGTCACCCGCCGCATCGGCCGCCAGCTTGGCGCCGAACCGCACGAGCTGGCCGCAGTGGCCAACCGCGTCGCCTCCGGTGACCTGACCTTGCAAGCCGGCCAGCGCGACGCGCCCGACGGCAGCGTGATGTCCTCGATGCAGGCCATGCGCCAGACCTTGAACACCCTCGTCCACACCGTGCGCCAGGGGGTGGACAGCGTTGCCACCGCCAGCGGCCAGATCGCCCAGGGCAACCAGGACCTCAGCTCCCGCACGGAAGAGCAGGCCTCCAGCCTGCAGCAGACCGCCGCCTCGATGGAAGAACTCAACAGCACCATCCAAAGCACGGCGGACCACGCGCAGGACGCACAGCGCAAAGCGCAGGATGCCGTCGCCGTGGCACACCGCACCGGTGCGGCCATGTTCACCGTCGTCAACACCTTCGACGGCATTCAGCAGGCCAGCCGCCGCATTGCCGACATCATCGGCGTGATCGACAGCATCGCCTTCCAGACCAACATCCTGGCGCTGAATGCTGCCGTGGAAGCTGCTCGCGCAGGTGAGCAGGGCCGCGGCTTCGCGGTGGTGGCGGGCGAGGTGCGTGTGCTGGCGCACCGCAGCGCTGAGGCGGCCAAGCAGATCAAGCAGCTCATCACGGAATCTGTCGAGCGCATCGAGGGTGGGTCGGCGTTGATTTCCGGGGTGGGTGACACCATCCGCGAGGTGGTGGGGCACGTCGAAGGCGTCAGCGGCCTGATCGGTCAGATCGCGCTGCAAGCCTCGGAGCAGAGCACCGGTGTGTCACAGATCGACGGCGCCATGCAGCAGCTCGACCAGACCACCCAGCAGAACGCCGCCCTCGTCGAGGAGGCTGCAGCCGCAGCGGCCAGCCTGCGCCAGCAGGCAGCGGTGCTGGCCAACGCCGTGTCAGCCTTCAAGGCGCAGCCCGCGCTCGCCTGAGGCAACTCAGTCCTTCAATCCCCGCACCAGGCGCAGCGGCAGCCGCTCGCGCTTGGGCATGTCGCCCTTGGCCTCGCCACTGCGCGGATCGACGGCCCAGCCCACCTGCACCATCAGGTGATCGGCGCGGGTCTCGGTGGCGCCGCGCTGCACGTTGCGGTAGGCAAAGCGGTTCACCGCCTCGCTGTCGATGCGGGCGGTGCTCGTCCAGTGCCATCCCTGGGGCGACGACGGGGCCAGCGCATCCGGGTGCGGCTCGTGGTTCAGCCGGTCGCCGAAATGTTTGATTTCGGGCACCCGCGGCACCCGCCACGCCAGGCCCTCGGCCTCGCTGCGGGCGCGTGCCATGGCCAGTGCTTCGGCATGCGTGAAGGCCGCCGGCCTGCCCTGGCAGCCCCGGCCGTCCCAGCGCATGCCCTCGACACAACGCGACCAGGCATGGCCGCTGCCCGCATCCACCAGCTCCTTGCCATCGGCGCTGGGCACCAGGGTCGGGGACACATCTGCGGCAGCCGCCCGAAGGGAAATCACGGCGAAAGCGAAGAACACGAGGACGAAGCGCATCACCACATCCTGCCTCACCGGCCCGCGGCCGTCACCAACGCCTGTGCCTCGGCTGGCGTGACGGCTCCCTCGCCGGGAAGCTCCACGACGATCAGGTAGCCCGCCAAATCGCTGCGCGTGCCGGCGGCGGCGTAGGCCTGGGCCAGCGCGAGCTGACGGCTGGCCACCAGGCGGCCGGTGGACGGGTCCCAGTCTTCGTTGGAGATCATGCAGCCCTGCTGGGGCGTGCCCGGCGAGTAGCGGGCGCCAGCGTGATACGCCGGGTTGAGGGTGGTGCCGTGAATCAGCAGTTCGTCCCGCCCGGCGCGGCCCGCCAACCAGGCTTCCTTGATGGGCGCGAAGCCACGCCAGCTGGGCGGCAGAAAGCTCTCGTAGACGGCTTCGCTCCATTCGACAGGCGCTGGCTCAGCATGCTCGAACTCGACCGTCGTGGCTTCGATGGGGAGCTTGCTGTGCAAATACGGCGTAGGGCCAATGTTGGGGTTGGTGGCCGTGCCGGCGCCGACGATGGTGAAGACGCCTTGCGGCGTGTTGCCGTTGGTGAGGGTGCCAGGCAGGCCGGAGCGGGCCAGCGCCAGCTGGGGCTGGCTGAACAGTTGCCCAGCGGCGTCTCGCACGAAGCGGCCGTCGGCCGCCCGCACGAGCACCCGGCCCATGTCATTTCGACCGGGCCGCTGCAGGCTGACGAGCACGGCAAAGCCCGGGCGCAGCGGGGCGGCCAGCAGATCGGCCAGGGGCGGTTGGGCAACTCCAGGGTTGTCCAGGCTGAGCATCAGTGCCGTCAGGCGCGGATCGTCTCGCCAGTGGGGCCACCACTGCGGCACAGCCGCCTGCAGGCGCTGCCGGGCGGCGGGGTCAGCCTGCAGCAGCGTATAGGCCGCAATGGCAAAGGGCTTGCTGGCCGTGAGCTGCGGCATCAAGGGCCACAGCAGCGGGGCCGCCTCGGCCGGGTAGAGCGTGTGCGCTGCCGTGAGCAGCGCGCGCTGGGTGTCGGCATCGCGCGCGGCCAATGTGGGCAGCACCTCGAGCAGCAGTGGGCGGGCAGCATCGATCTCGGCGTTGTACTGGGCCACCAGATCGAACAACCGGGGCAAGGCCGCATCGCGCTCGGCGCCGGGTGGCAAGGCCAGCCGGGCCCGGATGTCCGCCAGCGCGGCTGCTCGCAACGCCCGTTCGCCGTCCGCCGAGGTGGCGGGCCAGCTGAAATCTGCCGGGCGCAGCACCAGCAACTCGGGCGCCGTGTAGCGCTTCTCGGCCACAGGTGGCTGGGGCTTCAGGGGCGCACAGGCGGCCAGGGCCAGTGCGAGCGGGGCAAGAAGGAGTCGGGCGATCATGCGCATGACGCACATTCTGCGTGGCGCCTGTCGAAACCGGGCCGCGCGTTTCGTCGTCATCGCAAGCCCCACCCTTTGCGCAACCCAGGAGACACCGTGAAGCGCCACTTCCGCCCCCTCATGCTCGCCCCAGCCCTGCTGGCCGCCACGCTCGCACCAGCCGCCCCCGTGAGCTACGACATCGAACCCACGCACACCTACCCGAGCTTCGAGGCCGACCACATGGGCCTGTCCTTCTGGCGGGGCAAGCTGAACAAGAGTGCCGGCACCATCGTCTACGACAAGGCCGACGGCAGCGGCAGCGTGAATGTGCAGATGGACCTGGCCAGCATCGATTTCGGCCTGCCCGCGATGAACGCCTGGGCCACCGGCGACAAGTTCTTCAACGTGGCCAAGAACCCGACGGCGATGTTCAAGGGCCGCTTCGAAGGCGCTGCGGGCGGCGTGCCCAACCGCGTGGTGGGCGAGCTGACGCTGAACGGCACCTCGCGGCCGATGACGCTCAGCGTCCACCAGCTCAAGTGCATCCCGCATCCCATGCTCAAGCGTGAGCTGTGCGGCGCTGACGCCTCCAGCAGCTTCAACCGCGAGGATTTTGGCCTGGGCGCCGGCAAGGACTGGGGCTTCAAGATGGATGTCAATCTGCGCATCCAGGTCGAGGCCATCGCGAAGGAGTAACGAAGAAGGGCAGCCAACGCTGCCCTTCTTCTCGTCCAGCGACTGTCATGGAGCCGGCTTTGGCTCCGGCATCACATCGCTACGCGGTATGAGCCTTCACCGAAGCGCGGGCGCTTTGCCGGGCCGGTGGCAGTGCCCCCCTTGAGGGGGTGTTGAGGGGGTGGATGTCCGTCAGGCTGCAGGGGGTGGGCTACTTCACGCCCATTTCGTCCAGCAGGCGGGTCGTCTTGTCCACCGTGCTCATCTGCCACAGCATGTAGCGCGCATCCAGGCAGATGCTGCGGACCATCTTGGGATTGAAGTCCCAGTCCGAAATCACGGCATCCAGCGTGCCGTCGAACAGCAGGCCCACAAGCTCGGCGTTCTTGTTCAGCACCGGTGAGCCGGAGTTGCCCCCCGTGGTGTCCAGCGTGGCGAGGAAGTTCACCGGCACCGAATCGAGGCTCTTGACGTGGTACTTGCCGAAGTTGCGTGCCTTGATGGCCGCCAGCTGCTCGGCCGGCGCGTTGAACTCGCCGCCAGCTTCGTCCGGGCCGCGGTGCTTGGCGGGGATGCCGCGCAAAGTGGTGAAGGCCGTCCAGATGCTGCCGTCCGCGCCTGGCGTGCGGCCCTGCACTTTGCCGAAACTGATGCGCAAGGTGCCGTTGGCATCCGGGTAGACGGCCTCGCCCCGGCTTGCGTGGTGATCGATCATGGCCTGCTGCACGCCGGCATAGGCCTTTTGCAGCTTGCCGGCCAGCTCCTTGTCGCGGGCCTCGCGCTTCTGGTCGTCGTCATAGAGCGCCACGGCGGCCTTGATGAAAGCATCGTCACTGGCATTGAAGGCAACTGCATCCTTGTCCAGCCAGGCCAGTCGTGAAGCCGTGTCGGACAGCTTGCTGCCGGCATAGAGCTTGTCGAGCTGAGCCCGGATGCTGGCTTCGTCCTGGCCGGCCTTCAGACCCAGCGCCCCCAGCCAGGCCGCGTTCAACGTGCCGGCCGGCTGCGCCATGTAGCGTGCCAGGAAGTGGGCGGCCACGCGCTTGTCGGTAGGTTCGTCGTAGCGGCGATCCAGCGACTGCAGGCCAGCCTTCAGGCGCGGCAGGTCGCGGTCCTGGTAGCCGCTCTTGCGTTCGGCATCGGGCTTGGCGCGCTCCTGGGCCACCTGGTAGAGCTGGCGGGCAGCGCTCAGCAGCGATGGCGACATGAAGCCCATCAGTTGCTCAGCGCGGCCGATGGCCTGGCGCTCGGCGATCAGGCTCTCGGTGGCCGCGAGGTCGGCGCCGTAGCGCGCCTGGCGCGCGGCTGCCCCGTTCACCCAGGCCTTGAGCTGATCGAAGCCCGCTTGCTTGCGAGCGAGGATGTCGCTGCCCTCGTAGCTGAGCTGCTGGCCGCCCAGGTTCTTGAACCCGTTCTGCAGACCCTGCATGCGCGCGGCCATCTTGATTTCGCCATCGCGGCGGCCGGCGGTCTCGGCCTTGATGAGGTCGATGGACTCGCCCATGGCCTTGATCTGGGCCGGCTGGCTGAAGCCGAAGGCGAAGTCCACCTCGGTGGGCAGGCGGTGGCGGTTGGTGCGGCCCGGATAGCCGGTGACCATGACGAAATCGCCCTCGTTCAGCGGGCTGCTCGCCATCTTCAGGTGGTGCTTGGGCGTGTAGGGCTTGTTGTCCTTGCTGAAGTCGGCCGGCTTGCCGTCCGGGCCCACGTAGGCGCGGTAGAAGCTGTAGTCGCCGGTGTGGCGCGGCCACATCCAGTTGTCAGCATCGCCACCGAACAGGCCCACGCCCGTGGCCGGTGCGTGCACCAGGCGCACGTCACGGATCTCCATCTGCTTGATGAGCTGGAACTGCAGGCCACCGAAGAAGGTGTAGACGTTGCAGCGGTGGCCCTTGTCGGCCTCGCAGGCCGCCACGAGCTGCTTCTCGGTCGCCTCGATGGCATCGGTGCGGGCCTTGCCGGTGAGGGCGCGCGTCTTGTCGTTCAGGATCTCGGCGCTGACGTCCTTCATGTCCACCGTCACGAAGATGCGGCTGCCGGGCGCGGCGGGCAGTTCGTCGCCCAGGGTGGCGGCGTAGAAGCCGCTCTTCAGCAAGTCACGGTCGGGCTTGGAGTTGTACTGGATGCTGCCGTAGGCGCAGTGGTGGTTGGTGACCACCAGGCCCTGGGGCGACACGAAGCTGGCGGTGCAGCCGCCCAGGGACACGACGGCGCCCATCGGGAAATCGGTCAGCTCCTTGAGCTTGGCCGGGTCCAGCGCCAGGCCACCGGCCTTCAGGGACTTGGCGATCTGCGGCAGTTGCTTGGGCATCCACATGCCTTCGTCGGCATGGGCAGGGGTGGCCAGTGTGGCCAACGCTGCGGTGGCCAGCAGCGTGAGGGAGTGACGTGTCATGGGGCGGTTCGGCGAAAAGGCGAAACCGCGAGGGTACCCCGGGCAGATCAGAAACCGCAGGTGACGAAAGCCAGGCTTCGGCCTGGGGAAAGCCCTGTGACGGGAGACGGTGCAACCATCAGCCTCAGTGGGTCATGCCGATCCACTCGCCCGCCGATTGGTAGGCCTCGAACAAATCCAGCGCATGGTCACCCAGGCCGGGGTGGTCGCTGCTGAAGGCTTCGCGCAGCCGCTCGAAGGCGTACTGCCGGTCGTACAGCATGCGGGTCGGGTTGATGGCCAGACCCGCATCGTTCATCAGCTGGCCGAAGCGCAGCAGGTCGCCGGTACTGACTGGCCCGCCCGTGGCACTGGCCACCGTCAGGCCCAGCGCCCGGATGTCTCCCAGGTGCACACCCTGCGCGATCTTGAGCCCGCTGTAGGCATGCCCCGGATCACCCAAGCCGCGAGGCTCGTCGGCAGGGACGGGGATCAGGTGCAGGGGGATGAGCATGGCGGGCTTCGACAGACTTCTGGCGGATGCCGTCATGGTGCCGAGGCCTCGGCGCGGCGAAGGCCCGATAAAGCCCGAAAAGACGGGCCAAACGCAGGCTCATCCCGCTCAAGTCCAGGCCCTCAGGGCCAGCGCCCACGCGGCAGCCACGCCCAACAACTGGCGAACAAAATTTGCAGGAGGGGGCTGAGACGGCGGCGGGCATGGCCCGCAGCGGGGCGGCACCTGCGGCCGAGGGGCCGCGCACGCCGAGAGAAAGAAGACGGGTGACGAGCCTGACCCCGGCACTGGTTGCAACGCTTAGGGCTGCTTGGTTCCCCACCTGACCCGGTTGGGCGCGCTCCCATGCGAGGAGGCCCGTCACCGCGCATTCTACGTGCCCGCAGCCGGTCAGCCGGGAAGGAACTGGCGGTTGATCGAAAGATCCATCGCCAGGGCCAGCAAGGCGAGCGCCGTGAGGTAGCCCAACAGATGCAGTCGGTCCTGGCTCAGGGCCCAATGGCCGCTGGCGGCGTAGCCCACCAGCGCAGCGAACTTCAAGCCCAGCCACCAGTCGCGCACGGGGTTGTAGCCCACCGAGCCCCACAGGCTCAGCCCCGTGACGACAAGGCAGGCATTCACGGCGAACACCAGGACCAGCAGCCGCGCGTCCTTGGCCATGGCCTGCAGCGCGGGCGAGCCGAACTGGAACAGCAGACCCCGGCCGAAGAACAGCGTGACGCTGCTCCAGGCCAGCAGCACATGCCACTGGACCATTTGCGAGTAGTACCAATCCACGGACGGGCGCCCTTTCAGCGCGGGTCAGCGCAGGTGCAGGTCGTCTTCGCTGAAGCGGATGTTCAGCGGCTCGATCAGCAACTGCTTCTGGCCCGCCTCGACCGTGCCAGCCACCCAGGCCTCGATGCCGCAGTCGCGCGCCACCTGCGCCGTGCGTTCGGCGTCCTCGGGCTTCACGAAGATGGCAAAGCCGGCACCCATGTTGAGCGTGGAGTAGGCCTCTCGGTCGTCCTGGCCGGCCTCTTTCTGGATGAACTCCAGCACGGCGGTCTTGGGCGGCACGGTGTGGATGCGGTAGGTCAGCGCACTCGGGTGGCGCAGCAGCTTGCGCCAGCCGTGGCCGGTGATGTTGGCGCAGTAGTGCGGCGCGATGCCAGCCTTCCACAGCGCCTCGGTGACGGGCGAGTACAGCGCCGTGGGCGCCAGCAGGGCCTCGCCATAGCTCAGGCCGGGGGCGATCTCGGTGAGGTAGCCCTGCGGCAACCGCTCAGCCAGCTTGCGCGCCAAGCTCAGGCCGTTGGCGTGGATGCCGCTGGAGGCCAGCAGCACGATGGCGTCGCCCGCACCCAGCTTGTCGCCGACCGACAAGCGCTCCTTGGGGTTGATGAGGCCGGTGCAAGACGCCGCCAGGTCGATGCGCCCGTCTTCCACGATGCCGGCCAGCGCGGGTGTCTCGCCGCCGCCCCAGGCCACCTGGCAGGTGTCGCAGGCGGCCTTCCAGCCAGCCACCAGCGCTTGCGCGCGTTGGGCATCGCCGAACCAGTCGCTGCCGCCGGCGGCCCAGTAGGCCTGCACGACCAGCGGCGTGGCGCCGACGGTGATCAGGTCGTTGACCGCCATGGCGATGGTGTCTTGCGCGATGCCGGCGTAGTAACTCTTGCCGGTCAGGCGCGCCATCTCGTCGGCCACCAGGGTCTTGGTGCCCAGGCATTCAACGATGGAGGCCATGTAGAACGGCCCCACATCCACGACATAGGCCGACTCGCCGCGCGAGGCCTTGACTTCGGTGAAGCCGTGCCCGGCGAGGTGCGAGGCGGTGGCGGCGGCGGCACGCTGGGCGGTGATCTTCAGGGGGTCGATCAGGTCGTAGTTGACGCCGGCTTGGTCGTAAGTGAGGGGGGCGGTGGAGCTCATGGCGCCGGATTATCCCCGGTGGCCCCACCCATAGAATCGCGGCCCATGAGCTATCAGGTCCTGGCCCGCAAATACCGCCCGCAGAGTTTCGAGCAGCTCGTCGGCCAGGAGCACGTCGTGCAGGCGCTGGCCAACGCGCTGACGCAGGGCCGCCTGC
>JBBIVU010000085.1:0-12027 GCA_037439585.1 Roseateles sp. | reverse complement strand
CCGTGGTGTTCGGCAGGCGGAAGATCACTTCGCCCGAGCCCTGGCCCTTCGGCACGTACAGCAGGTCGTTGCCGGCAACGCCGTCACCGTTGACGTCGTTGTTGAATGTCCAGCTGTAGGCGTGGCCGGTGCGGCCCTCATAGAACATGCCGAAGGTGGTCTTGTACTTGCCGAAGAATGCCTTGGACCAGTTCACGTTGCCCGTGAAGCGGTTGCGGATCAGGGTCGCGGAATTCGCGGCCACTTCCTCGTTCGGGTTGAACACGGCGCGGTTCAGCCAGTTGGAATTGGCCACCGACGACGTCAGACCGCTGACTTCCGTGGCACGGGTGTAGGTGTAGGCCACACCCCAACCCAGACCGGTTCGGTTCGGGCTGTTCAGCGACAAGGTCAGCACATCGCCGTCCCCCTTGCCGGTGTTCTTCAACACAGTGACGTTGTTGAAGTTGGGGTTGTTCAACGACTTCACCAGACGACCGCAATTGGTCGGGCTGGTGTCGTTGTTGCCGGCGTAGCACAACGGGCTGCGACCCGCGGCGTTGTAGTACATCTCACGGCCATCCACCGGCGAGGTCGAGGTGATCGCACCCAGATTCAGGTAGTTGTAGTACAGGCCCTTTTCGACTGCGGTGTGCAGCCACTCAGCACCAGCCACAAGCCCGTACCAAGGCAGTTCCTTGTCCAAGGCCAGATTCATCTTCCAGACCGTCGGTTGCTTCACACCCGGAGCAATGAAGTCCACATTGGCTGCAGGCGGCGTGCCCGTGACGGCAGGCTGGCTGGCCGGGTCGGCCGAGAACTTGATTGCAGCGCAGGGCGTGGAGCCGCCGCCGCAGCTGAAGTTGGCCGTGGTGACGCCGGTGTTCTGGTACGGGTTGGTCAGCCACACTGAAGCCGAGGAGCCCATGAACAGGCCCACGCCGCCGCGCAGCTGGGTCTTGAGCTTGTCCACCGCGTCGAACTGGTAGTTGAAACCCAGGCGGGGCTGAACCACCTTCTGGCCGTCCAACGTGTAGCTGTTGTCGTAACCGAAACCGCCCGCCTGGCGACCGTTGGTGCCGATGGTGGCGGGGGCAGACGCTGTGGCGTTGAACTTGGGCTTGTCGTTGGTGCCCAGCGTGTCGACGCGAACGCCGGCGACGATGTTCAGCTTCTTGTTGACCTTCCAGGTGTCCTGAACGAACAGGCCCAGGTTGCTCAACGTCCAGTTGGCGGCGCCGTCCCTCAGCGTATTGCCGGCCAGCGGCTGCTGCACTTGGTAGGTGGTCGGGACGCCCGCGCTCCACAGCGCGATCGGGTCCGTGCCGCTGAAGGTGTAGACGCCACGGGTGTTCTGCAGGAACGCGTTGAAGATCTGGTTGCGCTCCAGATCGAAGCCTGCCTTGATCTCGTGGTTGTCCAGGAACAGGTTGCCCGCGAAGAAGCTGTTGAAGGTCTTGGTGTGCAGGCTGTTGAAGTGGCGGCTCTGCTCGGTACCGAAAGTCAGCGTGCGGTTGCCCGTGGCCGTGCCGGCCGGCGCGGTGGTCGTCCAGACCAGACCCACTTGCGGCAGGTTGCTGTTGTTGATCGGGTCGCTCTTGTAATCGCGCTGCGACACCTTCAGCTCGGTCGAGAAGTTGTCCGTCCAGTCAGCGAACCATTGGCTGACCACCGTCTCCAGCGTCTTGGCCTGCGAGTACCAGTCCGACGACAGCGACAGCTGGTTGGCTGTGAAGTTCGGGAAGATGGGGTTGGTTTCTTCTGACTTGGTGTAGCGGACATTGACCTTGTGGTTGTCGCTGACGTTCCAGTCGAGCTTCAACAGGGTGTCCTTGGCGACCAGTTCCACGCCCTTGGGCGTGGTCAGACTGCCGATGTCCATGTTGTATTTGGACTTGGCGAGGTCGATGGCCGACTGGATCTGCGCGTCGGTCAGGCCCACGTTGACGCTGTTGCTGCCCACCGGGCCGAACGCCGGGGTCGTGCGGCTGCTGCGCAACTCTTCATAACCAGCGAAGAAGAAGAGCTTGTCCTTGATGATCGGGCCGCCCGCAGTGAAGCCGTACATCTTTTCGTAGAAGCCCGGGGTGCGGAAGGTGACGTTGCGAACACGGTCGTAGCGGTCACCCGTGAGCTTGTCGTCACGGTAGACGTAGTAGACGCTGCCGGTGAACTCGTTCGTGCCCGACTTGGTCACGGCATTGATGTTGGCGCCCGTGTAGCCTTGCTGCGTCACGTCGTAATTGGAGACGTTGACCTGCACCGCCTGGATGGCGTCGATGGAAATCGGCTGCTTCAGGGTCGGCAGGCCATTCGCTTCCAGGCCGAAGGTGTCGTTCACCTTCACGCCGTCGATGGTGACGGAGTTGAAGCGCCCGTTCTGGCCTGCGACGGAGATTTCGCCATTGCCCTTGTCAGACTGCACGACGCGCGGATCATTGCGGGCATAGTCCTGCAAGCTGCGGGAGATGGACGCGTAAGCGTTCAGCTCGTTGCGGCCCAGGCTGGTACCGGCGCCCATGGCCGAGCCGTCGAACTTCATCGACGCTGCGGCCGTCCCCGTGGTCACCACGGTCTCCAGCACGTTGCTGCCACGGAAACGCAACTCCAAGGACTGGGTCGCGGCCAGTGCCAGAAAGATGTCACTCTGCACATCGCGATCACTGCCCTTCACCGCAGTGACGGTATAGGGGCCGCCCACACGCAGGCCGCGCACAGAGAAACGGCCTTCGCCATCCGCCGTGACGGTGTTGGTCGAGCCGGACTCACGGTGAACGATGGTGACCGAGGCACCGGCCACCGGCTTGCCATCCGCCCCGACGACCTGGCCGCCGATCGCAGCCGTGGTGTTCTGCGCCATGGCGGGTGCTGCGGCGACGATGGCCACGGCAGCGCACAGCGCCGACAGCGGGAATCCCGACCCAAACCTGTTGCTCATCCCAGTCACTCCTGTATTGCGTGCACCCGGCACGCGGCTGATTTGTCGAAAGTTGTCACGGAAACGTCACGAACGGTCACCGTGGTCGCTTTGCCAAGCGCTTTAAAAACCGCTTGGCATCAACGGTGACGGAATTGTCATGACTTTCTGTGACAGAACTTTACGGGTAAGTCAGATGTGGCCATTTTTAGACACGCACGCTCGACGCATGCACCACCACAGTGCATTCCGCCGCCACTGCTCTGAGCCCATCGCCAGGCGTCCGCCCCGGCGGTCCTCCGGCAGCACCAGGGCGTCGGCTCTTGATCTGCATCATTTCGGTGCGGTCGTACCCTCTGCCGACCCGGACGCCCCTCGGGCTCATGTCGCAAATTCACTACAAAATCGGTACAAGAAAGCCACTCCTAAGATCCTGGAATTCTTCACGAAACCCTTGTCATGGCTCACATCCATCCTCTCCACATCGGCACTGGCTTCGTGCTGAGCGCGCTCTTGGTGGGCTGCGCCACCCTGCCAGCGCCACAAACGACTGAGCTGACCCTGCTCTCCATCAACGATTTCCACGGCAACATCCAAGCCGCCCGGCCCACCCCGCTGATGCCGCGCCTGACCGACCCTTCCACCGGTGAAGTCAAGGCGCAGCCGGCGGGCGGTGCGGCCCATCTGGCCACAGCACTCGCTGAGCTGAAATCAAGGAACCCTGATGCCCTGGTTGTGGCGGGCGGCGACTTGATCGGTGCGTCCCCGTTGATTTCCAGCCTGCTGCGCGACGAGCCCACGCTGGCGGCGATGTCGGCGCTCGGCATTGCTGCCAGCGCTCTGGGCAACCACGAACTTGACGCCGGGCTGCCCGAGTTGCTGCGCAAAGCCAGGGGCGAGTGCGGCCCCACCGAGTGCCTCTGGCCGGGCTTCAAGGGGCCAGGCTTCCCCTACCTCGGCGCCAACGTGCTGGACGCCACCAGTGGCCAGCCCCTGCTGCCCACCCATGTGCTCAAGCAGGCGGGGCCGCTCAAGGTCGCAATCGCTGGCGTCGCCACGCTGGAGACGCCTCATGTCATCGTGGCGCGCGCCATCCAGGGCATCCGGTTTGCTGATGAAGCTGACACACTCAACGCTCTCGTGCCGCGACTGAAGGCCGAGGGCGCGACCGTGCTCGTTGCCGTGATGCATGAAGGCGGCGTGCAAGGCCTGGCTGGTGGCGCGAACGACTCGACCTACGCCTGCCCAACGCTCACCGGCCGCGTGCGCGACATCGCCCAGCGACTCGACCCGGCTTACGCCATCATCGTGGGCGGCCACACCCACCAGGCCTACACCTGCAAGATCAACGGCCGTCTCGTCGTTCAGGCCGGCAGCTACGGCGGCTGGATCACCGAAAGCCACCTCAAGTTCGACGCCACCGGCAAGGTGCTGGAAGCCACCGCCGTCAACCACCCGGTGCTGCAGTCGGTCTACGCACCCAACGCAGCATTGGCGGAACTGGTCGCCCGCGCAGCCGCACTGACTGAAGCCGCACGCAACAAGCCCGTTGCCTCCCTGCCCCACGGTGCCACGCGCAGTGCGAAGCCCCCCTACGGCGACTCCGGGCTGGGCAACCTCATCGCGGACAGCCAGCTCGCCTTCGCGCGCAAGCAGGGCCCAGCTGACGTCGCCTTCATGAACCCCGGAGGCATCCGCGCCGACCTGACTGTGGAGGCCGGCAAGCCCACCACCATGAGCGACCTGCTGGCCATCCAGCCCTTCGGCAACGACATTGTTGCCGTCACACTGACCGGCCAGCAGCTCTGGGACATCCTCCAGCGCCAGCTGCCCCGGGGCGACGCCGCCTCACGCATGCTGCAACCCTCCAGCACGTTGCGCTACCGCTGGCGCATGGGCGCCGACGGAACGCCGGAGCTGGGTGAAGTCCTCATCGACGGGCACCCACTCAACCGCCAGCGGGACTACCGGGTCATCGTCAACAACTTCCTGTCCGAAGGAGGCGATGCGCAAACTGGCTTCAAGCACGGCCGCGACCGCGCCGTGCTGGGCACCGACATCGACGCTCTCATCGAGCTGCTGCGCGAGGATGCCCTGGCGTTGCCGCAAGCGGCCCCAGGCCGCATCGTGAGGGACTGAAACCCACCCGCCAAATTGCAACGGCCCTCTCGGGGCCGTTGCAACATCTGGAGCGGGTGATGGGAATCGAACCCACGTAGTCAGCTTGGGAAGCTGAAGTTCTACCATTGAACTACACCCGCGTTGGGTTGGGAGTTTACAGGGCTCACAGGCCCTTCTGAACGATTCCTCGCCAACGCAAGCCGGGCCTGCACCGCTACAGTCATGCGCATGTCCTTGCACGCCTTGAACACCCAGCGCCGGCCCTCCACCATGGTCGTCGCCTGGCGCCAGTTGCTGCGGGACTGGCGGGCTGGCGAACTGCGCCTGCTGATGCTGGCCGTGAGCCTGGCCGTGGCGGCGCTGTGTGCGGTGACCTTCCTGTCCGACCGTCTTGACCAGGGGCTGCGCCGTGATGCCGGCAAGCTGCTGGGCGGGGACGCCGTGGTGGCCAGCGACCAGCCCACGCCACAAGCCCTGTTGGATCTTGCCGCCGAGTTGCAACTGGCCGGTGCGCGCAGCGCCACCTTCCCAAGCATGGCCCGTTCCACCGACGCCCAGGGCGGTGAAAGCAGGCTGGTGGCGGTGAAAGCCGTGAGCCGGGGCTACCCCTTGCGCGGCAGCGTGGCGCTGCGGGACGCCCTGCCCGGCCGCAGTGGCGCACCGGCTTCGGGTGAAGTCTGGGTGGACCCGGCCGTCGCCGACGGCCTGGGGCTGAAGCTTGGCGACCCGCTGCTGCTGGGCAGCAGCCAGTTCACCGTGTCGGCCGTCATCGCCACCGAGCCAGACCGGGGTGCCGGCTTCATGAACTTCGCCCCGCGGGTGATGATGGCCGAGAGCGACCTCGCGGCCACCCACCTCGTGCAGCCCGCCAGCCGCATCGGCTACCGCCTGGCGTTGGTGGCGGGCACAGGTGCAGCCCCCGGTGCCGTGCAACGCTTCATGCAGACTGCCCAGCAGCGCATCGAACAGGGCAAGCTGCGCGGCGTGCGGCTGGAATCGCTCGAATCGGGCCGGCCCGAGATGCAGCAGACGCTGGACCGGGCTGCCCGTTTCCTGCGCCTGGTGGCGATGTTGTCGGCCCTGCTGGCGGCCGTGGCCGTGGCGCTGGCCGCCCGGGATTTCGCCGCCCGTCACCTGGACGCCTGCGCCATGCTGCGCGTGCTGGGCCAGCCACAGCGGCGCATCGCCTGGGTTTACTCGATCGAGTTTCTGCTGGCGGGTGTGGCCGCCAGCGCAGCCGGGGTGCTGGTGGGGCTGGGGCTGCACCAGGTGTTCGTGTCGCTACTGGCCGGGTTGATCGACGTGGCCCTGCCGCCACCCAGCGTGTGGCCTGCGCTGCTGGGCCTGGGGCTGGGCTTGTCGCTGCTGATGGGTTTCGGGCTGCCGCCGGTGCTGCAGCTGGCTTCGGTGCCACCGCTGCGGGTGATTCGCCGGGACCTGGGCGCGCCCAAGGCGGGCTCGGTGCTCGCGCTGGCTGCAGGCGTGGCGGGCTTGGCAGCCATCCTGGTGGTCCTGGCGGGCGACCTGACGCTGGGCGCCATTGCCGCCGCCGGCTTCGCTGGCGCGGCACTGCTGTTTGCCGGGCTGGCCTGGGTGGCGGTGAGGCTGCTGCGCCGCCTGGTGCCCACCAACGTCAGCGGCGCTGGCGTGCCGCGCTGGCTGCTGCTGGCCACTCGGCAGGTGGCGGCACGGCCGGGTTTTGCAGTGATGCAGGTGTCGTCGCTGGCTGTGGGCCTGCTCGCGCTGGCGCTGCTGGTGCTGCTGCGCACCGACCTCATCGCCAGCTGGCGCCAGGCCACGCCCGCCTCGGCGCCCGATCGTTTCGTCATCAACATCCAGCCCGACCAGACCGAAGCGTTTCGCAACACGCTGGCTGACGCCGGCGTGCAGGGCTACGACTGGCACCCCATGATCCGCGGCCGGCTCACCACGATCAACGGCGAAGCCGTGCAGGCCAAGCGCTTTGCCGAGGAACGCGCGCAGCGGCTGGCCGAGCGGGAGTTCAACCTCAGCAACACGGGCGAGCAGCCTGCACACAACCGCGTGGTGGCAGGCCGCTGGGGGGCTGTGCCGGCGGGTGAGCTGGGCATGAGCGTCGAGGAGGGTCTTGCGCAATCGCTGGGCCTGAAGCTCGGTGACACGCTGGCCTTCGACGTGGCAGGCCAGCCCGTGAACGGGCGAATCGCCAACCTGCGCAAGGTGGATTGGTCGTCCATGCGGGTGAACTTCTTCGTTCTTTTCGAGGCTGCGAGCCTGCCCGACCTGCCCTCCACGCAGATTGCCGCCTACCGCACCCCCGCCACCGCGAGGGGTGCCCGGCTGGACCGCGAACTGGCCCGCCAGTTCCCCAACCTCACGGTCATCGACGTGTCGGCCCAGCTCAACCAGGTGCAGGGGGTGCTGGATCAGGTGATCCAGGCAGTGCAATTTCTGTTTGGCTTCACGCTGGCCACCGGACTGGTGGTGCTGCTGGCGGCTGTGGGCAGCACGCGAGAGTCCCGTACACGGGAGTTCGGGCTGATGCGCGCGCTGGGTGCGCCTTCGTCGCTGCTGGCCCGGGTGCAGCGTGCCGAGCTGCTGGGCGTGGGGGCGCTGGCGGGCTTTTTGGCTGGCGCAGTGGCCTTGCTGCTGGCCGGCTTGCTGGCGCGATTCGTGTTCCAGTTCGACTGGCAGGTCAAGCCCTGGGTCCCGCTGATGGGGGCCATTGTGGGTGCCCTGTTGGCCTGGAGTGCCGGCTGGTGGAGCCTGCGCGGGGTACTGCATCGCCCGGTGGTGCAGACGCTGCGGGAAGCGCAGGCCGAATGAGCGGCTGGGGCGCCCGCGCGACCGTCCGCTACCTGGCGGCGTCGGCGGGTGTCACCTTTGTCTACTATCTGCTGGGCCGGCTGGGACTGCTGATGGTGCTGCCACCCTACCAGGTGGCCCCCATTTACCCAGCGGCGGGCTGGGGGCTGGCCGTACTGTTGACCTGGGGCATGCGCTACCTGCCAGCCGTGGCGATGGGGGCCTTCGTGGTCCAGGCCACCTCACTGGGCAGCCTGAGCGACGGTGCGCCGCTGCTGGCCGTGACCTTGAGCTCTGGTGCTGCTGCACAGGCGGCCGCTGCAGCCATGCTGGTGCGGCGCTGGTGTGGCCGGCCGCTGGCGCTGGCATCGCCGCGCGAGATCCTTGCCTACCTGGCCTGCGTCACTGCAGCCAGCGTGATCAGCCCGACCTTCGCGACGCTGGCCTTCCGGCAGGCCGACGTCATCGGCGCGGCACAGACAGGCGTGGTCTGGACCGTGTGGGCCACCGGCGACCTGATGGGCGTGCTGATCACCACCCCCATCACCCTGGCCCTGGTCGGCCAACCCCGGTCTGCCTGGGCAACACGGCGGCTGAGCGTGGGCCTGCCCATGCTGCTGACTACCCTGGTCGTGGGCGTCGGCGTGGCAGCCACCGCCGACTGGGACCGTCAACGCAGCCGTGCAGACTTTACGCGCGATGCTGCCAGTGTGGCGCAGGCCATGGCAGGCCGTCTGCGAGAGCCCCTGCTGGCACTGGAGGCGGTGCACGCCGTCATGAAGGTCAAACCCCGGCCAACGCGCGAGGAGTTCGCCCGCGCCACCCAGGGCTTGCTGACCGAGGACAGCCCCTTGCTGGCACTGGGCCTGACGCTGCGCCTGGCGCGCGCGGATGTCGACCGCTTCAACGCGGCAGCGGCAGCCGATGCCTTCCCCGGTGGTTTCCGAGTGCATGACCGCGTGCGCGCCGGCGACCTGCCTCCGCCCGCCGACGAAGACTTGCTGGCCATCCGGCTGATCGAACCGCTGTCCCGCAATGCTGGCGCATTGGGCGTGAACGTGCGCACGATTCCCAGCGCACGTGCGGCCATCGAGAAGGCGGCCGCCAGTGGCAAGCCGGCAGCGTCTGCAGGATTCCAGCTGTCGCAGGACAAGGACGCCGCAGTCGGCGTTGTCGTCTACCAACCTCTGTACCGCGACCTGGCCCACCCCGGCGAGGCAACGCTGGACGGCGTCGTGTTTGCCACGCTGCGCCCGGACCTGCTGCTGGCGCACCTGTCGGCCCGCTGGCCGGAGCACCTGGGAGCCTGCCTCGTGGATCTGGCGCCCGATGCGACTCACCCGCGGTTGGCGGGCAGGCTCGGCTGTGAAGCCGTGGAGCGAGGCGCAGACGCAACGCTGCCGCTGGTGAAGCTGCCGATGGAGTTTGGCGGGCGCGCTTGGGAAGTGCGGGTCTATGACCTGCCCGGCCTGGTACAAGCACCGGGCAGAAGCTGGGCCTTCGCCCTGGTGGGCCTGGTGGCAACCGCCATGGTGGGCGGGCTGCTGCTGCTCATCTCGGGCCGCACCCAACACGTCGAAGCGCTGGTGAGCGAACGCACCGCTGCGCTGGAGCGGGAAATCGCCCACCGAACGCAGGGCGAGCATGCGTTGAACCAAAGCGAGCAGCGCTTCAGAAGCATTTTTGAGACTGCGCCCATCGGCATTGCCTTTGCGGACCTGAACGGCGGCTTCCAGGAGGTCAATGCGCACTTCTGCCAGATGGTGGGCTACCCGGCCGAGACCCTGCTGGGCAAACGCTCCGTCGACGTGACACATGCCGACGACCGCCTCGAGGACCTGCAGCTCGGGCGCCGACTGATGCGAGGCGAAATCCCCTTCTATCGAAGGCTGAAACGCTATGTGCGCGCAGACGGCCGCGTGGTGCACGCCCGCGCACTCGTCAGCCTGCTGCGCGGCACCGACGGACGGCCGTACCGCCTGGTGGGCGTGATCGAGGACATCACCGACCAACTGCGCATCTGCTCTTCCGATCTTGCCCGCGAGGCCGCCGAGGCGGCCAACCAAGCGAAGAACGAATTCCTGTCGCGCATGAGTCACGAGCTTCGCACACCAATGAACGCCATCCTGGGCTTCACCCAGCTGATGCAGATGGACGCGAGCGCCCCGCTGCCGCCCAGCCAGCGTGCACGCGCCCAGCAGATTTCGCAGGCGGGCTGGCACTTGCTGGAGATGATCAACGACACGCTGGACCTTTCGCGCATCGAGTCCGGTTCGCTGCGCCTCACGACCGCGCCGCAGGCCTTGGCACCGCTGCTGGCCCGGGTGATGCCCCTGGTGCAAGGGCAGGCCACAGAGCACGGTCTGACCATCAGCCAACGCATCGACCCTGGCGCGGACAGCGTCACGGGTGACGCGACCCGCATCACGCAGATCCTTACCAACTTGCTGAGCAATGCAGTCAAGTACAACCTGCCGGGCGGCAGCATCAGCATCGAGGCGGCCAGCCCCGAACCGGGATGGGTGGAGGTGGCCGTGCGCGACACGGGCCTGGGCCTCACGACCGAGCAGCGCGACGCGCTGTTCCAGCCCTTCAACCGGCTGGGCCGGGAAGCCAGCGGCCTGCCGGGCACGGGCATCGGGCTGGTCATCAGCCAGCGTCTGGCCGAAATGATGGGCGGCAGCTTGCGTGCCGATGCGGTCATCGGGCAGGGTGCCTGCTTCGTCCTGCGGCTGCCTGCATCCCGCAACGGCGCTGCCATGCTGCCGGAACCGGGGCCCACCGAACCCGCCCCACACCAAGCGGGGCCACACAGGCGCGTGCTCTACGTGGAAGACAACCCGCTCAATGCTGAAGTCATGCGCGGCATCCTGGCGCAGCGGCCCAACCTGGATCTGGACGTTGCCACCACCGTGGCTGCAGGCCTGCAGGCCCTGCAGGTCAGGCCACCCGCCTTGCTGTTGCTGGACTGGCAACTGCCGGACGGTAATGGCCTGGCGCTGCTGCGGCAACTGGCCGATGAGCAAGGCAGCCCGCCGCCGCCCGTCATCGTCGTTTCTGCGAATGCCCAGCCGGAGCAGATCGCTGCCGCCAAGGCGGCAGGCGCCAGACACTACCTGACCAAGCCCTTGGATGTGCGCGAACTGCTGAGCCTCGTCGATGAATTGTTGGCGGAATCAGGTGAGCCGGACCGGGCAAAATAAGAGCCCAGCCTCTCCCAACACACCGCATCGCCCGATGAGCTCCACTGACCTCGTTCCCAGCACCGGTGCCCAGGCCGTGCAGGCCACGGCCCCTTCTGAAGGCCGCCAGTTCCTGACCTTTCGCATCGGCGGAGAGGAATACGGCCTCGACATCCTGCGCGTGCAGGAAATCCGTTCTTACGAGTCCCCGACGCGCGTTGCCAACGCGCCGCACTTCGTCAAGGGGGTCGTCAACCTGCGTGGCGTCATCGTCCCGATCCTGGATCTGCGCCTGCGACTGGGTCAGCCCGGCGAGTACAACGCCTTCACCGTCGTCATCGTGCTGAACGTGGGGGGTCGCATCGTGGGCATCGTGGTGGACTCGGTGTCAGACGTGCTGGAGCTGAGCGCCGATGAGATCAAGCCGCGCCCGGAAGTGCCGGCCGCCATGGACGCCCGCTTCATCACCGGCCTGGGCAAAATCGGCGAGCGGATGCTCATCCTGCTGGACATCGAGGCCATGATCAAAAGCCCCGGTGGGAGCCGCTTCGGCAAGCGATTCCCCGAACAGTTCAACCCGTCCCTTCGTGAGGGTGTGCTGGCCGAAGCGGCGCAACGCAAGTCAGTGTCCGCCCACTGTTTAAACCTTGGAAACATTGCATTCCAACAGCGGCAGCATTGCGATTAGCACTCACCAAACCAGAGTGCTAATATTCCAGACACCTCGACGCCACATGCCGGGGTTTTGCAAGGAATCATGACGATGTCTGCCTCTTCTGCCGTTGCCGTCCGCGACCCCTGGGCCCTGGTGCCCTCGCTGGGCAATCTGGACGCCTACATCTCCGCCGTCAACCGCCTGCCGCTGCTGACGGCCGAGGAGGAAAGCGCCGCCGCGCGCAGCCTGCGCGACAAGGGCGACCTCGAGGCCGCCGGCCGCATGGTGCTGTCGCACCTGCGCTTGGTGGTGTCCATCTCGCGCCAGTACGTGGGCTACGGCCTGCCCCAGGGCGACCTGATCCAGGAAGGCAACGTCGGCCCGATGAA
>JBBIVU010000084.1:0-12040 GCA_037439585.1 Roseateles sp. | reverse complement strand
GTCGGGCTGCTTGTTGCGGGCCAGCGCGGGCACGACGAGGTAGTTCACGTCGATCTTCACGCCGTCGGGCCGGGCCGGGTCCAGCGGGCGCTGCAGGCTGCCGCATTGCAGCTCGTTGGGGATGCCGGCGATGCGGCAGGGCTTGAGCGGCGCGGCGGCATGGGCCGGCGGCGCCGCCAGCACCAGCGCAGATGAAAGGGCTGCTGAAAGAGCGGCGGCGGGCATGCAGGCGCGCCGGGCGGGGAAGGGCATGGCAGGGCTCCAGGGGTCCGATGGCTGCGAGTATCCGGGCCACCGCCTGTGCTGCGCGCGGGGAGTGGACGGTTGGCGGCCGCGTGCGGCGAACGGCGAGCGGCGCGGGATGAACGGCGGCGTATGCTGGGCCGAGCGATGCCCATCTCGGGCTTCTTCAACCCCCTTGTTGCAGCCCCGCGCTGCGCTGAAAGGCTGAGCGTGCAGACACTCGACGAGATGCGCGACCGAGGCTTGCTCACTTCCGAGCAGCACGCCGAGATCGGCGCCTGGGTCAGCCAGGCGCGCACCCCCGAGGCCATCCTTGCCATGCCCGAGGGCTTGTGGCGAACGCTGGAACTCGCCAGCGTGTTGATGGACGTGGACGCCGACTTGCGGCGCGAGCCGCTTCTTTCAGATGCCTAGCCTGCTGCCAGCGCGCCGGCCATCACCAGGGCGAGCAGGCCCAGGCCGATGATGACCCAGTGCATCGCCGCCAGCAGCGCGGCGCGCAGCACGGTCGTCCACCAGCTGGCCTCGTGCACGCGCTTGAGGGCGATCACCGGGTAGGCGTTGGACCACGCCCACACCGCCCATGCCACGCCCCACCAGGGCAGCAGCACCGCCAGCAGCAACATGCCGTACCAGGCCGCGTGCAGGTGCATGGCGAACACGAAGTGCGCGCCGTAGGGCTGGCGCCAGAACAGCAGCTTGAGCAGCCCGGCGAAGAAGGGCAGCGAGCACAGCACCGCGTAGGGCGCCAGGCCCATCATGGTGGCGCCCATGGCATGCAGGGAGGCCTTGGGGTCGGCACGCCAGTGGTCTTCGGCGCGGTGCAGGCGGGCTCGCATGCCGGTGGGCAGCTGCTCCGCCAGTTCCGGGCTGAGGATGTGGCCTTCGCTGCTGCGCTCCACCACCTTCTGCGTGGCCCGGGCCACCTTGTCGGCCGTGACCGTGCCTGAGGCTGCCGAAGCGGCTTGCGTCACCTCGGCCACTTCCTCGTCCAACGCTTGCTCGAGGCCGAGCGTCTTCGTGCTGCCGGGCATGAACTTCAGCGCCAGGAAAAACAGCAGGCCGAGCGTGAGGATGAGCCGCAGCGGCAGCACGTAGCGCTGCTTGCGGCCGGCGAGGTACTCGCGCGTCAGGAAGCCGGGCTTGGCCATCAAGCCCCACAGGCTTTTCCAGAGCGTGCCCTCCACGGCGATGTAGTGGCTGACGAACTCGTGCAAGAACTCGAACAGCGAGGGCGGGTGGTTGGCCGTGTCCTGCCCGCACTGGCTGCAAAAGCGGGCTTCGGGCGTGAGCGCGGTGTTGCAGTTGAGGCAGACGCCGCTGTTGCCATGGCCGTGCTTGCCCTGCGCGCCACCGGCCGCCAGGCCCGCCAGGTCGGCCGAGGCCGCCACGGCGGCGGCCCCGCCCGAGGGTCCGTCCAGCGCGTCCATGGCGTCAGGCCTTCTTGGTTTTCAGCAGGCCATCACAGGCCGATTTGGCCTTGGCGTCGCCCGCGTCCAGCTTGCCGCACACGCCGTCCAGCTGGGCCTTGAGGCGGCCCAGGGCGGCAGTCTGGTCGGCGGTCTTGCTCCAGCCGGCCAGCAGCGAGGCCACCTTTTTCAGCGAGCGTTCGCTGCGCTCGTAAAAGGCGCCGGGGTCTTTCTCCGCCTCGGTGAACAGCTGGGCGGCAGCCTTCTCGATGCGCGGCGTGTCCTCGGGGCTGAGTTCGATCAGCGCGCCAAAGTAGGTGGCGCCCCACTGCAGCCGCGTGGCCGGCCCCTCGCTCTTGTTGAAGGCTTCCTCGTACCAGCGCAGCGCGTCGGCCTTCTTGCCTTGCTTCTTGGCGTTGCCGCCGAGCTGGCTCATCAGGTAGTACGGCGAGTGGCTGCGCGCCAGGGCGGACTTGAGCAGCTCGTCGCTGTCCTTCCACAGCCCGGCGCTGGCCAGCAGGTGGGCCGCGGCAGTGACCACGGCCTGGCGCTCGTAGCCGTCGGTGATCTCGCGGTTGGCCCGGCCGGCCTGGTCGCGCGCCTCGGCCAGCAAGGCGGCGGGGATGCCCTTGGGGTTGGGCTCGTCCTTGGGGGCGTCCAGCCGGGCCAGGTCGACGCGGGCCTGCAGCGCGTTCAGGCGGTCGGCGCGGGAGAGGGTGGCGTCGGCGTTCAGGCGCTTGAGCGCGGCGTCGAACTCGGCCAGCAGCGCGTTGCGGGCCTCGCCCGGCTGCGTCAGGGCCTTGACCAGGTCGGGCGCCTCGTTGGCCAGCACGTCCATCTGTGCGTGGGTCTGTGCGGCGTCGTTCAGCACGGCGCGCAGGCGCGGCAGCCCGGCGGGGTCGGCCGGCTTGCCTTCGGCCAGGGCGCCCACCGATTTGAGCCACAGCCGCGTGGCGGTCTCGGCGTCCGCGCCTTCGCTGGCCTTGGCGAGCTGGGCGAGCTGGGCGAGCGTGGCGGCACGCTCGGCCACGGGCAGCAGTTGCTGCTCGTCCGTCTCCCAGCCGTAGAAGCCCAGCAGGCGCCACTCGTTGGCACTCAGCTTTTTGCCGGCCTTGGCATCGGCCAGCACGGCCTTCACTGGCCGGCCGCTGGACAGGCCCAGCTGCAGCACCTTCATCACCTGGGTGGCATCGGCCTCGCCGGGCAACCGGGTGATCTCGCTGCCGTTGGGGTTGAAGAGGATGAGGGTGGGGTAGCCCCGCACCTTGAAGCGCGTGCCCAGCTTCTGCGCGCCGGGCGCGTCGCCGTCGATGCCCACAGCCACGAAGGCCTTGCTCTGCTCGATGAAGTCCACGCGATTGAACAGCGTGGCCTTGAGCTGGTTGCACGGCGGGCACCACTTGGCGCCCCAGTACAGCAGCACGGGCTTCTTCTCGGCCTTGGCCTGGACGAAGTAGCGGTCGATGTCGGCATCCGCCGCAGCGGCCTGCCAGGACACGCCCGGGCCGGTGCTGGCGTGAACGGGGGCACCGCTCAGGGTGAGGGCGAGCGCGAGCGACGAGAAGAGGGGTAGCAGCTTCATGGCGGGCGGCAAAAAGAGGGGTGGCGCGATTCTGCTTGGGTTTGCACGGCCGCTGCAGCGCGCAGCGAGGCTGCATAGACGCCCGGCGCATGAGGCGCCGCCCTCGGTAGAGTGCGGCGGTCATGAGCAGCCCCCGTCTGGACAACACCCTGGCCCGCCTGCAGGCCGCCGCCCGCCCCGAGGCGCTGACCGGCATGGCCCGCTTCGGCCTGACGGGCGACGGCCGCCTCGGCCTGGCCGTGCCCACGCTGCGCGAGCTGGCCCGCGAGTTCAAGCGCGATCACGACCTCGCCCTGGCGCTGTGGGACACCGGCATCCCCGATGCGCAGATCCTCGCGGGCATGGTGGCCGACCCGGCGCAGCTCACGGTGGCGCAGATGGACCACTGGGTGGCCGGCATGCTGGCCTGGGACGTGTGCGACCAGGCCTGCACCAACGCTTTCGTGAAAAGCCCGCTGGCCTGGGGTGCCATCCCCCGCTGGGCGGCGCGCGAGCGCGAGTTCGAGAAACGCGCCGGCTTCGCGCTGCTGGCCGTGGCCGCCGTGCACCAGAAGGCGCGGCCGGATGCCGACTTCCTCGCCTGTATGCCGCTCATCGAGGCCGCTGCCGGTGACGACCGCAACTTCGTCAAGAAGGCCGTGAACTGGGCGCTGCGCCAGATCGGCAAGCGCAGTGCTGGCCTGCGTGAGCCGGCGCTCACCTTGGCGCAGCGCCTGTGTGAGCGGGAGGACCGGGCCGCGCGCTGGATCGGTCATGACGCCCGCCGCGAGCTGGGCCGGCCCGGCTGACCCTCGAACCCCACGGGCCCGGCTGCGGATAACAATTTACTCCGACCCCATTTTCAATCCCCCTTTCGGGGGAAAGCCGGGGGATGCCGGTCTCCCGCCTCCCCCCCTCGATCCACAAAAAGGGTGATGGCCCCGAGGGCGGCGGGCGCCGATGCTGAGGGCATGACGTTTTCACGGCGTCGAACCGCTTCAGACCTCAGGACACCCGCCATGCAATTCTTCAGTTCAGAGCGCCCCTGGTCCCACTCCAAGCCGCCCCAGCTGGCGGCTGGGTGCCCTCGCAGCGGTGCCGTTGCCTGCAACCCCGAGAGCTACGGTTGGTTCGACTCCAGCCTTGATCTTGCTCAGGGCCTGGAGGTGATGGAGCAGGACGACGATGCGCTCTACCAGCTCTGGGAGCTGTCCCGGCGCTGAGTCACGGCTTCACAGCTGGCAGGCCAGCCGGGTGCCTTGCAGGATGGCGCGCTTGGCGTCCAGCTCGCCGGCCTCCAGTGCGCCGCCGATGAGGTGCACGCGCACGCCCGCAGCCTGCAGAGGGGCCTCCAGCTCGCGCAAGGGCTCCTGGCCGGCGCACAGCACGATGGTGTCGGCCTCGATGAGCTGGGCAT
This sequence comes from Roseateles sp., assembly GCA_037439585.1. Classification (GTDB taxonomy): domain Bacteria; phylum Pseudomonadota; class Gammaproteobacteria; order Burkholderiales; family Burkholderiaceae_C; genus Pelomonas. The sequence goes on along the minus strand of JBBIVU010000084.1, from coordinate 7,410 downwards.
CCGCCCGCTTCTCGCCGTAGCTCACCCACAGGCCCTCGGGCGTGATCTGCTCGTAGTTCACGCTGGCCAGCATGTCCACGTTTTTCATCTTCAGCGCCGCGCGGTGGATCCAGCCGGTCGTCTTGCCCAGGCCGGCGCCGGGCTTGCCGGCCTTGCGCTGCAGCAGCGTGATCTGGCGGGTGGGTGCGTCCGGCGCCGGCCGGGCCAGGCCCGCGCGCACCTGCTCGGGGTCGCCCACGCCCCAGTGCTTGCGCCAGGCGGCGGCGTCCAGCGTCAGCGAATGGCCGGCCTCCAGCAGGTACTCGGCCACGTCAAAGCCAATGCCGCCCGCGCCCACGATGGCCACGCGCGCGCCCACCGGCTTGTCGTGGCGCAGCACGTCGATGTAGCTCAGCACCTGGCCCCGCGCCTGGCCTTCGGTCTGGCCCTTGATCTTCGGGTCGCGGGCGCTCACGCCGGTGGCGAGCAGCACCTCGTCGAAGCCCGTCAAATCGTCGGCGGCCACGCGGGAGTTGAGCTTCAGATTGACGCCGGTGACCTCGATGCGCCGGCGGAAGTAGCGCAGCGTCTCGCTGAACTCCTCCTTGCCCGGGATGCGCCGTGCCATGTTGAACTGGCCGCCGATCTCGGCTGCCGCGTCGAACAGCGTCACCGCATGGCCGCGTTCGGCCAGCGTGGTGGCCGCCGCCAGCCCGGCCGGGCCAGCACCGACCACGGCGATGCGCTTCTTGGCGCCACCCGTCGAGGCGAGCGGCTTGACGACGATCTCCTGCTCGTAGGCCGCGCGTGGGTTCACCAGGCAGCTGGAAATCTTCTGCGCAAAAGTGTGGTCCAGGCAGGCCTGGTTGCAGGCGATGCAGGTGTTGATCTCGTCGGCCCGGCCCTGGCGTGCCTTCTTGACGAACTCCGAATCGGCCAGGAAGGGCCGCGCCATGGACACCATGTCGGCGCTGCCATCGGCCAGCACGCCTTCAGCCACCTCGGGCGTGTTGATGCGGTTGCTGGTGATCAGCGGCGTGGTGATGCCCTCCGCCCGCAACTGGGCGCGCACCTTGGCCGTCACCCACGCAAAGCCCGCGCGCGGCACGCTGGTGGCGATGGTCGGGATGCGGGCCTCGTGCCAGCCGATGCCGGTGTTGATGATGCTGGCACCGCCGCGCGCCACGCGCCGGGCCAGCTCCAGCACCTCCTCCCAGCTGCTGCCGTTGGGAATCAGGTCCAGCATGGACAGCCGGTAGATGATGATGAAGTCCGGCCCCACCGCCTCGCGGATGCGCGCGAGGATCTCCAGCGGCAGCCGCATGCGGTTTTCGTAGCTGCCGCCCCAGGCGTCGGTGCGGTGGTTGGTGTGCTCCACCAGGAACTGGTTGATGAAGTAGCCCTCGCTGCCCATCACCTCGATGCCGTCGTACCCTGCCTCACGGGCCAGCTTGGCGCAGCGCACGAAGGCGCGGATCTGGCGCTCGATCCCCCGGCTTGAGAGCTCGCGCGGCGTGAACGGCGTGATCGGGCTCTGTATGCGCGACGGCGCCACGCACAGCGGCGAGTAGCCGTAGCGGCCCGTGTGCAGGATCTGCATCGCGATCTTGCCGCCCTCGGCGTGCACGGCGTCGGTGATGAGCTTGTGGCGGCGGGCGGCGCCGGACGTCGCCAGCGTGCCGGCAAACGGCTTGGCCCAGCCCTCGATGTTGGGCGCAAAGCCGCCCGTCACGATCAACCCCACCTCGCCCCGGGCGCGCTCCGCGAAGAACACCGCCATGCGCTCGAAGTGCTTGCGGCCGTCTTCCAGCCCGGTGTGCATGCTGCCCATGAGCACGCGGTTCTTCAGCGTGGTGAAGCCGAGGTCCAGGGGCGCGAGGAGGTGGGGGTAGGTCATGGCGGCGATGCTAGCGACCGCAGCGGCGCTGGAATTGGAGAGTTCTCCCCAGCAGGCACGGCCCCACTCGCAGCAACAGTTCTTCACCCGCTGCCAGATGCCGGCAATTGCGAGATCGCCGGCTTGGGTTCTAATCGTGAGTCCGCGAATTTGGGATTCATCCCGGCGGTTTGGTTTTTTCGGAGAGTTTTCGATGCGATTCACCCCCTGGGCCACCCGTCTGGTCCTGACGCTGAGCCTGTCGGCCACTGCCCTCCTGACCGCCTGCGGCGGCAGCGGCAAGAGCGGCAGCCAAACGCAGGTGCGCCTGCTCAATGCCACGCGCTCCTACGCCCAGCTGGATCTGTCGGTCAGCGACAAGACCATCAACAGCAAGGTCGGCTACGCCTCGGTCGGCGACTACGGCACCGTGGACACCGGCAGCACCGCCACCAAGGTGCTGACCAGCGATGTCGGCACCAGCGTGTCGGCCACGACGCCCACGCTGAGCTCCGGCAGCAACTACACCTTCATCACGTACGGCTTCGCCGGTGCCATCCGCACCACCCTGCTGCAGGAAGCCGAGACAGTGCCCGACACCGGCAAGGCCAAGTTGCTGGTGCTGAACCTGGCGCCCGATGCCGGTGCGCTGGACGTCTACGTGACGACAGCCACCGACACCATCGACACCGCCACCGCGCTGACGACCAACCTGCAAGGTGGCGCGGGCAGCGGCTACATCCAGATCAACTCGGGCACCTTCCGGGTTCGCATCACCGGCTACAACAAGCGCGCCGACCTGCGCCTGGACATCCCGGCCGTCACCCTGGATTCCGCCTCGGTCAACACCCTGGTGCTGACGTCCTCGGACGGTGGTGTGCTGGTGAATGGCATCTCGGTGGTGCAGAAGGGTGCGGTCAAGAACTTTGCCAACACGCAGAGCCGTGTCCGCACCGTCGCTGCACTGACGAACGGCGGCACCGTGGGCACCTCCATCAACGGCCAGCAGATGTTCAGCAGCGCGATCAGCCCGCTGATCAGCGACTACGTGACCACCTCCTCCGGTGCCAGCACCTTGAACGTGCTGGTCGGTGGCGTTGCCTATCCGTTCAACGCGCCGACGTTGACGGCCGGCAAGGACACCACGCTGCTGGTCTGGGGTGACGCTTCGGCCCCCAAGATGTCGGTCATCGACGACGACAACCGCCTGCCCACCGTGTCGGGCAACGTGAAGATCCGCCTGGTCAACGCACTGGCAGCCCAGACGGCGGGCGTGTCGGTCAACGTCGACTTCAGCGCCATCGCCTCCAACGTGCTGCCTGGCACGGCCTCCACGCCGAACAGCATCTCGTCGACGACGGCCTCGCAAGTGGACGTGACGGTGCCGACGACCTCGTCGTCGATCTACACCAACGCCTCACTGGCCTTCCCGGCCAACAGCGTCTGGACGTTCTTCGCGGTGCCCACCACGACCACGCCCGGTACCACGAACTCCCCAGTGCCTTTCATGAGCGCCCTGCCCAAGCGCGAGCGTCCGTAAGCGCTCCGCCTTCGAGAAGCCCCCGCGCCCATCGGCCCGGGGGCTTTTTCACGCCTGGCTGCGGCGAAGATCGCGGCATGCCCACCGCCCCCACCCGAGCCCACCTGCAGCGTCTGCGCCAACTGTGGCGCAGCGCCGGCTGGCCGGCACAGGACCTGGTCGAGATCGAGCTGCTGAACGCTGGCTGGGTGGAACGCCTGCCCGAGCCCGGTGGCCGTGAGCGACTGCGGGTGACGGATGCCGGCGTCGCGCTCATCGCTGCCGCACTGACCCGCAACCGCGCGGCACGGGATGCGCACGAGAGCCTGGTCGAGCGGGTGGCCACCGAGATGCAGCGTGCCGGCCGCATCGCCTGGCGCGGTCTCACGCTGCGGGCCGGCCTGCCTGGCGAGGGCAAGACGCTTTGGGTCAATGCCATGCCCGACGTTTACTCCATCCGCCACAGCACGGTGGAGGATTACCTCGAGCCTGCCATCCATGAAATCAAGGTCAGCCGGGCCGACCTGCTGGGCGAGCTGCGCCGGCCGGCCAAGTCGGCCGCCTACCGTGCGCTGTGCAGCCAGTGCTGGTTCGTCATCCGCGCGGGCATCGCCGAGCCTGACGAAATCCCGGCCGACTTCGGTGTGCTCATCGGGCACGACACCCACCTCGAACTGGCCCGGCCGGCCCCCCGGCGTGCGCACAAGCCAGATTTCGGCACGTGGATGGCCCTGGCGCGCGCCACGCCGCAGGCGCCGCCCGAGGATCCACAATCGACGCTCTGATTCCGCTCCGTCCGCCCATCCCGCCATGGCCGCAGCCCACACGTCCCTTCCGCCCGAGGCGCCTGCCGGCGCCGTCATCCCGGCTCACCTGCTGTCCCGCCGCGTACGCCGCACCGCCGCCGTGCCGAGCCCGCGCGCATGAGCGGCGCCATGCTGGACGTCCGCTGCCCCCGCTGCGGGGGCGGTTTTGAATGCGGCATGCAGGCCGGCCATTGCGCCTGCTTCGGCATCCGCCTGACCGAACGCCTGCGTGCCGAGCTGGCCGAGCGCTACAACGGCTGCCTGTGCATGCCCTGCCTGCGCGAGCTGATCGAGGCCAATTCGCGCCAGCCGCTGAGCGGCACCACCAGCGCGTCCGACTGAACGGGCCCGGGCCTTGGCATGATGGGCGGCAATGACCGCCCTCGACCGACTCGCGCCCCCGCTGTTCATCTTCATCTGGGCCACCGGCTACATCGCCGCCAAGCTCGCCGCGCCCTATGCCGACCCCCTGACCTTCCTGAGCTGGCGCTACGCCGGCGTGGTGGCGCTGATGCTCACGCTGGCGCTGGCCGCGCGCGCGCCCTGGCCCACCCCGCGCCAGATGCTGCACCTGGCCGTGGCCGGCCTGGGCATCCAGGCGCTGTACCTGGGCGGCGTGTGGGTGGCCATCCGCCAGGGCCTGCCGGCGGGCACGGCGGCGCTCATCGTGAACCTGCAGCCGGTGCTCGTGGCGGCAGCCGCGCCGCTCATCGCCGAGCGTGTGTCGCCCCGCCAATGGGCTGGCGTGGCGCTGGGCCTGGGCGGCGTGGTGCTCGTCATCTGGCACAAGCTCAACCTCGGCACCAGCTACGGCCCGCCACTGCTGTTGTGCGTGATGGCCCTGCTGGCCATCACCGGCGGCACGCTGTACCAGAAGCGTTTCGTGCCGCAGTTCGACCTGCGCACCGGTCAGGTGGTGCAGTTCGCCGCCGCGCTGGCCACCACCCTGCCCGTGGCCTGGTGGCTGGAGCCCATGCGCATCGTCTGGAACCGGGACGTGTGCATCGCCATGGCGTGGAGCGTGCTGGTGCTGACGGCCGGCGGCATCAGCCTGATGTTCTACATGCTGCGCCACGGGCGCGTCACGGCGGTGAGCAGCACCATGTATCTGGTGCCCTCTGTCACCTCGGTGATGGCGTGGCTGCTGTTCGGTGAAACACTCGGCGCACAAGCCATCGCCGGCATGGGGGTGACGCTGCTCGGCGTCTACCTCGTCGTGGCGAGGACACAGACAGGAGACAGCCCGAGATGACGACCCGCGCCCACCACAAGTTCTGGCCCGTCCGCGTGCCCCACGCCATCGAGCCGCCGGCCACGGCGCTGACCGACAACCTGCTCGTCAACGCCCGCCGCTTCCCGCACCGCGCGGCGCTCATCTTCCTGGGCCACACCACCACCTATGCCGAGCTCTCGGCCCAGGTGCAGCGCCTCACCGCCTGGCTGGCGCAGCGCGGCATCGCCAAGGGCGACCGCGTGCTGGTGGACCTGCAGAACTGCCCGCAGCTCGTCATCGCGCACTACGCCATCCTGAGCCTGGGCGCGGTGGTGGTGCCGGTGAACCCGATGTGCCGCGCGGCGGAGATCCAGCACCTCATCCGCGACAGCGGCGCCGTATTTGCCGTGACCAGCGCCGACCTCGCCGGGGAATGGCTGGCTGCCGGCATGGCGGCCACGAACATGCTCATCACCCGCCTGGCCGAAGTGCTGCCGGGGGGCCACGCCGAGGGCGCCGGCTTGCCTCCCGGCTGGGCCGACTGGCTGAATGCGGACCTGACGCTTCCCGCTGGCGCCACGCCCTGGGCCCAAGCCATGGCCTGCACCGCCACACCGCCGGTGGTGCAGGTGGGCGCGGACGATCTCGCCCTGCTGCCCTACACCAGCGGCACCACCGGCCACCCCAAGGGCTGCATGCACAAGCATCGCAGCCTGCAGCACAACATCTTTGCCGGCGGCCTGTGGGCCAACGCCAACCACGAGGACGTCATCCTCGGCGTGGTGCCCATGTTCCACATCACCGGCATGGTGGTGGTGCTGCACGGCACGCTGGCCTGCGGCGCGGCGCTGGTGCTGATGCCGCGCTGGCAGCGCGAGTACGCCGCCCACCTCATCGCCACCCACCGCGTCACGCGTTGGACGAACATCCCCACCATGGTCATCGACCTGCTGGCCAGCCCGCAGGTGGACAGCTTCGACCTCAGCAGCATGGTCACCATTGGCGGCGGCGGCGCGGCCATGCCGCAGGCCGTGGCCGAGCGGCTGTGGCAGCGCTACGGCCTGCGCTACATGGAAGGCTACGGCCTCACCGAAACCGCCGCGCCCAGCCACAGCAACCCCTACGACGCGCCGAAGCAGCAGTGCCTGGGCGTGCCCTACCTCAGCTGCGACGCCCGTGTGGTGGACCCCGACACGATGCGCGAGCTGCCGGTGGGCGAGGCCGGCGAAATCATCGTCCACGGCCCGATGGTGTTCGACGGTTACTGGGGCCGCCCGGATGCGACGGCCGCCGCCTTCATCGAGTTCGAGGGCAAGCGCTTCTTCCGCACCGGCGACATCGGCTTCGTGGACGCCGACGGCTACTTCTTCATGACCGACCGCCTCAAGCGCATGATCAACGCGAGCGGCTTCAAGGTCTGGCCCAGCGAGGTGGAGAACCTCATGCACGCCCACCCCGGCCTGGCCGAGGCCTGCATCATCTCGGCGCCCGACGCCTACCGGGGCGAGACGGTGAAGGCCGTCGTCGTGCGGCGCGCCGGCCACGAGGCGCTCACCGAGGCCGAGCTGCGCGACTGGTGCCGCGCCCACATGGCGGCCTACAAGGTGCCGGCCCTCATCGAGTTCGTGGACAGTCTGCCCAAGAGCGGCGCGGGCAAGGTGATGTGGCGTTCGCTGCAGGAGCGAGAGAAGGCCGCCAAGGGCTGAATCGTCGAGCGTCGGCGGGGCGGGTTCAGCCTGGCGCCGGCTCGCCCGGGCTGCGATGTCCGCCTTCGGCGGCCAGGCAGGCCTCCAGCGCGTCGGCATCCAGAGGGCGGCTGAAGTGGTAGCCCTGCAGGAATTCAGCCCCCATGCGGCGCAGCGCTTCGGCCTGGTGGGCGGTCTCCACCCCCTCGGCCACCACGCGCTTGTCCAGGCGCTTGGCGATGGCCACGATGCCCTCGCACAGCTGCTGCGCCACGCCCGGCATGGCCACGCCGTCGACGAAGCTCTTGTCGATCTTCAGGAAATCCACGGGG
>JBBIVU010000083.1:0-12096 GCA_037439585.1 Roseateles sp. | reverse complement strand
CTCTACCCGAACGTGGACTTCTACTCGGGCATCGTGCAGCGTGCCATCGGCATCCCGGTGCCGCTGTTCACCGCCATCTTCGCGCTGGCCCGCACGGTCGGCTGGATCGCCCAGCTCAATGAGATGATCGGCGACCCCGAGTACAAGATCGGCCGCCCGCGCCAGCTGTTCGTCGGCGCAGCACAGCGCGACGTGAAGCCGATCGGCCAACGCTGACTGCTTCTCGCCTCAAGCGAACCCCTCGGCGCCCCCGAGGGGTTTTTCATTTGGAGTCCTGATGTCCGTTCCCGAGATCCTGGTGCTTGGCAGCGTCAACCGCGACCTGATCGCGCATGCTCCACGGCTTCCTCTGCCGGGGGAAACCCTCAGGGGACAGCGCTTCGGTTCCTGCCTGGGGGGCAAGGGAGCCAATCAGGCGGTGGCAGCGGCACGGCTGGGGGCTCGGGTGGCGCTGGCGGCGCGTGTCGGTCTGTTGGAGAACGGCGCGGCGATGGTGGCGCAGCTGAAGGGTGAGGGTGTCGACACGCGGGCTGTGGTGCAGCCTGCCGACGAAGTGCCCGGCGTGGCGCTGATCGTGGTGGGGGCCGAGGATGCCGAGAACCAGATCGTCACCGTGGCCGGTTCCAATGGCACGCTGCCACTGGAACAGGTGGAAGCGCTGGCGATGGAGGGCCTGAGCTGGCTGGTGGCCCAGCAGGAACTGCCGCTGGACAGCGTGGCGCGTGCTTTCGAGCGTGCCCATGCCGCTGGGGTGAAAACGCTGCTGAATGCCGCTCCTTTCCGGCCTGGCTGTGACGCCCTGCTGCCGCACGTGGACCTGCTCGTCGTCAACGCCCTGGAGGCCCAGGCCCTGGTGACGACCTTGGGTGGCGGCGTGGCCGGACCCGAGGCGCTCGCCCAGGCGCTTCGGGCCCGAGGGCCTGCCGCCGTGCTGGTGTCGCTGGGTGCCGACGGCCTGTGCTGGGTGGACGCCGAGGGCGTGCGCCGCGTGCCCGCCCGGCCGGTCAAGGCCGTGGACACCGTCGGCGCTGGCGACACCCTTGTTGGCGCCCTTGTCACCGCACTGGCCCAAGGCCAGCCCCTCGAGAAGGCGCTGGCCTTCGCCCAAGCTGCCGCAGCGTTGGCCGTGTCTCGCCCTGGCGTGCAGGACGCGATGCCGCACCGTGAAGAAGTCGAGCAACTGCTCGCACAAAGCCACTGAATTCCAGAAGGAGAACAAGCCATGTCCCAAACCCTGTTGCTGCCCCGTTGGATCCTGACGATGAAGTCGGGCGAAGACACCTTGGAGAACCATGGCCTGCTGATCGACGGCGAGCGCATCGCCGCCGTGGGACCGCGTGCCGAGCTGATCGCGACCTACCCTCAGGCCGAGCGGATCGAGCTGCCGGAGCAGATCCTGATTCCCGGCCTCATCAACGGCCATGCCCACTCGGCCATGACGCTGCTGCGCGGCGTCGCCGACGACGTGCCGCTGATGGACTGGCTGCAGAACCACATCTGGCCGCTGGAGAAGAAGTGGGTCAGCGAGGACTGGACTTACCTGGGCTCCAAGTTGGCGGCGGCCGAAGGGTTGCGCAGTGGAACGACCTACATCAACGACATGTACTTCTTCCCAACCGCGATGGCCCGTGCCGCCGTGGACTCGGGCGTGCGCGCGGCTGTGTCGATGAACGTCATTGACTTCCCCACTGGCTACGCCTCAGGCCCGGACGACTACATCGCCAAAGGCGTGGCGGCCTATGAGCAGTACAAGGGCGAGACGCTGCTGGACTGGACCAGCGCGCCTCACGCGCCGTACACAGTGTCGGACGAGACCTTCATCAAGCTGCGCGATCTGGCTGAGAAGCTGGATATCCAGATGCACTGCCACATTCACGAGACGGCAGGTGAGGTGTCGGACGGTCTCAAGGCCCATGGCGTGCGCCCCATCGCCCGCCTGGACAAGCTGGGCCTGTTCAACGAGCGCATGATCGCCGTGCACATGGTCCACCTCAACGAGGAAGAGATCGAGCTGATGGCTTGCAAGGGCGTGCACCTCGTGCACAACCCCAACTCCAACCTCAAGCTCGCCTCCGGCGTGATGCCTTTGAAGGCGCTGGAAGCGGCTGGCGTCAACACCATCCTCGGCACCGATGGTGCGGCGTCCAACAACCGCCTGGACATGTTCGGCGAGATCCGCTCGGCCGCGCTGCTGGCCAAGGGGATCACGGGCGATCCCACCGTGGCCTCGGCGCGCACGGCGCTCGAGATGGCGACGATCCGCGCTGCCAAGGCCATGGGTCGTGCCGATGACCTCGGCTCGCTGGAAGTGGGCAAGCTGGCCGACGTGGTGGCCGTGTCGCTGGACAACCTGGAGTGCCAGCCCGTCTACAACGCCGCTGCGCAGCTGGTTTACGTGGCCGGCCGTGAGCATGTCAGCCACGTTTGGGTGGGGGGGCGCCAGCTGCTGCGTGACCGCCAGCCGACGACCATCGACGTCCCTGGCCTGCTGGCCGAGGTGCGGGATGTCGTCGGCCGCATGAAAGCCGGCTGAGGCCCACTGGCTGGGACTTCGGGGCAACGCACCCGCGGCGCCACTGGCCGGGTGCCGCTGGTCGACGTGGCGGCGTCAGCCCGATCATGGTTTCAGGTCGCTGCTCGAGGAGCGGCCGGGGCGGCCGAGTTGGTGGTGCGCGTGCAGGCCGCAGGCCATGTAGGTCGGCAAGGAGGCTGGGGCACAGCGTGGGTTTCTCGCCATGGGAGGCCGGGCGAGCCCTCACGCAGCAGTTGCCGGCTGGCGCCACCCAGTTGCTCCCCGCGCGGTGCAAGCCGCGCTCAGGCGGTCGCGTGAACAAGGTGCTGAGCGCCGAGCCGTCGTCGATGGCCCTGGGCAGCGCATTGTGGGACCGTGTGCTGCGCGAGGTGCCGGATACCCACGCCACTTTGTCTGCAACGACGCCCCGGCCGAGGGCGTGCTGCCGGCCGCGCTGCGGCTGGGCCTTGCCATGCCGGGGCGTGTGGCGGGCTTCAGCCCAGTTCGATGTCGAGCCGGTACTCGCAGCCGGCTTCGATGCTGCAGACGGGGTCACCTGGCAGGAGCTGGCCGTTCAGCGTCACGCAGGCTCTGTCCGTGCGGCGCACCCGCAGCAGCGGGCGTGCGCCGCAGAACTCGGGTGGGGCGCGGAGATAGTCCCAGCCCGAGGGCAATTGCAGCTTTCCCCCAGCCCTTCGGCGCAGCCGTGCAGGCCACACCAACTCTGATCATGCCGCAGTGGGCCAAGGCCGCAGTGCCGGTCTTGAACAGCTGGGCGCTGATGGCGGCGAGCAATTTCCGGCGTTGCTCATCGCCTGCCGTCCTGCATGGTCTGACCCGGGATTGCGGGTCCAGCTGGACGTGGCCTCCAGAGGTGGGGCCTTGACGCCAGACCATGCCGTTGTCCGTGGTGCGGGCGAACCCGTCGCCGTTCAGGGTGCCGGCCGGTTCAGCCAGGCGCACACCTGGGCTCGCAACTCACCCAGTGGTGCCAGCGCATCCAGCCGCAGCACGCCGGGTTCGCCCATAGGCAACTCCAGCGTTGCGAACTGGCTGCCGACGAGGCTGGACGCGAAGAAGTGGCCGCTGCGTGTCGACACCCGCCGGGTGGCTTCGGCCGCATCGATGTCCAGAAAGGCAAAGCGCAACCCGGGTGATGCCCAGCGCAGCTGTTCGCGGTAGCTGTGCTTCAGGGCCGAGCAGGTCACCAGCACGCCCGGGTGCTGGTGCAGCTGCTCGCACAGGCAGGCCAGCCAACTGGCACGGTCAGCGTCGGTCAATGGTTCGCCTTGCGCCATCTTGCGGCGGCTGGCGTTGCTGTGAAATTCGTCTCCCTCCAACCAGGCGCAGCCCAGCTGCCCGGCCACCGCGGCACCCAGCGTGGACTTGCCGCTGCCGGCAACGCCCATGACGACGAGTGAGGTGGGCGCGGGCGGGTGCATGGGGTGGGCCGACGCGAAGCACGGTGGCTGATGGATGGCGCTATCCTATGCGGCGAATTTGCGGTGCGCGATGTGCACTTTCCAGCTGGCGCCGGGGTGCTCAGTAGAATCCCGCGCTTTCGCACGCGGCCCCTTGGCATGGGGGCGTGCCTTCCGAGAACCGCGCGCCCGCCCGCGCCCAGCCTCCCCGGATCCCATGGCCCTGACCTCGCACCTGACCCATTTCGAGGGCGGCAACGCTCTTTCCAATTTCCGTGCCCAGGCCTTGTTGGCCCGGTTGCAAGAGGTCAGCGCCCGCATCACCGGCGTCTCGGCTCGCGCGGTGCACTGGGTCTGGACGGAGGCACCGCTGAGCGCCACGGAACGTGAGCGTTTCGCGGCTTTGTTGGCCTATGGCGAACCGGCTCTCGGAGCCGCGCAGGGCGAGCTCGTGGTCGTCACGCCGCGCTTTGGAACGGTCAGCCCCTGGGCCTCCAAGGCCACTGATATCGCGCGCAACTGCGGCTTGGCGCTGAAGCGCGTCGAGCGCGTCGTCGAGTACCGCATCGCGACCAAGACCGGCCTGCTCGGCGGTGCCAAGCCGCTGAGCCAAGACGAGCTGACCGCCTGCGCTGCGCTGCTGCACGATCGCATGACCGAGTCGGCCTGCTTCAGCCGTGAGGACACCCAGCATCTGTTCGACGAGCGTGTCGCCGAGCCCCTGGCGCATGTCGATGTGCTGGGTGCCGGCCGTGCAGCGCTGGAGACTGCCAACATCGAGTTCGGCTTGGCCCTGTCGGCCGACGAGATCGACTACCTGGAAACGAACTTCAAGAAGCTGGGCCGCAACCCCAGCGACGTGGAGCTGATGATGTTCGCGCAGGCCAACAGCGAGCACTGCCGGCACAAGATCTTCAACGCGTCGTTCACGGTCGACGGCGAGGCCCAGCCGCTGAGCCTCTTCGGCATGATCCGCAACACCGAGAAGTTGCACCCGCAGCACACGGTGGTGGCCTACTCGGACAACGCGGCCATCATGGAAGGCCATGCCATCGAGCGCTGGATGCCGGCGCCCACGGCCGGCGCGGCCTACGTGGCCCGCCCCGAGCAGGCGCAGGTGCTGATGAAGGTGGAGACGCACAACCACCCGACCGCCATCTCGCCCCACCCGGGCGCGTCCACGGGCGCGGGTGGTGAGATCCGCGACGAAGGCGCCACCGGCCGCGGCTCCAAGCCCAAGGCGGGCCTGACCGGCTTCTCGGTGTCCAACCTGCACCTGCCGGGCCTGAGCGAGCCCTGGGAGCAGAACCCCGTCGGCAAGCCGGCCCACATCGCCAGCGCGCTGGACATCATGATCGACGGCCCGCTGGGCGGCGCCGCGTTCAACAACGAGTTCGGCCGCCCGAATTTGGCGGGCTACTTCCGCGTCTTCGAGCAGACCGTGGCCGGCCTGCGCCGCGGTTATCACAAGCCCATCATGATCGCCGGTGGCCTGGGCACCATCCGCTCGGACCTGACGAAGAAAATCGAGTTCCCCGCCGGCACGCTGTTGATCCAGCTCGGCGGCCCGGGCATGCGCATTGGCATGGGCGGCGGCGCCGCCTCGTCGATGGCGGCGGGCACGAACACGGCCGACCTGGACTTCGACTCCGTGCAGCGCGGCAACCCCGAGATCGAGCGCCGCGCGCAGGAGGTCATCAACCACTGCTGGGGCCTGGGTGCCGACAACCCGGTGCTGGCCATCCACGACGTGGGCGCCGGCGGCATCTCCAACGCCTTTCCCGAGCTGGTGAACGACGCCGGCCGCGGCGCGCGCTTCGACCTGCGCAAGGTGCCGCTGGAAGAGTCGGGCCTGGCGCCGAAGGAAATCTGGTGCAACGAGAGCCAGGAGCGCTACGTGCTGGCCATTGCGCCGGAGAGCCTGGGGCAGTTCAAGGCCTTCTGCGAGCGCGAGCGCTGCCCGTTCGCCGTCGTCGGTGTGACGACGGAGGCGCGTGAGCTCAAGCTCGTCGATGACCTGGCCGGTGACGACCACCCCATCGACATGCCGATGGACGTGCTGCTCGGCAAGCCGCCCAAGACGCACCGCAACGTGACCCGCGTGGCCCGCGACGGTGGCATGCTGGACCTGACCGGCGTGAAGCTGGAGAGCGCCGCGTTCGACGTGCTGCGCCACCCCACCGTGGCCAGCAAGCGCTTCCTCGTCACCATCGGCGACCGCACCGTGGGCGGCCTCAACCACCGCGACCAGATGGTCGGCCCCTGGCAGGTGCCAGTGGCGGACTGTGCCGTCACGCTGGCCGACTTCCAGGGCTTTGCCGGCGAGGCGATGAGCATGGGCGAGCGCACGCCACTGGCCGCCGTCAACGCTCCGGCGTCGGGCCGCATGGCCGTGGCCGAGGCCATCACCAACCTGCTGGCCGCACCCTTCGAGCTGCCGCGCGTCAAGCTCAGCGCCAACTGGATGGCCGCCTGCGGCGAAGCCGGCGAAGATGCCGCGCTGTTCGACACGGTGAAGACGGTCGGCATGGAGCTGTGCCCGGCGCTGGGCATCTCGATTCCGGTTGGCAAGGATTCGCTGTCGATGCGCACGAAGTGGGACAACAACCAGGTCACTGCGCCCGTGTCGCTGATCGTCACCGCCTTCGCCAGCATTGCCGACGTGCGCGGCACGCTGACGCCCGAGTGGCAGCGCGAGGACTCGTGCGCCATCCTGATCGACCTGGGCCAGGGCAAGCACCGTCTGGCTGGCTCCATCCTGGCGCAGACGCTGAACCAGTTCGGCAACGATGTGCCGGACCTGGACGACCCGCAGCTGCTGGTCGCGCTGGTCAACGCGATCAACGAACTGCGCGCCGCGGGCAAGCTGTTGGCGTATCACGACCGCTCCGACGGCGGTCTGTGGGCAGCGGCCTGCGAGATGGCCTTTGCCGGTCAGACCGGCCTGAGCCTGAACATCGACATGCTGGTCACCGAAGGCGACGGCATCAGCGACAGCCGCGCCGACACGGGCGACTCCAAGAACTGGGCCGCCCAGGTCAGCGGTCGCCGTGACGAGCTGACGCTGCGTGCGCTGTTCGCCGAGGAGCTGGGCGCGCTGATCCAGGTCCGCGCCGCCGACCGCGACGCCGTCATGCAGGTGCTGCGCGCGCACGGCCTGTCCAGGCATTCGCATGTCGTCGCCAAGCCGAATGCTTCGCGGCAGATGGAAGTCTGGCGGGATGCGAAGAAGGTCTTCGCCGCCGATTTGACGGCGCTGCAGCAGACCTGGGACGAAGTGTCCTGGCGTATCGCCAAGCTGCGTGACAACCCGGCCGGTGCCGACGCCGAGCACGCCGCCGCCGGCAAGGCCGACGACCCGGGCTTGCACGTGCACTTGACGTTCACGCCCGAAGCCCCGTTCGTCTCGACCGGCGCGAAGCCGAAGGTCGCCATCCTGCGCGAGCAGGGCGTCAACTCGCATGTCGAGATGGCCTACGCGATGTCGCTGGGCGGCTTCGACAGCTTCGACGTGCACATGAGCGACCTGCAACGCGGCGACGTGAAGCTCGACGGCTTCGCAGCGTTCGTGGCCTGCGGCGGCTTCAGCTACGGCGACACGCTGGGCGCCGGCGAGGGCTGGGCGCGCAGCATCATGTTCAATCCGGTGCTGACCGAGCAGTTCCGCGCTTTCTTTTCGCGCTCCGACACGCTCGCCTTGGGCGTCTGCAATGGCTGCCAGATGCTGGCCGCGCTCGCGCCCATCATCCCGGGTGCCGAGGCCTGGCCGCGCTTCACGCGCAACCAGAGCGAGCAGTACGAGGCACGCCTCTCGCTGGTCGAGGTGCTGGATTCACCGAGCATCTTCTTCCAGGACATGGCCGGCACCCGTGCGCCCATCGCCGTCGCTCACGGTGAGGGCTTTGCGAACTTCGCGCGCCAGGGCGATGCGTCCAAGGTCATCCCTGCCATGCGTTTTGTCGACCACCACGGCCAGGCGACCGAGGCCTACCCGTTCAACCCGAACGGCAGCCCGGGCGGCTTGACCAGCGTGACGACGGCTGACGGCCGCTTCACGGCGCTGATGCCGCACCCGGAGCGCGTGTTCCGCAACGTGCTGATGAGCTGGACCTCGGGCGACAAGAGCGCGCACAGCCCCTGGCTGCGCATGTTCCAGAACGCCCGCAAGGCGCTGGGTTAAGCCTGGGGCGCCGCGTTGCCGGCCAGAAAGCGTGCTGGCAGCGCCGCGTGCAGCGGGTAGTGGCCGAACCAGGGCTGCGCTTGCTGGATGGCCTGCCAAACCGAGGGGCGTGCCAGCAGGCGCTCGAAGTACGCGCTCAACCGTGCGTGGACGGCTGACAGCGGCCGCACGGTGGTGGCGTAGAAGAGGGCGGGCGCAGCGGCGCAGTCGGCCATCGTGAAGGTGTCGCCGGCCGCCCAGGCGTGGCAGCCCATTCGGTCTTCGATCATGTCGTAGGCCATGCCCAGCGCATCCACGGTGGCGGCCAGGGTCTGCGCATCCCGCTCCGCCTCGGGGCGCAGCAACTGCACGATGTGGCGCTGCATCGGGTCCATCACGTAGAGGTCGAAGAGGCGGTCCCACAGCCGCACCTGCAGCTGGGCGTCGAAGTCTTGAGGCAGCAGGCGCACGTGACCAGGGTGGTGGTGGTCCAGGTGCTCGATCTGGATGGACGTTTCGGGCACGGCACGGTCGCTGTCCACCAGCAGTGGGATCTTGGCAGTGGGCCACAGCGCCTGGTAAGCCGCCCGCTCGTCAGGGCTGCCGAGGTTGACCAATTGGGCCTTGAACGGTGTGCCGTTCTCGGCCAGCGCGATCAACAGCTTCCAGCAGTAGGCGGACAGGGGGTGGTAGTGCAGCGTGAGGGCCATAGTGGTTCAGGAGGCGCAAAAAAGGGCGGGCCGAAGCCCGCCCCGGACAAGAGACGCCGCAGGTCAGTCCTGAACGACGGCTGCTTCGCGCAGCCGCTTGTTCACCCGCAGCGCCGCGAGTGTGCCCACCACGCCAGACAGCAAGTAGAGGCTGACCGAGCCCAGGCCAAAGCGCGAGGACAGGAAGAGCACAACCGCCGGAGCGAACGCGGCACCCAGCAGCCAGGCCATGTCGGCCGTGAGGGCGGCGCCGGTGTAGCGGAAGTGCGGCAGGAAGTTGGACGTGACCGAACCGGCCGCCTGACCGTAGGACAGACCCAGCAGCACGAAGCCCATCAGGATGAAGGCCGCCTGGCCCGGCTTGCCGCCGCCCAGCATGAACGGCGCGAACAGCGCGAACACGCCGATGGCCACGGCCAATGTACCCAGGAAGCTGCGGCGGCCGATCTTGTCGGCAATCAGGCCCGACATGGGCATCGCCGCAGCGGCGAAGGCGGTACCCAGCAGCTCCATCTTCATGAAGTCGGTCACGCCGCCTTGTTCTCCGAACAGGTGCACCCAGGACAGCGGGAACACCGTCACCAGATGGAAAAGGGCGTAGCTGGCCATGGCGGCGAAAGCACCAATGACGATGTGATGGCCCTGGGCGGGCAGCAGTTCGTGCAGGCGGGCCGGGTCCAGCTCATGCTCCTCCATGCGCTTTTCGTATTCGTGTGTCACGACCAGGCGCAGCCGGGCGAACAGGGCGACAACGTTGATCGCGAAAGCGGTGAAGAAGGGGAAGCGCCAGCCCCAGGTCAGGAAGTCTTTACCATCCAGGCTGCCATACACGTACAGGAACACGCCAGAGGCCACGAAGAAGCCCAGCGGTGCACCCAACTGGCCCAGCATGGCATACCAGCCGCGGCGCCCGGGAGGGGCGTTCAGTGCCAGCAGGGAGGGCAGGCCGTCCCAAGAGCCACCCAAGGCGAGGCCCTGGCCGATGCGGCACAGCGCGAGCAGCACGATGGCGGTGCTGCCGGCTTCGTTGAAGCCCGGCAATAGACCCATGCCCACCGTGGAGCAGCCCAGCAAGAAGAGGGCTGCAGTCAGCTTGGCGGAGCGGCCGAACTTGCGCTGGATTTCCATGCCGATCAGCGTTCCCACCGGCCGTACAACGAAGGCCAGTGCGAACACCAGGAAGGCGTAGAGCGTGCCGGTCAGCCCGTCGGCGAACGGGAAGAAAACCTGCGGGAACACCAGCACCGAGGCGATGCCGAAAACGAAGAAATCGAAGTACTCGGAGGCCCGGCCGATGATGACACCGACAGCGATGTCGCCAGGCGCCAGATCCTCGTCGGACCGAGCCGCCGGAGGGATGGAAAGGGGGCCGGATGGGGGATGGTGAAGGGTACTGCTCGCACTGGTCATGGCCGTTCGTCTCCGTCTATACCTAGGACAAAATGTCCAATAGTTGATTTGGCTCAATCAACTTACATTCCGGCACCGCACGCAAGATCGTTAACCCTGGCGCGCCACTCAGGATGTACCCCAACAAGACTCTCCTCCGCTGCGCTCCGGTCCTGTTGGCCGGTTTGCTGCTTGCCGGTTGCAACGGTGTCGTGATGAAGCCCCATGGCGACATCGCACAACAGCAGGCCGACCTCATCGTCACCTCGACACTGCTCATGCTGCTGATCATCGTCCCGGTGATCGCGTTGACGTTGTACTTTGCCTACCGTTACCGCCAGTCGAATACTGAGGCCACCTACGAACCCGACTGGGATCACTCCACCCGCCTGGAGTTGGTCATCTGGGGGGCGCCACTGCTGATCATCATCGCACTCGGCGCCATCACCTGGATCAGCACCCACAAGCTCGACCCGTTCCGCCCTTTGGACCGCATCTCGGAAGAAAAGCCGCTGGCAGCCGAGGTCAAGCCGCTGGAGGTCTACGCGGTGTCGATGGACTGGAAGTGGTTGTTCATCTATCCCGAGCAGGGCATTGCGACCGTCAATGAGCTGGCCGCTCCGGTGGACCGTCCGATCCATTTCCGATTCACATCGACGTCGGTGATGAACACCTTCTACGTGCCGGCACTGGCGGGCATGATTTACACGATGCCAGGCATGGAGACGCAGTTGCATGCCGTCATCAACAAGCCCGGGGTGTATGACGGCCTTTCGGCGCATTACAGCGGTGCCGGCTTCTCGGACATGCGCTTCAAATTCCACGGGTTGGATGATGAGGCGTTCGCCCGCTGGGTCGACGGCAACAAGGCGGGGGGCAACGCCTTGACCCGTGCCGGCTACCTGAAGCTGGAGCAGCCCAGCACCAAGGAACCCATCCGCCGCTACGCCAGCGTGGAGCCCGGCTTGTGGGGTGCCATCGTCGACCGCTGCGTCGACGGCAAGAAGATGTGCTCCAGCCAGATGGCTGCCATCGACGCGGCGGGCGGCGCTGGCAAAGGGGGTGTTTCCAGCACCCTCCGCAGCGCCTGGCGCGATGCCGAGGGCATACAGCGCGAGCGGCGTATGGTGGCCGCACTGTGCACGCCCGCCAACCCGCTGGGCCTTCCCATCGAGACCGCCGACGCCGCGGCCGCCACGCAGAAGAACTGAGTCCGCCCGATGTCCAACGCACCTCTCCAAGCTGCAGAGCAACTGCACCCCATCCTGGGCCGGCTCGGCCTGGACGCCATCCCTTACCACGAGCCCATCCTCGTCGGCACCTTCGCAGCGGTTGCCCTGGGGGGGCTGTTTGTGCTGGCCTTGCTGACCAAGTTCCGGCTGTGGGGCCCGCTGTGGCGTGACTGGATCACCAGCATCGATCACAAGAAGATCGGCATCATGTACATCGCGCTCGGTGTGGTGATGTTGCTGCGCGGCTTTGCCGACGCGGCCATGATGCGCGCCCACCAGGCGATGGCGTTCGGCGACAACGCCGGCTTCCTGCCGCCGCACCACTACGACCAAGTCTTCACGGCGCACGGCGTCATCATGATTTTCTTTGTCGCGATGCCCTTCGTGACCGGGTTCATGAACTACGTTGTGCCGCTGCAGATCGGCGCACGGGACGTGGCCTTCCCCTTCCTGAACAACTTCAGTTTCTGGATGACGGCGGGCGGCGCGGTGCTGGTGATGATCTCGCTCTTCGTCGGCGAGTTTGCCAAGACCGGTTGGCTGGCCTACCCGCCGCTGTCCGGGCTGATGGCGAGCCCGGATGTGGGGGTGGACTACTACCTCTGGTCGCTGCAGATCGCGGGCGTGGGCACCACGCTCTCGGGCATCAATCTGATCGCCACCATCATCAAGA
>JBBIVU010000082.1:0-12229 GCA_037439585.1 Roseateles sp. | reverse complement strand
AGCGTGCCAACCGTGCCGGGCGCCACCGGCGACAGGCCGCTGCCCATGGCCAGCGAGACCCAGTGCAGCGGCGAGCGCCACAGCAGCCAGAGGCCCGGACGCAGCGGCGGCTGGGCAGCCGCGGCGTCGACGCCGGGGCGGGTGGTCTCGGCGAGGACGCGGGCGTCGGACACCGTGTCGAGGGGGTCTTGCAGGCTCATGACTTGAAGTGGTCGAAGGCGGCCCAGCCGGCCAGGTCCAGCGGCGCGGCATTGGCACGGGCGGCGGCGAGCGTGACCAGCGGCGTCTGCTTCTTGCTGGCATGCAGGGCGCGGGTCTTCTCGATGTCGGCTTTCAACTCGGCGATGTAGGCCGCCGCACGGTCGTCACTGAGCAGCTCGGTGCACACGCCGACGGCGCGCGAGGCATCGGGCACGTAGACGACCGGGCCGTCGTAGTGCGGCGAGATCTTCACGGCCGTGTGGACGCGGCTGGTGGTGGCGCCACCGATCAGCAGTGGCATGTGGCGCGAGGAGAAGTAGGCGTCACGCTGCATCTCGGCCGCCACGTGCTGCATCTCCTCGAGGCTGGGCGTGATCAGGCCTGACAGGCCGATGATGTCTGCGCCCTCTTCCTTGGCCTTCTTGAGGATGTCCTGGGCCGGCACCATGACGCCCATGTTGACGACCTCGTAGTTGTTGCACTGCAGGACCACCGTGACGATGTTCTTGCCGATGTCGTGCACGTCACCCTTCACGGTGGCGATGACGATCTTGCCCTTGGGCTTGGCGTCACCGCCGCCTTCGATGAGCAGCCGCTTTTCTTCCTCGATGTAGGGCAGCAGGTGGGCCACGGCCTGCTTCATCACGCGGGCGCTTTTCACCACCTGGGGCAGGAACATCTTGCCGGCACCGAACAGGTCGCCCACCACGTTCATGCCAGCCATCAGCGGCCCCTCGATGACGTGCAGCGGCCGGCCGCCCGTGGCCCGGATGGCTTGCCAGGCTTCCTCGGTGTCTTCGGTGATGAAGTCGGTGATGCCGTGCACCAGCGCGTGGCTCAGCCGCTGGTGCACCTGGCCGGCACGCCAGGCCAGCCGCGCCGAGTCGTCCTTGCCGGCGCTCTTGGCCCGGTCAGCGATTTCGATGAGGCGCTCGCCGGCATCGGCGCGGCGGTTGAGCACCACGTCTTCCACACGCTCGCGCAGTTCGGCGTCCAGGTCGTCGTACACGCCGACCATGCCGGCGTTGACGATGCCCATGTCCATGCCCGCCTGGATGGCGTGGTAGAGAAACACCGTGTGGATCGCCTCGCGCACCGGCTCGTTGCCGCGGAAGCTGAAGCTCACGTTGGACACGCCGCCCGACACCTTCGCGCCGGGCAGGTTCGCCTTGATCCAGCGCGTGGCCTCGATGAAGTCGACCGCGTAGTTGTCGTGCTCCTCGATGCCCGTCGCGATCGCGAAGATGTTGGGGTCGAAGATGATGTCCTCGGCGGGAAAGTCCACCTCGTCCACGAGGAGGCGGTAGGCCCGCTCGCAGATCTCGGTCTTGCGGGCAAAGGTATCGGCCTGGCCTTGCTCGTCGAACGCCATCACCACGGCGGCCGCGCCGTAGCGCTTCACCAGCTTGGCCTGGCGCTTGAACTCAGCCTCGCCCTCTTTCAGCGAGATGGAGTTGACGATGCCCTTGCCCTGGATGCACTTGAGCCCCGCCTCGATGACCGACCACTTCGATGAGTCGATCATGATCGGCACCCGCGCGATCTCGGGCTCACCGGCGATCAGGTTCAGGAAGCGCACCATGGCCGCCTGGCTGTCCAGCATGGCCTCGTCCATGTTGATGTCGATGACCTGGGCGCCGTTCTCCACCTGCTGGCGGGCCACGGCCAGCGCGTCCTCGAACTGGCCGGCCAGGATCATGCGGGCGAAGGCCTTGGAGCCGGTGACGTTGGTGCGCTCGCCGATGTTGACGAACAGGCTGCCTCCGTCGATGGCAACGGGTTCCAGACCGGAGAGCTTGAGGGGGGGCGGCGAAAGGGTCATCGATGGCGGCTCGGGCTGAGGATCGATGAGCGCCGTTGCGGTAAATCCGAGCCTGGCAGGCAAGACAACCCGTCGCAGCGCTCCTCGGATGGCCGGGAATTCTACGCAGCTGCCCCTTCGCCGTCGCTCAAGAATGACTCACACACGCCGAAGCCGCATCAGAATCCCCCGGCCCATGCCCTCCGAGCTCATCCCCCTTCCCGCCCGCACCCTGCGCCTGGGCATGACCCTGCCCTACGACCTCTTCGACGCCAGCGGCAAGCTGCTGTTCGCGCGGGGCCAGGTGCTGCGCGACTCGCCGCTGGTGCGAAGCCTCATCGAGGGCGGCGCCTGGGTGAACTCTGGCGACACGATGGAGTACCAACGCGCGTTGGCACACCGCCTGGACACGTTGGTGATGCAAGACGTGCCGCTGGCCGACATCGCCAAGGCCGATTCCAGCTTCCGCCTCGAAGCGCAGGCCGCCAAGGTCGAGCAGGGCCCTCGCGAGGCCTGGTCGGACCTGCTGCTGCGCACGCACACCCTGCTGCGAGAGCCGGACCCGGTGGACTTCAGCGGCCGACTGGCCACACTGCGCGATGCCGTGCTCAAGCGCCTGCACGCCCACCCCGACGCCACCCTGATGCTGCTGATCTTCGAGACCAGCCAGGAGTTCGCCGACTACAGCGCCCGCCACGCGCTGCTCACGCTGCTGCTGGCCGACCTCGTCGCGCAGCAACTGGGCCTCCCCCCTGCGCTGCGCGAGGCCTTGCAGGGCGCCGCGCTGACCATGAACTACGGTGCCGGCCCCGCCCACGATCGCATGGCCAGCCAGATGGATGCCGCAACGCCCGCACAGCGCCTGGCACTTGCCGCCCACGGCGACCGCGCAGCGGCGCGGCTGGCGCAGGTGGGCGTCAAGAGCGAACCCTGGCTGGCCGCCGTGCGCCTGCACCACGACGTAGGCCCCGGCCCGCTTGCCAGCCGCAGCGAAGGTGAACAACTCGCCCGGCTGCTGCGCCGCATCGATGTCTTCGGCGCCCGCCTGTCGCCCCGCCGCACCCGCCATGCGCTCAGCGGCGCCGCCGCTGCCCGCGCCGTGTTCCTGGACGAGCAGCAACAACCCGACGAAGCCGGGGCGGCCCTCATCAAGGTTGTCGGGCTCTATCCGCCGGGCACCGTCGTGCGGCTCACCAATGGCGAGATCGGCATCGTCTTCAAGCGCGGCTTCAGTGCCAACGAACCCCTGGTGGCCGCCCTCATCGGCAAGAGCGGCAGCCCGCTGAGCACCCCTGTTCCACGCGACACCCGCCTGGCCTCGCAGGCCATTGCGGCCAGCCTGGCGCCTGCTGAGTTGAAGCTGCGCGTGAACCTCGAAGCCCTGCTCAAGCTTTGAGGCGCACCGTCGACGCCGTCAGGTCAGCGCCAGACTGCGCCAGATGAGGCCAGTGATCAGTTCCCGTGCGGCTTCGAAGTCGGCCTCCTCCAGCCTCGGCTTGCCCATGTAGAGCGCGAACTGAGGCGCCAGGTCGGCATAGGCCTGGGTGGACGACCAGATCAGGAACATCAGGTGCGTGAAGTCCACGCGCTGGATCAAGCCCTCGGTCGCCCAGCGCTCGAACCGCTCCACGTCGGCATGCAGCAGCGGCATGACCTGGGCCTTCAGCACATCCTGGTAGCGCGGTGCGCCCGCCATGATCTCGCGAGTGAAGACCGCGTTGCCGCTGGGCCGCTCGCGGCTGAAGCGCAGCTTGGCAGACACGTAGGCCTGGATCGCCGCCTCGGGCTGATCCGCCTCGGTGATGGCCGTCATGCTGGCCATCCACTCGCCCATGACGCTGTCGAGCACGGCACGGTAGAGCTCTTCCTTGCTGGGCCAGTGGTACAGCAGGTTCTGGCGCGACAGTTCCAGCACCGCTGCGATGCTGTCCAAGCTCACACCTTCAAACCCGAAGCGCGCGAACTGGCGCTCGGCTTCGGCCAGGATGGCCTCCTGTTTGCGCAAGGTGGCGGCGCGCGGCGTGCGCGGCACGGTGACGATGTCGGTCATGCACCGCATTTTGACGGCACGCACCAAGCCGGCGCTGCGGGTTTTTACGCTTCGGTCAAGTTTTACTGGGTAGTAATGTTTACCTGTTTTCCGAAGGGAGATTCCCGTGGACCTTGCCGATCTGCAATCGGGCCGCCTGCCGCCTGACACCTACGCGCAGAATTTTGCCGACGCCCACCCGCCGCTGAACCGCACGCAGGCCTTGATCGAAGCGGAGCGGTGCTACTGCTGCTTCGACGCGCCCTGCCAGACGGCCTGCCCCACGGGCATTGACGTGCCGAGCTTCATCCAGCGCATCGCGCAGGACAACGTACGCGGCGCGGCCGAGGCCATCCTGACGGCCAACCCGCTGGGCGGCCTGTGCGCCCGGGTCTGCCCGACGGAGGTGCTGTGCGAGCAGGCCTGCGTGCGCAACACCAACGAGAGCAAGCCAGTGGAGATCGGGCTGCTGCAGCGCTTTGCGGTGGAGGGTCACTTCGCCAAGCCGGGCAAGCCGCTGTTCGAGCGTGGCCAGCCCACGGGCAAGCGTGTGGCCGTGGTGGGCGCGGGCCCGGCCGGCCTGGCAGCTGCCCACGGCCTGGCCCGGCGCGGGCATGAGGTGGCGCTGTTCGACGCCGCACCCAAGCTCGGCGGCCTGAACGAATACGGCCTGGCCACCTACAAGGTGGCGGGCGGTTTCGCGCAGAAGGAGATAGCCTGGCTGCTCAGCATCGGCGGCATCACGCCCCGGCTCAACTGCCGCCTGGGCCGTGACATCACGCTGGACGGCTTGCTCGCCACGCACGACGCCGTCTTCCTCGGGCTGGGCCTGCAGGGCGTGAACGCGTTGGGCATCGCGGCGCCTGAGGTGGTCGGCCTGCGGGATGCCGTGGACTTCATCGCCGAGCTGCGCCAGAACGCGCCAGAGATCGTGCCCGTGGGCCGCCGCGTGGTGGTCATCGGCGGCGGCATGACGGCGGTGGACGCCGCCGTGCAAAGCAAGTTGCTGGGTGCGGAGCAGGTCACCATGGTCTACCGGCGTGGCCCTGAGGGGTTGTCAGCGTCGACCCATGAACAGCACTGGGCGCAGACACACGGCGTGAACATCCGCTGCTGGGCGCGGCCGCTCGCGGTGGAAGCCGAAGGCGGCGTGCTGCGCGGCATGCGTTTCGCGTCGACCCAACTCGAAAGCGGCCAACTGGTGGACACCGGCGAGCAGTTCTTTCTGGAGGCCGATCTGGTGCTGCGCGCCATCGGCCAGAGCTTCGTGGCCGAGCCGGTGGGCGCAGCCCTCGCCCTGGAGGCGGGCCGCATCCGGACTGACGCTGACGGAGCCACGAGCGTCGCCCGTGTGTGGGCCGGTGGCGACTGCCGCGCCGGCGGCCGCGACCTGACCGTGGAAGCCGTGGAGCACGGCAAGCGTGCCGCCATCGCCATCGACCTTGCCCTGGGCCTGGCCACCGCCCGTCACCTTGACCCGGAGGCCACCCATGGCTGACCTGAGCACCGATTTCCTCGGCATCAAGAGCCCCAACCCCTTCTGGCTGGCCTCGGCCCCGCCGACCGACAAGGAAGTGAACGTGCGCCGCGCCTTCGAGGCGGGCTGGGGTGGCGTCGTCTGGAAGACGCTGGGCGAGGACCCGCCGGTCGTCAACGTCAACGGCCCGCGCTATGCCACGCTGTGGAGCCAGGACCGCCGCGTCATCGGCTTCAACAACATCGAGCTCATCAGCGACCGGCCGCTGCAGGTCAACCTCGACGAGATCAAACGCGTGAAGCGCGACTTCCCCGACCGGGCCCTGATCGTCTCGCTGATGGTGCCGGTGAACGAGCCGAGCTGGCAGGCCATCCTGGCGCGCGTGGCCGACACCGGCGCCGACGGCGTGGAGCTGAACTTCGGCTGCCCGCACGGCATGAGCGAGCGCGGCATGGGCTCGGCCGTGGGCCAGGTGCCGGAGTACATCCAGCAGGTGACCGAGTGGTGCAAGACCCACACGAAGATGCCGGTCATCGTGAAGCTCACGCCCAACATCACCGACGTGCGCTTCCCGGCGCGCGCGGCCAAGGCGGGCGGCGCGGATGCCGTCAGCCTCATCAACACCATCAACTCCGTGATGGGCGTGGACCTGGACCGCATGACGATGAGCCCCGTCACCGACGGCTGGGGTTCGCACGGCGGCTACTGCGGCCCGGCGGTCAAGCCGATCGCGCTGAACATGGTGGCCGAGATCGCCCGCGACCCGGCCACGGCCGGTCTGCCCCTCAGCGGCATCGGCGGCATCAGCACCTGGCGCGACGCGGCCGAATTCATTGCCATGGGCTGCGGCACGGTGCAGGTCTGCACCGCGGCGATGGTCTACGGCTTCAAGATCGTGCAGGACATGTGCTCGGGCCTGTCCAACTTCATGGACGAGAAGGGTTACGCGAACCTGAAAGCCTTTCAGGGCTTGGCTGTTCCTTCGGTGAAGAACTGGAACCAGCTCAACCTCAATCACGTCGAGAAGGCGGTCATCCACCAGGACAGCTGCATCCAGTGCGGCCGCTGCCACGTGGTGTGCGAAGACACCTCGCACCAGGCCATCTGGGCCACGCGAGACGGCAAGCGGCACTTCCATGTCAACGAAGCCGAGTGTGTTGGATGCAACCTCTGCGTGTCGATCTGCCCGGTCCCTGGCACCATCTCGATGCGCGCGCTCCAGCCTGGCGAGACCGACGCCCGCACCGGGCGGGTCATTGACGGGTCTTACGCCAGCTGGACGACGCATCCCAACAACCCCATGCGCGCCGGGTGCGCGTGAAGGACGCAAGATGAGTCACTACGAAGTCGGTCACTGGATCCATGGGGCCGCCCACCGCGGCACCGGCGAGCGCCAGCAGGACATCCAAAACCCCGCCACCGGTGCGGTGCAGGGCACGCTGCGGCTCGGCAGCGTGGCCGATCTGGACGCCGCTGTCGCGTCCGCCACACAGGCTGCCAAGGCCTGGGGCCAGACGCCTCCGCTGGGGCGCGCCCGCGTGCTGTTCAAGTTCCTCACGCTGCTGCAGGAGCGCAAGGACCAGCTCGCCGACGCCATCGTGCGCGAGCACGGCAAGACCTTCCCTGACGCGCTGGGCGAAGTGGCCCGCGGCCTCGAGGTGGTGGAGTTCGCCACCGGCATGCCGCAACTGCTCAAGGGCGAGTACACCGAGCAGATCGCGCGTGGCATGGACGCCTGGAGCCTGCGCCAGCCGCTGGGCGTGGTGGCCGGCATCACGCCCTTCAACTTCCCGGCCATGGTCCCGATGTGGATGTATCCCATCGCCATCGGCTGCGGCAATGCCTTCATCTTGAAGCCCAGCGAACGTGATCCGTCGGCTGCGCTGCTGATGGCCCAGTGGCTGAAGGAAGCCGGCCTGCCGGATGGCGTGTTCAGCGTCATCCAGGGCGACAAGGACATCGTGGACGCCATCCTGGCCCACCCCGGCATCGCGGCGGTCAGCTTCGTGGGCAGCACACCGGTGGCCGAGCACATCTACAAGGTGGGCGCGGCCCACGGCAAGCGCGTGCAGGCGCTGGGTGGCGCGAAGAACCACATGGTCGTCATGCCCGACGCCGATCTCGACGGCGCGGTGGACGCGCTGATGGGCGCCGCCTACGGCTCGGCCGGCGAGCGCTGCATGGCCATCTCGGTCGCCGTGGCGGTGGGCGACGTGGGCGACAAGCTCGTCGCCGCACTCGCGCCCAAGGTGAAGGCGCTCAAGATCGGCGAAGGCCACCAGGCCGGCGCCGAGATGGGCCCGCTGATCACCCGCGCCTCGCAGCAGCGCGTGGAGCGGCTGATCGGCGAAGGCATCGAGGCCGGCGCGACCGCCGTGGTCGATGGGCGCGGCTACCGGGTGCCGGGGCACGAAGACGGCTTCTTCGTCGGCGGCACCATCCTGGACGGCGTCAGTGCCGACATGAGCTGCTACACCGAGGAGATCTTCGGCCCGGTGCTGTGCGTGGTGCGCGTGCCCGACCTGGCCGCCGCCATCGCCCTCATCGAAGCCAACGAGTATGCCAACGGCGTGGCCATCTTCACACGCGACGGCCACGTGGCGCGCGAGTTCGTGCACCACATCCAGGTCGGCATGGTGGGCGTGAACGTGCCGCTGCCGGTGCCCATGGCCTTCAACAGCTTCGGCGGCTGGAAGCGCAGCCTCTTCGGCGACCACCATGCCTACGGGCCGGAGGCGGTGCGCTTCTACACGAAGCACAAGGCGGTGATGCAGCGCTGGCCGGACAGCACGCCCAAAGGCCCGCAATTTGCTTTCCCGCAGAACACGTGAATGCAGAACACAGCCACGGAGGCACGGAGCCACTGAGGGGGGCCGGACGGCTCACGAAGTGGCGCCCTCTCTGTGACTCTGTGTGTCTGTGGCCATTGCCCATCTGACCGGAGCTGCCGATGACCGACCCTGCGCTGAGCAACCCTGACCTCGTTCCGACGACAGCCGCTCAGCGCACCTGGCGCTGGTACCACTTCGCGGCGCTGTGGGTCGGCATGGTGATGTGCATCCCGGCCTACACGCTGGCGGCCAGCCTGATCGAGTCGGGCATGAGCTGGGGCCAGGCGGTGGGCACGGTGTTCCTGGGCAACCTGATCGTGCTGGTGCCCATGCTGCTGATCGGCCATGCGGGGGCGAAGCACGGCATCCCGTACGCGGTGCTGGCGCGGGCCTCGTTCGGCACGCAGGGCGCCAAGCTGCCGGCACTGCTGCGGGCGCTGGTGGCCTGCGGCTGGTACGGCATCCAGACGTGGTTCGGCGGTCAGATGGTCTACACGCTGGCCGGCGTGCTTCTCGGCCAGCCGCTCGGCGGCGACCCGCTGCCGGGGCTGGGCATCAGCGCCGCGCAGTTCGGCTGCTTCCTCGCGTTCTGGGCGCTGCAGTTCTGGTTCGTGCTGCACGGCATCGAGTCCATCCGCAAGCTCGAAACCTGGACGGCGCCGATCAAGATCGTCATCTGCTTCGTGCTGCTGGGGTGGGCGTGGGACAAGGCGGGCGGCTTCGGCCCCATCCTGGACCAGCCCTCGGCCTTCGTGGAAGGCGGCAGACGAGCCGGCCAGTTCTCGGCCGTGTTCTGGCCCTCGCTCACCGCCATGGTGGGCTTCTGGGCCACGCTGGCGCTGAACATCCCGGACTTCACCCGCTTCGCCAAGACCCAGCGCGACCAGCTCATCGGCCAGGCCATCGGCCTGCCGGCGCCCATGGGCCTGCTGGCGGCACTCGCCGTGTTCGTCACCTCCGCCACGGTCGTCATCTACGGCAAGGCGCTGTGGGATCCGGTGGACCTGGCCAGCCGCATGACGGGCGCCGCCGTGCTGATCGCGCTCATCGTGCTGCTGATCGACACCGTCAGCGTCAACCTCGCCGCCAACCTCGTCGGACCGGCCTACGACTTCTCGGCGCTGGCGCCGGGCAAGATCAGCTACAAGACCGGCGGCATGCTCACGGCCGGCATCGCCATCGTCATGATGCCGTGGAAGATCCTGGCCTCCACCGAGGGCTACATCTTCACGTGGCTGATCGGCTACTCGGCCCTGCTGGGCCCGGTGGCCGGCATCTTGATCGTCGATTACTACGTGCTGCGCAAGACCGAACTGGCGTTGGACGAGCTCTACCGGGAGGGCGGCCGCTACAGCTACCGCGGCGGCTGGAACGGGGCCGCCGTCATCGCCTTCGCCATCGGCGTGGCGCCCAACATCCCGGGCTTCATGAACGCTGCCTTCCCGGCGGCCTTCCCCGAGGTCGGCGCCGCCTTCAAGGCCATCTACACCTACGCCTGGTTTGCCGGCCTGGCCCTCGCCGCCATCGTCTACGGCATGCTGATGGCCGGCAAGGCCCAACCGCAACCGCTCACCAGGAGCGCGACATGAGTTCTCTGCTGATCCGCGGCGCCGTCGTCGTCAACGCCGACGCCGAATCCCGCACTGACGTGCTCTGCGTGGACGGCCGCATCGCCGCCCTCGGCGAGCGCGCCGCGCGCGAAGCCCCCGCCGGCACCCCCACGCTCGACGGCACAGGCCAGTACCTGATCCCCGGCGGCATCGACCCGCACACGCACATGCAGCTGCCCTTCATGGGCACGGTCACGCAGGACGACTTCTTCACTGGCACGGCGGCCGCGCTGGCCGGCGGCACGACGAGCATCATCGACTTCGTCATCCCCAACCCCCAACAGCCGCTGATGGAGGCCTACCGCACCTGGCGCGGCTGGGCCGAAAAGGCGGCGGCCGACTACGCCTTCCACGTGGCCGTGACCTGGTGGGACCAGTCGGTCAGCGACGACATGGGCACGCTGGTGCGCGACGAAGGCGTGAACAGCTTCAAGCACTTCATGGCCTACAAGAACGCCATCATGTGCGACGACGAGACGCTGGTGAACAGCTTCAAGCGTGCGCTCGAACTGGGCGCCATGCCCACCGTGCACGCCGAGAACGGCGAGCTCGTCTACCTGCTGCAGGCCGAGGTCGCCAAGATGGGCATCACCGGCCCCGAGGGCCACCCGATGAGCCGCCCGCCGATGGTCGAGGGTGAGGCAGCCAACCGCGCCATCGCGATCGCCGACGTGCTGGGCGTGCCCATCTACGTGGTGCACGTGAGCTGCATAGAAAGCGCCGAGGCCATCGCCCGCGCCCGCGCCCGCGGCCAGCGCGTGTACGGCGAGGTGCTGGCCGGCCACCTCTTGATCGACGACAGCGTCTACCGCGACCCCGACTTCGCCACGGCAGCGGCCTACGTGATGAGCCCGCCCTTCCGGCCCAAGATCCACCAGGAGTTCCTGTGGCGTGGCCTGCAAAGCGGCCAGTTGCACACCACCGCCACCGACCACTGCACCTTCTGCGCAAGCCAGAAGGCCGCGGGCAAGGAGAACTTCGCCAAGATCCCCAACGGCTGCGGCGGCGTCGAGGAACGCATGGCCGTGCTGTGGGATGCCGGCGTGAACTCCGGGCGCCTGACGCCGTCGGAGTTCGTGGCCATCACGTCGGCCAACGCCGCGAAGCTGTTCAACATGTACCCGCGCAAGGGCGTCATTGCCGAGGGTGCAGACGCCGACCTCGTGCTGTGGGACCCGGCTGGCACCAAGACCCTGTCGGCC
The DNA here is from genome assembly GCA_037439585.1 of Roseateles sp. Taxonomy (GTDB): domain Bacteria; phylum Pseudomonadota; class Gammaproteobacteria; order Burkholderiales; family Burkholderiaceae_C; genus Pelomonas. The sequence goes on along the minus strand of JBBIVU010000082.1, from coordinate 1,078 downwards.
AAGACCCAGTTCTCGAAGAACGACTTCAACATCTTCGAGGGCCGCACGGTGCGCGGCATCCCGAGCCACACGATCTCGCAAGGCCGCGTGGTGTTCGCCCGCGGCGAGCTGCGCGCCGAAGCGGGTACCGGCCGCTACCTGAAGCGCCCGCCCTACGGCCCGCAGTTCGATGCGGCGGCCAAGCGCGCGCACGACCTGGCGCCCACTGCGGTTGCGCGCTGAGGCTGAATGAACACAGCCACAGAGGCACAGAGACACAGAGAAGCTCAGACGGCTCGCGGCATCGAGATCTCTCTGTGTCTCTGTGCCTCTGTGGCCTTGTTTTGAATTGAGGACTCCACGATGGACACCGCCGTCACCAAGCCCGACATCACCCAACTCCGCATCAACGGCCCGCGCCTGTGGGCCTCGCTGATGGAGCTCGCCCAGATCGGCGCCACCGACAAGGGCGGCGTCTGCCGCCTCACCCTCACCGACCTCGACAAGCAGGGCCGCGACCTCGTCACGCGCTGGGCGCGCGAGGCGGGCATGACGGTCACCATCGACCAGATCGGCAACGGCTTCATGCGCCGCCCGGGCCGCAACAACAGCCTGCCGCCGATCATGACCGGCAGCCACATCGACACCCAGCCGACCGGCGGCAAGTTCGATGGCAACTACGGGGTGCTGGCCGGCATCGAGGTCGTGCGCACGCTCAACGACCACGGCATCGAGACCGAGGCACCCATCGAGGTCGCCTTCTGGACCAACGAGGAAGGCTCACGCTTCGTGCCCGTCATGATGGGCTCCGGCGTGTTCGCCCAGGCCTTCACGCTGGAGCATGCCTACGCCGCCACTGACACTGCAGGGCTGACCGTCAAGGGTGAGCTGGAGCGCATCGGCTACATCGGCGACCAGGAACCTGGCGACCACCCCATTGGCGCCTACTTTGAAACCCATATCGAACAAGGCCCCGTGCTGGAAGACAACGACGTCACCATCGGCGTGGTCAGCGGCGTGCTGGGCATCCGCTGGTTCGACTGCACCGTCACCGGTATGGAAGCCCACGCCGGCCCCACGCCCATGGCGCTGCGCAAGG
>JBBIVU010000081.1:0-12409 GCA_037439585.1 Roseateles sp. | reverse complement strand
CCAAGGCCAGCGGGGCCCAAAAGCAACCGTGGGCAGGAGCGTTCATGGGGCAGAGTTCCTCGGGAGTCGGTGCAGACATTGGGCAGCCCAGCCCGGGCGGTGCGAAGTGCCGGGAGTCACTGTGCGCGGGCCGGACTCACCAGGGCGAGAGCCAGGCCAGCAGCGCCAGCCACAGCGGCGCCGTGGCCACGTACAGGATGGTGGAGATGACCGTGGCAGCCGTGACCTCGGCCTCCAGCGCGCGGTAGCGCTGGGCAAAGATGAGCGCGTTGGAGCCGGTGGGCAAGGCCGCGATCATGACGATGACGGCCAGCGGCATGCCGCTCAGGCCCAGCCCCCAGTGCGCCACGCCCAGCACCACGGCGGGCATCAGCAGCAGCTTGACGACCACCAGCCCTGCCAGCCCGTGCCAGGTGCGCGGCCAGCCGTAGTACGCCAACGACATGCCGATCAGCGTGAGGCACAGCGGCACCACGGCCGTGCCCAGGCTTTGCAGCGCCTCGTCCGCCACGGCCGGCAGCGCCCAGCCCGTGGCGTGCCACGCCAGCCCCGCCAGCACGGGTAGCACCACGGGGTGGATGACGGTGTTGCGCACGGTCTGCAGCAGCGTGCCGGCGAGGTTGCCGGTGCGGCGCTCCCGGGCCAGGTCCATCTCCACGATGGCCGTGAGCAGCGTGAGGATGGACAGCGCATGCAGGCTCACCACGGCGATGTGGATGGCCAGGCCCTGCTCGCCGAACACGCCCGCCGCCACCGGCAGGCCCACCTGCAAGGTGTTGCCGAACCCCGCCGTGATGGCGCGCACGCCGGGGGCAACGACCGGCTCGCTCGGACTGCGGCGCCGGCGGTACAACCCGTAGAGCGCTGCGATCAGCAGCAGCACGGGCACGAAGAAGGCGAACAGGAAGGCCCAGGGCAACGTCGCCGTGTCCAACCGCGCCGTGGTGCGGAACAGCAGGGCCGGCACGAAGATGTAGAAGGCCGCGTTGGCCAGCACGCGGGCTGGGTCGCTGTCGGAGCCCGCCGCACCGCCGCCCAGCCAGCGCATGCGGCCCACCGCCCAGCCGATGGCCACCGCCACCAGGATGGCCAACAGCTTGGCCGCGATGGCCCAGGTCATGGCCGCACCGCGGGCATTCGCAGCCGTGCTTCAAACCAGGCCGCGGCGGCACAGAGGCACGGCGGCCTTGGGGCTCCCCGATGTCTCTGGGTCTCTGTGGCCTGGTTCTTGTTCAAGCGACTGGCACCCGCAGCTCGAACGAGAAGGTGCTGCCCTCGCCCGCCACGCTATGCGCCACGATCTGGCTGCCCATCAGCCGCACCAGCTGCTGGCTGATGGACAGGCCCAGGCCGGTGCCCCCGAGGTGGCGGGAGGTGTCAGCCACCTGCTCGAAGGCCTGGAAGAGCCGGGCCTGCTGGACGGGCGTCATGCCGATGCCGCTGTCGTTCACCTCCAGGCGCAGCAGCACGTGCCCCTCCTCCTGGCTGACGACGCGCACCGACAGCCTCACGCGGCCGGTGTCGGTGAACTTGACGGCGTTGGACAGCAGGTTGAGCAGCACCTGGCGCAGGCGCTGGCCGTCCACCATGACACGGTGCGGCAACTGAGGGTCGACAGCCAGCTCGAAGCCCAGCTCCTTCTGCTCGGCCCGCAGGCGCACGCTGTCGCTGGCCATGTCCAGCAGCGCGCGCAGGTCCACCGCTGTCGGCTTGAGGCTGACTTTGCCGGCCTCGATGCTGGCCATGTCCAGCACGTCATTGATGAGCTCCAGCAGGTGCAGGCCGGACTCGCGCATCAGCTGCAGCTTGGCCTGCTGCCCGGCCGGGATGGCGGCATCCATCTGCATCAGCTGCGTGAAGCCGAGGATGGCATTCAGCGGCGTGCGGAACTCGTGGCTCATGGTGGCCAGGAAGCGGCCCTTGGCGAAGTTGGCCGCTTCGGCGCGCTGCTTGGCCTCGCTGAGTTCGGCTGTGCGTTCGGCGACGAGCTCTTCGAGGTGGTCACGGTGGCGCGTCAACTCGGCCTCGGCCTGGCGGCGCAGCGAGATGTCACTGAGCATCCCCTCGATGCGGCGCGGCCCGCCCGCCCCTTCGGATTCCACCCAGTGCGCGTTCAGCTCCACCCACAGCGGTTTGCCGCCCGCGCCCCGCAGCAGCAGCTGGGCTTGCTGGATCTTGCCCTGCTCGTTCAGCACCTTGGCCACACGGTGCATCTCGCGGCGCTCCATGCCCGTGAGTTCGCGCAGCCGGCGCCCTGCCGGATTTTGCGGACCCAGGCCCAACATCTGGGAGAGCGCACGGTTCATGCTGAGCACGCGGCCGTGGGCGTCGGCCTGGAAGATGCCCTCCGTCGCGTTCTCGAACAGGCCTCGGTAGCGGGCCTCGCTGGCGCGCAGGCCCTCGGAGCTGAGCTGCACCTGGTCGGCCGCGCTGCGCAGCTTCAGGCTCATGGCGTTGAACCGCATGGTCAGCTCGCCGATCTCGTCAGCACGTTCCACGGTCTCCTGCGCGCCTAGGTCGCCCTTGGCCACCCGCTGGGCCAAGGCCCCCAGGCGCGCCACGGGGCGGCGCACCAGCCAGTGCACCAGCAGCGAGCTGGCGATGACGATGCCCGCCACCACCACGGCCAGCAACTGCACAACAAACAGCCGCGTGCGGTGGATCTGCTCTTCGACCAGTTCGCTGGTGAACACGAGCACGGCCGACGCGACCTGGGAGCCGGCGGCATCCGCTGTCGGCTGGTAGGCGATGTCGAACGCCCGGCGCAGCGGGCCGACCGCCGGGGTGTCACGGCTGCGCTTGGCCTGGCCACCACGCAGGCCCAGGCCGACGAGTTCGATGGCATGCACCTCGGGATCGGCCATGACGGCGTCGAGCAGGTTCTCGATGGCGACATGGTCGAGGTTCCAGATCGGCCCGGCAAAGCCTCGCTCAATCAGTCCGGCCATGCGCGCCTCGCGCTGGCGCAGGCTGGTCATCAGCTCGGTTTCCTCGTGCGCCGTCCAGTACCAGCCCACCACCAGCACCAGCAGGCTGGCCACCAGCGCGATGCCGGCGGTCAGGCGCGTCTGGATGCCGATGCCGATCGGTTTCAACGCCATGTCCCCCACTCTCCACTTGGCCGTTTCAGACGCATCGGGCGAGCATACGTGCTGGGCCAGGCTTGCAGCACGTGCTCAGCCCCGGTCACTCAACCCTTGGCTGCCGCCTTCTTCGCCGGTGCCTTCTTGGCCGGCGCGGCCTTGGCGGCTGGCTTGCCTGCGCGAGGCTCGAACTCGAAGATGACCTTGCCTTCCTTCTTGTCGTAGGCCAGGAAGGCCTTGAACTTGCGGCGGGTCTTGTTGGAGACGAAGTTCTCCAGCAGGTCGGTCTTGCCGTCGGCCAGCAGCTTGTGCACCTGGGCGGGCTCGATGGGCTGGGTCAGGATGACCTTGCCGGTCTTGAAGTCGCAGGTGACGGTGGCGCCCACGCTGTGCTCGCACACGTAGTTGGCGCCGTGCTCGTAGACGTGGCCCTGGCACTTGGGGCAGGCGCCCAGCGAGGCCTGACCGGAGAAGTCCACCGGCTCGCCGTCGTTCTCGGCCTTCTTGGCGTCCTCGCCGAAGTCGAACTCCAGCTTCCAGTTCTGGATCTCGTCGTCGAACACCAGCGCCAGCTCGGCCGTGAAGGGCCAGCCCGCCTTGGAGCGGAAGCCTTCCAGCGGGCCGATCTTCTTGTTCGCCAGGAAGGTTTCCACCTCGGCCAGCTCGAAGCTGCGGCCGCCCGGGATCTTGCCGATGGAGAAGCCGCAGCCCTCGCCCGCGCCGTCCCTGCCGGTGCAGGTGAAGCGGCGGTAGTTCTCCTTCACCACCCCGCCGCATTTGGGGCACGGGACTTTCAGCGTCGCGTAGTCGCCGGGGATGGTGTCGCGGTCGTAGCCCTTGGCCTTGGCAACCATCTTCTCGGTCATGGCCGCAATCTCGGCCATGAACTGCTCGCGCTTCAGGCGCCCCTTCTCCATCTCGGAGAGCTTGAACTCCCAGTCGCCGGTCAACTCGGGCTTGGTGAGGTCTTCCACGTCCAGGCCGCGCAGCAGCGTCATCAGCTGGAAGGCCTTGGCCGTCGGGATCAGCTCGCGGCCTTCGCGCAGCATGTACTTCTCGGTGATCAAGCCTTCGATGGTGGCCGCGCGCGTGGCCGGCGTGCCCAGGCCCTTCTCGGCCATGGCCTCGCGCAGCTCGTCGTCGTCGATGAGCTTGCCGGCGCCTTCCATCGCGCTCAGCAGCGTGGCTTCGGTGTAGCGGGCCGGCGGCTTGGTCTGCAGCGCCTTCACGTCCACGCTTTCGGTGCGAACCACTTCACCCGGCTGCACCGGCACGAGGTTGGCGTCCTCGTCGTCCACGTCCTTGCCGTAGACGGCCAGCCAGCCCGGCTTGACCAGCACCTTGCCGTTGGTCTGGAAGTGATGCTTGTCCAGCACCTTGGAGATGCGCGTGGTGACCAGGAACTCGGCCGGCGGGAAGAACACCGCCAGGAAGCGCTTGACGACCATGTCGTACAGCTTGGCCTCCACCTCGGTCAGGCTCTTGGGCGCCTGCAGCGTGGGGATGATGGCGAAGTGGTCCGACACCTTGGCGTTGTCGAACACCTTCTTGGTGGGCTTGATGTAGCCCTCCTTGAGCGACTTGGCGGCGTGCTGGCTCAGCGCGGCCAGCGGGCCCGGCAGGTCTTCGGTGGCCAGCATCTTGGCCGTGTCCTTGGCCACGGCCAGGTAGTCCTCGGGCAGGAAGCGCGAGTCCGTCCGCGGGTAGGTCAGCACCTTGTGCTTCTCGTACAGCGCCTGCGCGATGGACAGCGTCGTCTTGGCCGAGAAGCCGAAGCGCGAGTTGGCCTCGCGCTGCAGCGTTGTCAGGTCGTACAGGCCGCCGCAGCTGGTGGTGCTGGGCTTGCTTTCCTCGGTGACCGTGGCGGGCTGGCCCAGCACGGCCTTGGCGATGGCCTCGGCATCGGCCGCGTTCCACATCCGGTCGGCGCGGCGCTCCGCGTCGTCGTTCTTCTTCCAGGCGGGGTCGAACCACTTGCCTTCGTACTGGCCGGCCTGCGCGTCGAAGTTGGCGCGCAGCTCCCAGTAGTCGCGGGCGACGTGCTTGCGGATCTTCTCCTCGCGCTCGACGACGACCGACAGCGTCGGCGTCTGCACGCGGCCCACCGTGGTCAGGAAGAAACCGCCATCGCGCGAGTTGAAGGCCGTCATCGCCCGGGTGCCGTTGATGCCCACCAGCCAGTCGGCCTCCGAGCGGCAGCGCGCGGCGTCGGCCAGCGGCAGCATCTGCTGGTCGCTGCGCAGCTTCTCGAAGCCCTCGCGGATGGCGGCCGGCGTCATGGACTGCAGCCACAGGCGCTGGATGGGCTTGTTCAGCGGGCCCTTGGCGGGCGTCGCGTACTGCTCGATGAGCCGGAAGATCAGTTCGCCCTCGCGGCCCGCGTCGCAGGCGTTGATCAGGGCCGTCACGTCCTTGCGGCGGATCAGCTTGGTCAGCGCGTTGAGCCGGCCCTTGTTCTTGTCGATGGGGTTGAGGTCGAAGTGCGGCGGGATGACGGGCAGGTTGGCGAAGCTCCATTTGCCGCGCTTGACGTCGAACTCCTCGGGCGCAGCGATCTCCACCAGGTGGCCCACCGCCGAGCTGACGACGTACTTCTCGTTCTCGAAGTGGTCGTCGTGCTTGTCGAACTTGCCTGCCACAGGGGTCAGCGCGCGGACGATGTCCTGCGCGACGGAGGGCTTCTCGGCAATGATCAGGGTCTTGCTCATCGGTCGTTCAATGCGTTTTCAGTTGTCTTCCGGGCCGAGCGCCGGGCCGCTCCCAAGCCGGCCCGCTTGGGCGATGTGCTGGGCGGTCAATCCGCCAAGCATCGCCGTCCCCGCGGGGGACCGGCCAAGGTACTCCTTGGACGAGGGGCTAACTTTCAGGTGCCTACAATCCGGGCCTCGCGCGCATGCCCACGCACGCGCGCACCCATGAAATCACCGTACCACAGCGCCGATGACGCCCAAAACCCCACGCCGCAAGATCGAAGTCCGGGATTCCGGCGTGCACGGCCGGGGCGTCTACGCAGCAGCCCCCCTCGAGGCGGGGGCCCGCATCATCGAGTACACGGGCGAGCGCATCAGCTGGGAAGAAGCCGTCGAGCGCCACCCGCACGACCCTGACCAGCCCAACCACACCTTCTACTTCCACATCGAAGGCGGCCAGGTGATCGATGCGCTGTTCGGCGGCAACGACTCACGCTGGATCAACCACGCCTGCGAGCCCAACTGCGAGGCCGACGAGGTGGACGGCCGCGTGTTCATCCACGCACTGCGTGACATCGAGCCCGGCGAGGAACTGTTCTACGACTACGGCCTGGTGCTGGACGAGCGCCACACCGCCAAGGTGAAGAAGCAGTTCGCCTGCTGGTGCGGCGCGCTGACCTGCCGCGGCACCATGCTCGCCCCGAAAAAGCGTTGATGGCCATGGAGCGCCGCCACCTGGCCGAGTGCGGCTCGACCAACACCGAGGCGCTGGCCCACCTGCGTGAAGGCGGCGGGCCCCTGCTGTTGTCGGCCAGCCGCCAGACGGCAGGCCGGGGCCGGCTGGGCCGCGCGTGGCAGAGCGACGACGCGGCGCTGACCTTCTCCCTCGCACTGCCCCTGCCTGCCTCGCTGGACCTCTCCGGGCTGTCGCTCGCCGTGGGCTGCACCGTGGCCGACGCGCTGGACCCCGCCGCTGTGCGCATCCGGCTCAAGTGGCCCAACGACCTGTTCCTGGACGGCGCCAAGCTGGGCGGCATCCTCATCGAGACCGTGCCTCTGCCGGCCGAACAGCGCGGTGTCGTCATCGGCATCGGCCTGAACCTGCTGCCACTGCCGCCGGGCGCGGACCGCAGCGCCTTCGCCAGCGGCCACGCCGCCCTTCAGGCGCTGGACCCGACCGCGACCGCCGCCGCCACGCTGGACCGCCTCGCTCCCGCGCTGCGCGGCCTGCTGGCCGATTTCGAGACCCTGGGCTTCGGCCCTTGGCAGGCCGCATTCGCGCGGCGCGACCTGGCTTCGGGTCAGCACGTGCGCGTCGGCGACCAGGTCGGCACCGCGCGGGGTGTCAGTGCCAGCGGTGAGTTGCTGCTGGAGACGGCAGCCGGCGTGCTGCCCATGAGCGGCGGCGAGCTGAGCCTCAGACTGGAGACGTCCCCTTGATGCGCATCGTCGTGATCGTGCTGGTGGCGGTGAACGCCCTCTTCTTTGCCTGGTCGCGCGGCTGGCTGGACACCGTCACCGGCATTCCCGCCGACGGTGGCCGCGAACCCCAGCGGCTGGCCCTGCAGCAGCACCCGGACCGCATCCAGCCCCTGAGCGCCAGCGCCGTGGCCGCGCTGACCCAGCGCAGCTGCCTGGAGCTGGTCCCGCTGGAAGGTGACACCGCCCTGACTGCGGCCCAGGCCGCGCTGCGCAGCCTGGGCACCGAGGCCCAGGTGCGCAGCAGTGAGCAGGCGGGCGTGTGGGTGGTGGCCACCATCAAGCTGGCCGACGCGGAATTTCGCGCCCGCAAGGAAGCCACCTACAAGCAGCTCAAGATCGCCTTCGAGCCGCTGGAGGGCCTGCCCGCCGAGCAGCCGGCCTTCGTGCTGGGCCGCCACGCCAGCCCTGCCGAAGCCGCCGCCGAGGTGGCGTCGCTGGAGAAGCGGGGCCTGAAGGGTTTGCGCGTGCTGGCACTCAAGGCACCGCTGACGCGGCACACGCTGGTGCTGCCCCAGGTCGATGGCCTGCTGGCAGGCAAACTCAAGGCCAGCAAGGACGCCGCGCTGAGCGCCGGATTCAAGGCCTGCAGCGCAGCCTCGGCGGCCTTGGCTGCACCCACTGCACCGGCTGCAGCGGGCGCGCTGGCCTCGTCAGCCGCGAGCCGCTGAGCGGCGCAGCGCCAGCGCCGCCAAAAGCAAGCTGGCCAGCCAGGCTGCACTTGCAGCTCCGCCACCACCACCATTGCCGCCACCCGTGGTGGTGGCCACAGCCACCACGCTGATCGTGGCCGACTGGCTGTAGACCACGCCGGCGCTGTCCGTCAGGTCGGCTCGCACCGTGAAGCTGCCGGCGGCGCTGGGCGTGATGGTGGCCGTGGCCGTGTTCGCACCGGAGGCGAAGACCGTGGCGATGCCGCCGCCGTCCACCAGCGTCCAGCTCGTGGATGCAACGGTCCGGCCGGCAGGCAACCCGGTGGCGGCCGCTGTGAGCGTGAGCGTCTGGCCCGCTGCGAGCCCGCTGGCAGGGCTTTGCGTTATGCCCACGGTCACCCCGTTCAGCACCACGGTCGCCGCCACGGCGGCGGCCGCATCCACCATGCCGGCACCGCAGGTGCTGGTGGTGCAGTAGCACTCGTCCTGCACGGTGGTGCTGGGCGCCTTGCACTGCGGCGGGCTGACGGCAGCAGCACTGCCACCGCCTGTCGTCGGGAAGGGGCGTGCCGTGCCCTTGAGGATCTGGATGGCCTCGGCCGAGGTCAGGCCCGGCCGCACGGACGCCATCAGTCCCACGATGCCGCTGACGATGGGCGCCGAGAAGCTGGTCCCCACCGAGGCCGAGCTGCCGGTGTACGCAGCGTCTGCCGCCACGGGCGACGTGGCACCGGAATTGGTGGTGCTGACCATGGGGTACAGGCAGGCCTGCCCGGCACCGGTGTTGATGCAATTGCCGCCCGGTGCGGCAATCGTCACTTCGGGGCCCAGGCTGGAGAAGCCGACCTTGGTGCCCACGTGCCGCAGTGCGGCCACGGTGACGACACCCGGGCAGTTGCCCGGCAGGTCCACGGCCTGGCCTTCGGAGTTGCCGGCGGCCACGACGATGGTGCCGCCGGCGGCGCTCACCTGGGAGATGGCATCGCGGTACAGCGCCCCGGTGCCCGTGGCGCCACAAGTGCCGCTGCCGCCCAGGCTCATGTTCAGCACCTTGGCCTTGTTGGGATTGGCAGGCAGGCCCGGCACGGCGATGCCGACCGCCCACTTCAGGCCGGCAATGATGTCGCTGTCGTACCCCCCGCACTTGCCCAGCACGCGCACCGGCATGATCTTCAGGCCCCAGCCCACACCGGTCATGCCGGTGCCGTTGTTGCTGGCCGCCGCGATCAGACCGGACACACGGGTGCCGTGCCAGGAGCTGTTGCCGATGTCGGACGAAGTGCACCCGGAGCCCAGCGTGCCCGCATTGATGTCCGCCTGGCTCACCCAGTCGCCGTAATCCAGGGCCAGGGTCAAGTCAGCGCCTGCCGGGCGGTTGGCCATCGCCGTGGCCACGCTGCCGGCCGTGTTCGACTGCGAGCCGATCATGTCGTAGCCGCTCACGAATTTGCTGCTGCCATCGGTGTTGGTGAAGTCCGGGTGATCACGCCGCACCCCGGTGTCCAGCACGGCAACGATGACGCTGCTGGTGCCGGTCGTCACATCCCAGGCGGCGGGTGCGTTGATGCTGGACACCACGACCGGGTTGGTGGCGCCGCCCGGCGCCTTGAGGTACCACTGGTCGATGGTGCGGGCCTGGACGCCCCCCACGGTGGACTCCGGGTTCACCGCCGCGCCGCCAAAGAGCGGGTCGTTGGGCAACTTGGTGTGCTTGCGGAGCTGGTCCACCACCGCCAGTTCCACTTCACCGTCCGCGGCCAGCTTCTGGGCGAGCTGGGCGCTGGTCATGCCCCTGGCCAGGACAACGTGGGTGCGGTCGTCCAGGCTGATGCCAGCGGCCAGGCTGTGCCCGGTGCGCAGGCCCAGGGCGGTGGCCCGTGTCTGCGCCACATCACGGGCCTCAGTGGCCGTGGCACGCGCGCTGAGCGCCTTGGCGCGCACGCTGTCGGCTTGCGGCTTGAATCGGACGATGACGCGGGCCTCCTCGTTGGAGGCGCCGGTCTGGGCCAGAGCGGCGAGAGGGGCCGACAGCAGCGCGGCGGCAAGCAGGAGCGGGCGAAAGGGTGTCATGGCGGGCATCTGGCTGCAAAGGGGCAAGGGCGAGGCGGCTCGCCGCGCCCGCATGTTCCCATCGACAACGCTCGCCGAGGCAAAAAAATGCCCCGCCATGCGGGGCATTTTTGTCACGGAAGGTTTGCCGTCAGGCAGCCACCACGCGCACCATCTCCAGGCACTTGTTGGAGTAGCCCCACTCGTTGTCGTACCAGGACACGAGCTTGATGAAGGTGCCGTCCAGCGCGATGCCGGCGTCGGCGTCGAAGATGGAGGTGCGCGGGTCGCCGCGGAAGTCGGTCGCCACGACCTTGTCTTCCGTGTAGCCCAGCACGCCCTTCAGCGCGCCTTCGCTCTGGGCCTTGAACTCGGCGCAGATTTCTTCATACGACGCGTCCTTCAGCAGCTCGACGGTCAGGTCGACCACCGACACGTCGGAGGTCGGCACGCGGAAGCTCATGCCCGTGAGCTTCTTGTTCAGTTCAGGGATGACCTTGCCGACGGCCTTGGCGGCGCCGGTGCTGCTGGGGATGATGTTCTCCAGGATGCCGCGACCGCCGCGCCAGTCCTTGTTGCTCGGGCCGTCCACGGTCTTCTGCGTGGCCGTGGCGGCGTGCACGGTGGTCATCAGGCCGCGCTTGATGCCCCACTTGTCGTTCAGCACCTTGGCGAGAGGCGCCAGGCAGTTGGTGGTGCAGGAGGCGTTGGAGATGATGGCCTCGCCAGCGTACTTGGTGTGGTTCACGCCGAAGACGAACATGGGCGTCTCGTCTTTGGACGGGGCCGAGAAGATGACCTTCTTGGCGCCCGCGGCCAGGTGCTTCTCGCCGCCGGCCTTGTCCAGGAAGATGCCCGTGGCTTCGATGACGATGTCGGCGCCGACCTCGGCCCACTTCAGCTCGGACGGGTCCTTCACCGCGGTCAGGCGGATGCGCTTGCCGTTGACCACCAGCGTGTTGCCGTCCACGGCCACGTCACCCTCGAACTTGCCGTGCACGCTGTCGTACTTGAGCATGTAGGCGAGGTAGTCGGGTTCGAGCAGGTCGTTGATCGCGACGACCTCGATGTCCTTGAAATTCGCGATGGCCGCGCGGAACACCATGCGCCCGATGCGGCCAAAGCCGTTGATGCCGATCTTGATGGTCATGGAACAGTCTCCAGGAGGATGAAAAATTCTGTGCGGCCAGGATTCTCGGTGATTCGGGCGGCAGGCTGGTTTCGGCTCGATTTCACTCAGCCTTCGGCGCCAGCGCCAGCCGCCCGCAGGGCACGTTGACGATGACGGTCTGGCCCAACAGCTGCTCGAACTGGGTGGCCTTCACCTCCATCTCCAGCCCCGCCAGCCAGGCGAGGAACTCGGTGCGGTTGAGGTCGGGCTTGCCGACCTCGCCGACGCGGTTGTCCAGCGCCGGCTTGCCCAGGGTCCAGGCCACCTGGAAGGGGCAGGACATGGTGTGGAAGTCGAAGTCCGCGCGCAGGGCCTGGACGCCTTTGATGTTGGACAGGAAGGAGACCAGCGGCACGGCGTCCTTGAACACCCGGGCACCCACGCCATAGGGCCGGAACTGGAAGTGCTGCTGCACGACGTAAGGCTCGGCGCCGGCCTTCAGGCAAGGCAGGCGGTATGCGCGCACATAGTCGGTCACCACCTTGGCCTGGCGCTCGCCGACGCTCGCGTAGACCATCTTCACGTCCGGCGGTGCATCAGGCCCGGTGAAGCTGAGTTCGACGAAGGCGTTGGCCACCTCGCGCTGCAGAGTGAATCCGCCGTACTCGGGCGGCTCCTTGGGCGTGCGCATGCAAGCCAGGGCCTTGGGGCGCCCCTGCAGCGCCTCCTCGCGCGCGGCGACGGCGCGGGGCGACGTCCAGGTGATGGGGTCGGTCACGCGGGGCTTGAACTCGAACTCCTGCACGGCCAGCACGCTTGGCCCGCCCGCGGGCAGGCAGGGCAGGCGGTACCCGTCCACGTACCACCGCACCTCCTCCAGCATGGCCTCACTGGCGGCACGGAACAGCACCGTGACCTCCGGCGCCCGGTCGGGTGACGTGAACTTGAGGCTGAGCCGCACATGGCCGGGCAAGCGCATCTGCTCGTCCTGGGACGGGTAGCGGATGGCGGGGCCACCTTTGTGCAGGCAGGCCAGCACCTGCGGGTCGACACGGTCGATCTCGACCACCTGGGCCTGCGCGGCGCAGGCGAGGAAGCCTGCCGCCCAGGCCATGAAGACATTGCGCATCCCGATCCTCCCTGGTCTTTTCGATGCAGCCGGGTTTGTAGCGCAGGAACGGGGGCCGGAAAGAAACCGGGCCGCATCCAGCGGCCCGTCAGTTCATCCGGTGCGGCAGGCGCGCCGCGTGATCACTTCTTCTTCAGCACGGCCTTCACGATCGCAGCCACGTTCTCCGGCGTGAAGCCGAAGTGCTTGAACAGCACCGGCGCCGGGGCCGACTC
>JBBIVU010000080.1:0-12480 GCA_037439585.1 Roseateles sp. | reverse complement strand
GCTCTTCCGATCTCCCTTCGAGCCCGTGGGCATCGGGGCGGACACCATGCGCGTGCTGGATGCCTTCCTGCTGCACTGCCTGAAGAGCGACAGCCCGAACGACACGCCCGACGAGATCGCCGCCAACGCCCGCAACCAGCACGCCGTGGCCGCCCGGGGCCGCGAGCCGGGCCTGATGCTGGAGCACTGGCAGGGCGGGCAGCGCAGCCTGGCCGACTGGGCGGCGCAGATCCTGGCGGGTTGTGCTGTGCAGGCGCAGGCGCTGGACGCCGCCCACGGCAGCAATGACTACAGCGCGGCCCTGCGTCGGGTGGCCGAGCGGCTGCAACGGCCCGAGCTGTGTCCTTCGGCCCGCATGCTCAGCGTGATGGCCCAGGATTTCGACGACAGCTACGTGGCCTTCATCCGCCGCCAGAGCGACGCCACGCGGTCTGCCCTGCTGGCGCTGCCCTTCACCGATGCGCTGCAGCAGCGCTTCGCGGCCCTGGCGGCCGAGTCCCTCGTTGAACAGGCCCGCATCGAGGCGGCCGACACGGTGGACTTCGAAACCTTCCGCCGCCAGTACGTCGCGCCGGAGCGCATGGCGGTTTGAGGCGCCCAACCTCGCACCCGAAACCAGCAAAAAAAGACCCGGTCAGCAAGCTGCCGGGTCATGAAGCCCTCAAGGTGGAGGGCGTCGTTGGGATGGCTGCAATGTAGGCAGCCCGGTGCCCGGTGGGCAGGCAATATTCACCCGCGGATCGATAATCCGGGCCATGTCCGCCCCTGCCCAGAAGCGCCGCCCTGCCGAACCCTTTTCCGAAGCCGAGCTGGAGCGCCTGCAGGCGCTGCTCGATGCGCTGCCCGCGCCCCTGGAGCCGCTGGATGTGAGCATGGCTGATGGCTACCTCTGTGGCGTGCTGCTGCAGCCCACGGCCGTGCCCATCGAGGTTTGGCTGCCGCCCCTGCTCGACGCCGAAGGCCGCCCCACCCCGCAGGCCGATGGCGAGCTGGTGTCGCTGCTGCGCCGCCGGCACCGCGAATTGAACCTGGCCATCGTCGACCGCCAGTGGTTCGACCCGTGGATCTTCGAGCTGGACGACGACGCCAGCCCCAGCGAGACCGTGCTGCCCTGGGTGGCCGGCTTCGCGCACGCGATGGACGCCCACCCGGCGCTGATGGCTGGTCCGGAGGAGCCGCTGCTGGAGCCGCTGGCAGCCATTTACCTGCACCTGGACCCGGACGACCTGGAAGACGCTGACGCGCTGCTGGAGGAGATCGAGTCCCTGGAGCCGCCGGCCGACCTGGAAGAAGCCGTGGAAGGGCTGGTCAGCGCGGTGTTGATGCTGGCCGACGTGTCGCGGCCGGTGAAGGCGCCGCCCCGCGCCGCCCCACCGCGCCGCCGCGGCCTGCCGCCGCGGCGCTGATTTCGGTTTCCGGCCCGTCAGGCGCTGTGCGCGCGGCTCGAAGCCTCGCGCATCGCCTCCCCCTCGGGGGGCCGACCAGGCGTGCCCGCGTTCAGCGCGGCGCGTCGGGGCGGGGGGCTCGGGGATCCCGCGTCTGCCGCTTCATCCAGGCGCTCATTTCCCACAGCGTGTGGCCGATGGATTCGCGTGCCGAGTAGCCGTGCGACTCGTGCGGCAGCACCACGTAGCGCACGTTGCCGCCGGTGCCGGCCAGGGCCTGGTAGAAGCGGGCGGACTGGATGGGGAAGGTGCCGGGGTTGTCATCGCCCTCGCCGTGGATCAGCAGCAGCGGCTCCTTGAGCTTGTCGGCGTGGTTGAACGGTGAGAGCTTGAGGTAGACGTCCTGCGCCTCCCAGAAGCTGCGGCGTTCGCTCTGGAAGCCGAAGGGCGTGAGGGTGCGGTTGTAGGCGCCGCTGCGGGCGATGCCGGCCTTGAACAGGTCGGTGTGGGCCAGCAGGTTGGCCGTCATGAAGGCGCCGTAGCTGTGGCCGCCCACGACCATGGCGTCGCGGTCGCTGGTGCCCAGCTCCACCGCCTTGTCGATGATGGCGCGGGCGTTGGCGGTGATCTGCTCCACGAAGCTGTCGTTCACGGTCTTGGGGTCGCCCACCACGGGCATGGTGGCGTCCATCAGCACCACGTAGCCGTCCAGCAGCAGCATCAGCGGGCTGGTGCCGGCAAAGGTGGTGAAGCGGCTGTTGGAGCCGCTCACCTGGCCGGCGGTGGAGGCGTCGGTGAACTCCAGCGGGTAGGCCCACACCAGCGTCGGGCGGCGCTCGCCGGCCTTGTAGTCGGGCGGCAGGTAGCGCCAGAAGCTCAGTTCGACGCCGTCGGCGCGCTTGAACTTGATGAGCTCGCGCTGCACGCCGCGCAGCTGCGGCGTGGGGTCGGCCTGCGCGGTGAGGGCCACGGCCTGCTCGAAGTCGGTGCCGCTGCGCAGCACCAGGTTGGGCGGCTCGGTGGCGGTTTCGCGGCTGGTGAGCAGTCGGCCATCGGCCAGCACGGTGATGGGGCGCTCGTAGGCGGTCAGGCCCGACTGGAACAGCCGCGTGCTGCGGCGGTCGCGCAGGTTGAGGCGGTCCATGAAGGGGCGGTCGCCCTCGGGGCTGGCGCCAGCGCCAGCGAGCAGCAGGCTGTCGTCGTCCACGCGCACCACGCTGCGGCCGTTGGGCAGCACGTGGGTCAGCGGGGTGCCCAGGTCGCGGTAGCGGTCGCGCATGGAGCGGTCTTGCAGGCGGGCGGGCGGCGCGCTGCCGTCCAGGGCCAGCAGGTCCACGCTCACCCACAGGCGGTCGCGGTCGAACTCGGTCACCAGCGCGCGCGGGCCCCCATCCACAAAGGCCAGGTTGGCCAGCCGGCCGGCGGTGCGGTGCACCTCGCGGGCTTCACCGCGGTAGGGCGCATCCAGGCGCATCAGGCGGTCGCGGTGCGGCACCTTGGTGCGCTGGTCACCGCCGTCCAGGGCTTCCACCCAGTAGAGGGCGCCGTCAGCCAGCGGGGAGGCCCAGAAGCTGCGTGGGCCGGTGATGACGCCCTCGATGGGCACGCCTTCCTTGCGCTTCACGGTGCCCAGGTCGCGCACGCGTTGGCCCTGGGCGTCCAGCAGTTCCAACTGGCGGGCGAAGTCGTTCCAGGGGAGCTGGTAGCTGTAGGGGGCCACCAGCCGCTCGGCCAGCAGCAGCGGCGTGGTGCCGCCCACCACGTGCAGGTTGGCGTACAGGCCGGGCGTGCCCACCTGGCGCGAGGCGCCGGTCTTGAGGTTCACGCGGCGCAGGGCCGAGGTGGCCACGTGCGTGAACATCGCGTCGTCCTGGCTGTTCTTCAGCAGGTCCTGCAGGGTGCGCTCGGGCGACACGCGGCCGATGGACTCCTGCACCACCGGGCCGTCCGGGGCCTCGAACACCGGTGCGGGGCCGCGGCCTTCGGGCACGGTCAGCACGACGAGTTCATCGGCCCCCAGCCAGGCCAGGTCGGCTTCCAGGATGGTGTTGAGCTTCACGCCGTGCACGGGCTTGATCTGCCCGGTGGCGCTGTCGCCCACCCACAGCTCGGTGGCGTTGGCGGTGCGGCGGTTGAGCAGGAAGCGCCGGCCGTCCGGCGACCAGCGCAGCTGATGAAAGCCGCCGCCCGCCGGCAGCTTGACCTCTCGCTCGGCCGCGCCGGGCGTGGCCAGCGGGCGCAGGCTGAGGCGGTCGATCTGCGCGATGAGCTGCGGGCCGCTGGCGGCTGCGTCGATGCGCTTGCCCGCCAGGCGCAGGATGGGCCGCGCCAGCTCCGCGATGCTGCGGTAGCGCCGCATGTCCACCCGGGCCAGCAGGCGCTCGTCGGGCGAGCGGCTGTACAGCGGCAGCCCGGGGGCGTCGAGCACGGCGCGCACCTCGGTGGAGGGCTGCTGGTAGGTTTGCGGCAGGTCGGCGGCGTGCGCCGGGGCGGTCAGGGCCAGCGCCAGGGCGGTGGCCAGAAGGGTTCGGATCATGGGGCGCTGGCTCGCTTCAAGGGCAGGCTGCGCAGGCTAGCAGGGGTGGCCTTGCATCCAGAAAGTCAGGCGGTGAAAACCCGACGGGCGTGCAGGCCCAGGCCGGTGGCCACCGAGGCAAAGCGGTCGCCCGTGACCTGCGCTGCCTGCGGGAAGCCGGCTGCCATGCCGTCCACCAGCAGGCGCAGCCCGGTGGAGCCGCCCGTGAAGTACAGCGCGTCGACCTGCCCGGGCTGCAGGCCGGCCAGCGCCACGGTCTCGTGGGCGGTGGCGATGATGCGGTCGAGGTCGGCGCGCAGCGCGCTCACGGCGGTCTTCTCGCTGAGGGGGAGCACCAGGCCGGGTTCGATCAGGCTGAGGTCCACCGTCGTGTCGACACCGCCCGAGACGGCGATCTTGGCGCCCTCCGCGCGCGCCGCCAGTTCATGGCCCAGGCGTTCCTCCAGCACCGTCATCAGGCGGGCGTGCTGGCGCACGTCGCTGAACCAGCTTTTCATGTGGCGCCACTCAGCCACGCGCTGCGGTGCGTAGCAGGTGTTGATGAGGTGCCAGGTGGCGAGGTCGAAGTAGATGCCGCTGGGCAGCTCGCGGCCCGGCTGCCCCGCCTTCGCCGGCCCGACGGACCGGTAGCCTAATTCCTGCAGCAGGCCGGCCAGCTCGATGTGGCGGTCGAAGTCGGTGCCGGCGATGTGCACGCCGTGGCTGGCCAGGATGTCGTCGCGCCGCGCCAGGCGCTGCACGCGCTCGGGGCCCACGCGCACCACGGAGAAGTCGCTCGTGCCGCCGCCGATGTCGGCCACCAGCACGATCTGCTCGCCCATGCCTTCGCGGATGGCCTGCTGCTCGAAGTCGAACGCGGCGGCGATGGGTTCGTACTGGAACTGCACCTCCTGGAAGCCCACCGCTCGCGCGCAGGCTTCGAGCTGCGCCTGGGCGGTGGCGTCGCGCTCGGGTTCTCCGTCGACGAAAAACACCGGGCGGCCCAGCACCACGCGCTCGGGTTCGCCGGCCAGGCGGCGCAGGCGCTTGAGGTAGCCGGCCACGATGTCGGCGTATTTGGCGCCGCGCCCGCCGCCCACATCGGTGGTCTGTTCGATCAGCGCCGAGCCGAGGATGCTCTTCATCGAGCGCATCAGGCGGCCGTCGTGGCCGTCGACGTAGGCCTTCACCGCCGCGCGGCCGAAGGCGCGCGGCGGGCCGTCGGCGTCGTGCACACCCTCGGCGAAATAGAACACGGCCGTGGGCATGGTGCGCTGGCCGGGCTCCAGTTCGATGAGGCGCATCTCGCCCGTGGCGTCCGGCACGGCGACGGCGGAATTGGAGGTGCCGAAGTCAATCGCACAGAACAAGGGAGGAGCCATCATGCATATTGCCGGTCTTGGGGCCGGACCTGAGGAAGGGCGCGGATTCTAGGAACACAATCCGCGCCGACAAGGAGACCCCATGAAATCGCGCCGCGCCCTCGCCCTGATCATCGCCGCCCTTTTGGCGGCCTGCAGCCAACGCAGCGAGCAGGATTTGCTGGCCTCTGCCCAGAAGCGCATCGCGCAAAAGGATGTCAGCGGCGCCGTCATCGAACTGAAGAACCTGCTGCAGCAGGCGCCGAACAGCGCCCAGGGTCGCCTTTTGATGGGCAAGGCCCTGCTGGAGTCGGGTGACCTGGCCGGCGCGGAGATCGAACTCCGCCGCGCCTGGGAACTGGGGGGGCCGCGCGAGGCACTCACACCGTTGCTGGTCCAGGTGCTGCTGCAGTCGGGCCAGCCGCGCAAGGTGATCGGCGAGTTCGGCGACCAGAGCCTCGCCGACCCCGCTGCCATGGCCACCTTGCAGCAGTCCCTGGCCCTGGCTTACCTGTCGCAAGGCAATCTGATCGAAGCCAAGGCAGCCTCGGCGCGGGCGCTGCAGCTCAAGCCCGATGCCGAAGAGGCCGTCATCGTCGGCGCCCGGGTCAAGCTGGCCAGTGGCGCGCCGGATGAGGCCATTGCCGCGCTGGACGAACTGCTACAGAAGAGTTCCAAGGCCGCCAAGGCCCTGCAGCTCAAGGGCGAGGTGCTGCTGTCGCGTGGCAAGCCCGAGGCGGCCGAGCCGCTGCTCAAAGAGGTGCTGGCGCTCGATCCCAACGCGTACGAGGCCCGTTCACTGCTGCTGCGCCTGGCGTTTGTCGACAACAAGCTCGAGGTGGCCACCCAGCTTGTCGAAAGCATGCCGGAGGCCCAGGCCAAGAAGCCTCAGGGTCGCTTCCTGCAGGCCCAGTTGGCCCTCGCCAAGGGTGATGCTGCCAAGGCGCGTGAGCTCTCGCTGCCGCTGCTGAAGGCCATGCCCAATTTCCTGCCGTTGTTGCGGTTGGCATCGGGTGCCCACCAGCAACTGGGCGAACTGGGCGAGGCCGAGAACCTGCTCAACCAGGCCCTCAAGCTGTCGCCCGACGACCTCGCGCTGCGCCGGCAGTTTGCCAGCCTGCAGTTGCAGCGCCGTGTCCCAGCCAAAACGCTGGAGACGCTCAAGCCGCTGCTGGAGTCAGGCAAGGCCGATGCCGAGACCCTGCTGCTGGCTGGCAAGGCTCAGATGATGCAAGGCAACTTCGAGGCTGCCGATCAAGCTTTCGGTGCCGCCGCCAAGCTGCGACCAGACGACGCCAAGACCGGTGCGGCGCTCGCGTTGTTGGCCATCGCCCGGGACAGCGCCGTCCCCGGTGCTGCCAACCGAGCCAAAGCAGATGCTGCCATGGGCAAGCTGCGTGAACTGGCGGCCAAGGACCCCGGTGGCAACTACGACCTGATGCTCATCACCACGTTGATGCGCCGGGGCGAACTGCCCGCCGCCCTGACCGCCATCGACACGCTGGCGCCCAAGATGCCAGGCAGCCCGGTCCCCGATGGCCTGCGTGGCCGCGTCCAGCTCGCGCAGAAAGAGGGCACGGCCGCCCAGGCCTCGTTCGAGGCTGCGCTGAAGGCCGACGCGAGCTACCTGCCGGCGGTGCTGGGCCTGGTGGCCACGGACATGCAGGCCGGGCGCGCAGAGGCTGGCGTCAAGCGCCTGGAGGCCTTTGTGGCCAGCCAGCCGCGCTCGCCCCAGGCACGCCTGGCGCTGGCTGACCTGCTGGTACAGACGGGTGGCAAGGCTCACCACATCGCGGAGGTGCTGGCTGCTGGGGTGCGGGAGGAGCCCACCGATGTCGGCCTGCGTCTGGCACAGGTCGACAACTTCCTGCGGGTGGGCGATGCTGCCAAGGCGGGCCAGGCAGCCCAGGAGGCATCGGCGGCGCTGCCCCAGCAGCCCGATGTGTTGGAGCGTCTGGCGCGCACCCAGACCTTGTCGGGCGACAAGGCGCAGGCTGCCAAGACCTATTCGCGCCTGACAGTGCTGGCGCCGACGCGGGCGCAGGGCTGGTTGGGCTTGTCGCAGCTTCGTTTCATGGAGCAGGACTTTGCGGGTGCGGAGCGCGAGGCCAAGCGGGCCCTGGAAGCCGAGCCGGGCTCGGTGGTGGCCCAGCGCTTGGTGATCCAGTTGGCGCTGCGCCAGGGGCGCACGGAGGAGGGCCTGGCGGCGCTGCGCGAGCGACAGAAGAAGTACCCGCAGGAGGCCTTTGCGTTGATTGCTGAGGCCGACGTGGAAGCCGGCCGCCAGCGCCTCGATGCCGCCGTGGCTGCGCTGCGCAAGGCGACGGCCCTGCGTGAGCCTGCCGATGCGGCACCGCGCCTGTTCTCGGTGCTGCTGACGGCCAAGAAGCGCGACGAGGCCACGGCCTTCGAGGCGCAGTGGCAGGCTGCCCACCCGCAGGATGTCAGCTTTGCTGCCGCCGTGGCCGACGTGCTGTTGGCGCGTGGCGAGACTGAGCCGGCCCTGGCGCGCTACGAGGCGCTGCTCAAGCGCAGCCCGGACAGCCTGCCCCTCATCAACAACGCTGCCTGGCTGCGCAGCAAGCTGGGCAAACCGGGCGCGCGTGAGCTGGCTGAGCGCGGCCTGAAGCTCAGCCCCGATTACTACGCGCTGCGCGACACCTACGCCACGGTGCTGGCCAACGAAAAGGATTTCGCCAAGGCTGTGAGCTTGCAGCGCCAGCTCATCGGCGACCAGCCCGAGCAGCCGTCGTACCGCCTCAACCTTGCCGAGATCCTGATCCAGTCCGGGGACAAGGCCGCCGCGAAGGTCGAGCTCGAAGGCCTGGCCAAGCTGGGGTCGAAGTTCCCGCAGCAGCCCAAGGTGCAGGCGCTGCTGAAGACCGTCTGAGCGCCTCAGGTCTGGCCGTAGAAGCCGAAGGCGATCTCCGGCTTGCGGCCGGCGATGAGTTCGGCCATGGCCCGGCCTGAGCCGGCGCCGTGCGTCCAGCCCAGCGTGCCGTGGCCGGCGTTGAGCCACAGGTTGCGCGCCTTGCGGCTGCGGCCGATGTAGGGGATGTTGGTCGGCGTGCTGGGACGCAGACCCGTCCAGTAGTTCGGCTCCGACAGGTCGGCCACGCCGGGGAACAGCTCTTCGTAGCGCCTCACGAGCGCCGCGCAGCGCACGCGGGCCGTGGCGTTGTCGAGGCTGAGGTCGAAGCCCGACAGCTCGGCCGTGCCGGCGATGCGGATGTGGTCGCCCAGGCGCGAGATGGCGATCTTGCGGGTGTCGTCCAGCAGGCTGACGACGCTGGCCGCCTCGGGCTTTTTGAGCCGCAGCGTGGCCGAGTAGCCCTTGGCGGGGTAGATGTTCAGGTGTTCGCCCAGCGGCTTCACCAAGGCCGGTGTGTAAGAGCCCATGGCAGCCACGAAGGCGTCGGCCTTCAGGGTTTTGCGCTCACCGCTGCGCACGTGGGCGATCTGCACGGCTTCGATGCCGTCCCCCACCCGCTGCAGGCCCAGAACGTCGTGCTCGTACAGGAACTGCGCGCCGCGCTCGGCGCACAGGCGTGCGAGCTTGTGGGTGAAGACCTGGGCATCGCCGCTTTCGTCGCTGGGCGTGAAGGTGCCGCCGAACACCCGCGAGCCGAAGGAGGCCAGGGCAGGTTCAACCTGCAGCACCTCGTCGCGGTTGAGCACACGGCGGTCCACGCCGTGGCGGCGCATGATCTCGGCGCCAGCTGCGCCGTTGTCGAAGTCGGCCTGGCTGGAGAAGAAGTGCAGGATGCCGCGCTCCAGACGGTCGTACTCGATGCCGGTGCGGGTGACGAGGTCCTTCAGCGACTCGTGCGAATAGCGGCCCAGCTGCACCAGCTCCTCCACGTTGCGCTCGAAGGCCGCCGTGGTGCACTGCCCCAGGAAGGCCAGGCCCCAGCGCCACTGGTTCGGGTCCAGCCGGGGGCGGAAGAGCAGCGGCGAGTCGTCGCGCAGCAGCCATTTGGCCACCTTGAACGGCGCGCCCGCATTGGCCCAGGGTTCGCAGAAGCTGACCGAGATCTGCGCGCCGTTGGCAAAGCTGGTTTCCAGAGCAGCGTCGGGCTGCCGGTCCACGACGACCACTTCGTGCCCCTCGTCCAGCAGGTACCAGGCGGTGGCGATGCCGATGATGCCGGCGCCGAGAACGACGATCTTCATGGCGTGTCCTTGTTGTTAGAGGGGTTGCAGGAGGAGTTGTAAACCCAGGCCGGTCATCAGCAAAGCGACGAGGGCATCGACGACCCGCCAGGTGTGGGGGCTGCGCAGCCGGGGCGCTGCCGCGGCGGCCCCAAACCCGAGCAGGCCGAACCACATCGCCGAGGCGACCCCGGCCCCGGCTGCGAAGGCAGCGCGCAGCTCCGGCGGCTGGCGCGCACCCAGGCCGCCCAGCAGCACGACGGTGTCGAGGTAGACGTGAGGGTTCAGGTAGGTGAAGGCGAATGCGGCCGACAGCGTGGCCCCCAGGCCGGCCGCCTGGCCCGTGGCTTCAAGGCCGGCCGCGGGCCGCATCGCGCGCCGTGCTGCCAGCGCGGCGTAGCCCAGCAGAAAGGCCGCACCGCCGTAGCGGAACACCTCCAGCAGCGCCGGCTGGGCCTGGATGAGAGCGCCCAGGCCGAACACGCCCAGCGCGATCAACAGCCAGTCCGACAGCGTGCAGACCGCCACGACCGCGCCCACGTGCTCGCACCGCAGGCCTTGGCGCAGCACCAGCGCGTTCTGCGCACCGATGGCGAGAATGAGGCCGGCACCCATGGCCCAGCCCTGCGCGAAGACGGCAGGTGCGGTGACGGTGGCCAGGGTGGACGCAGGCATCCGTTGATTCTCCGCAGGCTCGGGTGAATCAAGAAGCCCCATTCATATTCTTCGCACTACATTAGTAACGCTTATGAATGAGTTCGACCCTGCGGCACTGAACTGCCTCGCTGCGCTGGCAGACGAGCAAGGCTTCGAGCGCGCGGCCCAGCGCCTGTCCATCACCCAGAGCGCGGTGTCGCAACGGTTGCGCGCGCTGGAGGCGCAGGTTGGCCAGCCGCTGGTGGTGCGCTCCCGGCCGCTGCGCCTGACGGAGGCCGGCAAGGTGCTGCTGCGCTTCGCCCGTCAGTTGCAGGCGCTGCGCGTCGACGTGGCCCGCGAGCTGGGCGAACGCGTGGCGCCGCAGTCGCGCCTGGCCATCGCCGTGAACGCCGACAGCCTGGCCACCTGGGTGCTTCCGGCCCTGGACGGCCTGGTCCAGCAGGGCTTGCGCGAAGGCTACGGGCTGGAGCTGGTGGTGGACGACCAGGACTTCACCCACGACAGCCTGCGCCAAGGCGCCGTGCTGGGCTGCGTGTCGACGGTGGCCGAGGCGCTGCAGGGCTGTCGCGTGCAGCCGCTGGGTGTCATGCGCTACGTGGCGCTGGCGAGCCCGGGCTTTATGGCGCGACTTCCCGAGGGCTTGCATGCCGGCAATTTCGCCGACACCCCCTTCCTCGTCTTCAACCGCAAGGACGACACCCAGGTGCAATGGGTGGCACAGGCGTTCGGGGTTCGTGCGCCCCGCTTGCGCGAGCGCTTCGTGCCGTCCAGCGAGGCCTATGTGCGCGCCGCCGTGATGGGCTGGGGCGTGGGCGTGGCACCGGAGATCCAGGTGCGGGGCCTGGTCGAGGCCGGGCAACTCGTGGTGCTGCGCCCGGACGTTGGCGTGGATGTGGCGTTGTACTGGCACCAGTGGCAGCTGCTGGGCCGGGATGCGCTGCTGGACCGCATCGGCCAGGCGCTTGCGGAGGGGGCCCAGCGCGCCCTGACCTGAAGCCTCAGGGGCCGACGTTGACGAGTGGCGCTGACGCAACGGCAGCAGGAGGCGATTGCGCGAACAACATGGCCCGACCGGCTGGCTCGGGATGAACCGTCACGGCCATCCACAGCGTGCTGGCCAGCACCACGGCGATCAGACCGCTGGCGACCCATTTCAAGACTTCTGAACTCATGCGGCGGCGAAGGCTCGAGGGACGTGCAGCTTAAGCGCCAGCTTGGATGCCGAGGTCCTCAGTTTTAGGGAGGTTCGGCAAGCCATTGCAAAAGAGCAACGACCCCCTTCAATCAGGGGGCATGGGTTCACCGGGCCAGGCTGTCATTGGGAAAACAGGCGTCGCACACGTGTGGAATTGCCAGTGCGGGCATTATTTACTCAGGGATCTGGAATCCATTTGTCACACGTTTCCCGCACACTGCAATCGCGGGGCTGGCGTGGTTGTCGGCAACGTTCAAGTCAAAGAGGTTGGCCATGCGATTCGTTCCCGCGCTGCGTTTCTTCCGCCGTGACGTCGCTGCGCGCAGCGAACCGGATCCGGCTGACCTGGGCACTGCCTTCGGGTTGGACGCCTGCCTGGATGGTGGTGGCATCAGCGAGTACCGAAGCCAGCCTCCCAGCGACTTTCTCGAGTCCAAGGGCGCACAGGCTGGCCAGGAGTCGCCGTTGGGCTGGCTGTCTCGCCGAACGGCCTGATGGAACTCAGGATTGACCGCCCAACGGGCGATGTCTGCCAGCGACGTTTGACATGCCGGAACTGAGTTTCGGTTGTGTCCAAGGGCTTTCCCTGGCAGGGGCTGTCGGGTTGCGAAACGAGTCCGATGAAGGCTTGGCTGCTGGCGCAGGCATCAATTCGAAGCTTGGCGCCACGTGTGATCTGTGACGGAGCTCCACCCCTGAGCCGAGGGGGGCGGTGAAGTCGACGCTTATTGAGGTCAAATACTGCAGCGTCTAACTGGGGGCCGCCTTCTTGATCAGATGGAAGCGGCTTACACAAGATCCGCGAATCGGCGGATGACATGGGTGAGCGTCGGATGCGCTGACGCGAGTCACGCAATTCTGGCCTATGCGAATTTTGGACGGGTAGGCATTTTCGATGCACAGGCCAGTTGATGGTCAAGGTGAGGCTCCAATGAAAAACCAGTCTTCGAGTTCGGACACTTCTTTCGGCAATGACCCGCTGTCTCCGCAGCGGCAGCCGTTGTCCGCTGAAGCCCTGCTGCGTCGGCGTTTGATGCTCAAAGGCGCTTCTAGCGGGGTGGCGGCGGTTGCTGCCTTGAAACCTATTGGCGTTCTGGCCACGCAGGCGACTGTTCTGACCTGCTTGAACGCGCAAAGCCAGCAAACCCTGTGCTCGGTTTCGGGCGTGCAGTCTGCAGCGCACTCCTTCGGGCCGAACGTCACCACGATCCTTGC
>JBBIVU010000079.1:0-12502 GCA_037439585.1 Roseateles sp. | reverse complement strand
GCGATGTCTTGGCAAGTGGCAAGCGGCCGACCGTTGGGTCAAGAGCTTGATACCTTGGAAGTATCGAGACAGTCTAAGACGGTCTTGGACGATCGGAGCGTCGGTTCCTACCATCTGCTCACGATCTCTCCATGACTCCACACGCCATGTCGTCCAGCCCCCGCATCCAAGCCGTCGAAACCCTGCTGGTGGACGTGCCGACGATCCGCCCGCACCGCCTGTCGGTGGCGACGATGGACCACCAGACGTTGGTGCTGGTGCGCATTCAATGCTCCGACGGCATCGAGGGCTGGGGCGAGGCTACGACGATCGGCGGGCTGGCCTACGGCGAGGAAAGCCCCGAGAGCATCAAGGCCAACATCGACACCTACATCGCCCCGCTGCTCGAAGGCCAGAACGCCAGCGCCGTCGCGAAGCAACTCGCCCGTGTGGCCAGCCAGGTGCAGGGCAACCGCTTCGCCAAGTGCGCGGTCGAGACGGCGCTGTACGACGCCCAGGCCCGCCGCCTGGGCGTGCCGTTGAGCGAACTCTTCGGTGGCCGGGTGCGCGACAGCCTGCCCATCGCCTGGACGCTGGCCAGCGGCGACACGGGCCGCGACATCGCCGAGGCCGAGCGCATGCTCGACCTGCGCCGCCACAACATCTTCAAGCTCAAGATCGGCCTGCGCGCCGTGCGCGACGACGTGTCCCACGTGGCCGCCATCAAGGCCGCGCTGGGCCCCCGCGCCAGCGTGCGGGTGGATGCGAACCAGGCGTGGTCCGTCACCGAGGCGCTGGACGGCATGCGCGGGCTGGCCGATGCGGGCGTGGACATGGTGGAGCAGCCCATCGTGGCGCACGACAAGCTGGGCCTGAAGCGCCTGACCGAGGCCAACATCATCCCCATCATGGCCGACGAGGCCCTGCACGGCCCGCGCGATGCCTTCGAGGTGGCGGCCACGCAGGCGGCGGACATCTTCGCGGTCAAGATCAACCAGTCCGGTGGCCTGCGCGGCGCGGCCCGTGTGGCTGGCATTGCCGAGGCGGCCAACATCGCGCTGTACGGCGGCACGATGCTCGAAGGCGCCGTCGGCACCATGGCGTCGGCGCAGCTCTTCAGCACCTTCGGCGAGCTGGCCTGGAGCACCGAACTGTTCGGCCCGCTGCTGCTGACCGAAGAGATCCTGCAAGAGCCCCTGCAGTACCGCGACTTCGCGCTGCAGCTGCCCACCGCGCCCGGCCTGGGCATCACGCTGGACACCGCGCGCCTGGCCCGCATGCGCCGCGCCTGAACCCCTACCCGAGGACACCGACCATGCTCTTCAAAGTCGAGATGACCGTGCGCCTGCCGGCCACGATGCCCGCCGCTGAAGCCGATGCGCTGAAGAAGATCGAACGCGACGTGGCCCAGGGCCTGATGCGCGACGGCACCTGGCGCCACCTGTGGCGCGTGGCGGGCCGCTACGCCAACGTGAGCATTTTTGATGTGGACAGCGTCGAGCAGCTGCACCAGCTGCTGTCGGGGCTGCCGCTCTTTCCGTACATGGAGATCGATGTGGTGCCGCTGTGCCGGCATCCGTCGTCCATCCGTGACGACGACCGCTGATTTCACCCACTGAGACCAACACCAGGAGACACACCATGAATGCCCAACAGGTCGACGCCCTGCTCGACCGCTTTGAAACCACCGGCGTGACCGGCCCAGGCAACGCCCGTGTGAAGACCGTGGTGCGCCGCCTGCTGCGCGACCTGATGCTCGCGATGGAAGACCTGGACATCCAGCCCGAGGAGTTCTGGGCCGGCCTGAGCTACCTGGGCCAGGCGGGCGCCCGTGGCGAGCTGGGCCTGATCGTCCCGGGCATCGGCCTGGAGCATTTCATCGACCTGCGCATGGACGAGGCCGAGGCCCGCGCCGGCCTGAAGGGCGGCACGCCGCGCACCATCGAGGGCCCGCTGTACGTTGCCGGCGCGCCGGTGTGCCAGGGCGAAGGGCGTCTGGACGATGGCACCCAGCCGGGCGAGGTGGTGGTGATGTCGGGCGTCGTGCGCGGTGCGGACGGCAACCCGCTGGCCGGCGCCCAGGTCGAGGCCTGGCATGCCAACCACCTGGGCAACTACTCCTACTTCGACCCGTCGCAAAGCGCCTTCAACCTGCGCCGCACGATTCAGACGGACGCCAACGGCCGCTACAAGTTCCGCAGCATCATGCCGCTGGGCTACAGCGTGCCGCCGGGCGGCTCCACCGAGACCTTGCTGAACCTGCTGGGCCGCCACGGCCACCGCCCGGCGCACATCCACTTCTTCGTGAGCGCCCCGGGGCACCGCAAGCTCACCACGCAGATCAACATCGAGTCCGACCCCCACCTGTGGGACGACTTTGCCTTCGGCACCCGCGAGGGCCTGGTGCCCCCGGTGCGCACCAATGCCGAGCCGAGCGCGATGAAGGCCCTGGGCGTCGACAAGCCTTTCCACGAGATCGCCTTCGACTTCGATCTGCTGACCGATGAGGTCAAGACCCCGGCGACCGACTTCGCCCGCCCGCGCGCCGCCGCCTGACGCGGCTCCCACCCCCGACCAACAACGCCCCTGCCCGCTGGCCCGACCGGCCGGGCCAGCGGAGCCCTGCGCCCAACTCACCGAGGAGACAGACCATGACCCACACCGCAGCCCCGGAAAGCGTCGAGCAGCGCCTGGCCGGCATGCTGGTCGAGGACACGACCCGCCACGTCTACAAGCTGCACCGCGCAGCGTTCACTGACGAAGAGTTGTTCGACCTGGAGATGCAGCACATCTTCGAAGGCAACTGGATCTACCTCGCCCACGAGAGCCAGATCCCGAATGTCAACGACTACCTGACCACCCAGATCGGCCGCCAGCCCATCGTCATCACGCGCAACAAGGCCGGCGAGCTCAACGCCATCATCAACGCCTGCTCGCACCGTGGCGCCACGCTGTGCCGCCACAAGAAGGGCAACAAGGCCAACTTCACCTGCACCTTCCACGGCTGGACCTTCAACAACAGCGGCAAGCTGCTGAAGGTGAAGGACGCGAGCGAAGCGGGCTACCCCGAGTCCTTCAACAAGGACGGCTGCCACGACCTGAAGAAGGTCGCGCGCTTCGAGAGCTACCGCGGCTTCCTCTTCGGCAGCCTCAACCCCGACGTGCAGCCGCTGACCGAGTTCCTCGGCGAATCCACCAAGATCATCGACATGATCGTGGACCAGTCCCCCGAGGGGCTGGAGGTGCTGCGCGGGTCGAGCACCTACACCTTTGACGGCAACTGGAAGCTGCAGGCCGAGAACGGCGCCGACGGCTACCACGTCAGCTCCGTCCACTGGAACTACGCGGCCACCACCAGCCACCGCAAGCAGAGCGCCGCGGGCGACAACATCAAGGCGATGGACGCGGGCAGCTGGGCCAAGCAAGGCGGTGGCTTCTACAGCTTCGAGCACGGCCACATGCTGCTGTGGACGCGCTGGGCCAACCCCGAGGACCGGCCTGCCTACAAGCAGCGCGCCGAGCTCGTGCAGCGCTGCGGCCCCGCCACGGCCGACTGGATGATCAACCACTCGCGCAACCTGTGCCTGTACCCCAACGTCTACCTGATGGACCAGTTCAGCTCGCAGATCCGCGTGCTGCTCCCGATCGCGGTCGACAAGACCGAGGTCACCATCTACTGCATCGCGCCCAAGGGTGAGCCCGCTGAGGCCCGTGCGCGGCGCATCCGCCAGTACGAGGACTTTTTCAACGCCACTGGCATGGCCACGCCGGACGACCTGGAGGAGTTCCGCGCCTGCCAGCAGGGCTATGCCGGCGTCGCGCTGCCCTGGAACGACATGTGCCGTGGCGCCACGCACTGGGTGCAGGGTGCCGACCCCGCCGCGCAGGAGATCGGCCTCAAGCCCGTACTCAGCGGCGTGAAGACCGAGGACGAAGGCCTCTACACCGAGCAGCACCGCTACTGGCAGCAGAGCCTGCTGCAGGCCGTGCAGAAGACCGCGCAAGCCACACCGGCCGCGTGCGGCCACGACCACGCCCACGGCGAGCACTGCTCGCACGGCGCCTGAAGGGAGACCGGCATGAGCACCCTGACCTACGAGCAGGTGCAGGCTTTCCTGTACCGCGAGGCCCGCCTGCTGGACGACCGCCAGTGGGACGACTGGCTGGCCTGCTACCACCCCGACGCCGAGTTCTGGATGCCGTCCTGGGACGACGACGACCAGCTCACCACCGACCCGCAGCGCGAGATCTCGCTGATCTACTACCCGACCCGCGCCGGGCTGGAGGACCGCGTCTTCCGCATCAAGACCGAGCGCTCCGCGGCCAGCATGCCGGAGCCCCGCACCGGCCACAACCTGCACAACTTCGAGATCCTGTCGCAAACCGACAGCGAGGTGCAGCTGCGCTTCAACTGGCACACGCTGAGCTACCGCTACAAGACCACGGACAGCTACTTCGGCACCTCGCACTACACGCTCGACACCACCGGCCCGGCGCCGCTGATCCGTCGCAAGCACATCGTGCTGAAGAACGACTACATCCACCACGTCGTCGACGTCTACAACCTCTGATCGGAGCTGTCATGGCCCACCAGATCGCACTGCAGTTCGAAGACGGGGTCACCCGCTTCATCGCTGCCACCGCCACCGAGACCGTCGCCGACGCGGCCTACCGCCAGGGCGTGAACCTGCCGCTGGACTGCCGCGACGGCGCCTGCGGCACCTGCAAATGCTTCGCCGAGTCGGGCCGCTACCAGATGGGCGAGTACATCGACGACGCGCTCAGCGACACCGAAGCTCGCGAGGGCTTCGTGCTGACCTGCCAGATGCGGGCGCAGAGCGACTGCGTCGTCCGCGTGCCGGCGTCGTCGGCTGTGTGCCGCACGCAGCAGTCGTGCTTCGAGGCGGCCATCAGCCGCGTGGAGCAACTCTCGCCCAGCACCATCTCGCTGTCGCTGCGCGGCGAGTCGCTGAACAAGCTGGCCTTCCTGCCCGGCCAGTACGTGAACCTGCAGGTGCCGGGCAGCACGGCCACGCGGGCCTACTCGTTCAGCTCGCTGCCGCGCGACGGCGAGGTGTCCTTCCTGATTCGCAACGTGTCCGGCGGGCTCATGAGCAGCTTCCTGACGCAGCTGGCCAAGGCCGGCGACGCAATGACGCTGACCGGGCCGCTGGGCAGCTTCTACCTGCGCGACATCCAGCGCCCACTGCTGCTGCTGGCCGGCGGCACGGGCCTGGCGCCGTTCACCGCGATGCTGGAAAAGATTGCCGAGCAGGGCACGCCGCACCCGGTGCACCTGATCTACGGCGTGACGCACGACGCCGACCTGGTGGAGATGGACAAGCTGCAGGCGTTTGCCGCACGCATACCGCAGTTCACCTTCACCGCCTGCGTGGCGAGTGTTGACAGTGCCTGGCCCAAGAAGGGCTATGTGACCCAGCACCTGGAGTCGGCGCATCTGCACGACGGCGAGGTGGACGTCTACCTCTGTGGCCCGCCGCCAATGGTGGAAGCGGTCAGTCAGGCCATCCGCGAACGCGGTCTCCAACCCGTCAACTTCTTCTACGAGAAGTTTGCGGCCAGCGCGTGAGGCCGATGATGAGTTCCCAACGATTCACCGACCGCACGGCGGTCGTCACCGGCGCGGCCCAGGGCATCGGCCGCCGCGTCGTCGAGCGGCTGCTGGACGAGGGCGCCCAGGTGGCGGCCATCGACCGCTCCGAGCTCGTGCACGAACTGCGCGCGCTGCCCGGCGCCGGCCGCCGCGTGCTGACGTTGACGGCCGACCTGGAAAAGTTCGCCGACTGCATCGCCGTCATGGCGGCCGCGCTGGAGCGCTTCGGCCGCATCGACA
The DNA here is from genome assembly GCA_037439585.1 of Roseateles sp. Taxonomy (GTDB): domain Bacteria; phylum Pseudomonadota; class Gammaproteobacteria; order Burkholderiales; family Burkholderiaceae_C; genus Pelomonas. The sequence continues at coordinate 6,669 of JBBIVU010000079.1, read as the reverse complement.
TCCTCGTCAACAACGTGGGCGGCACCATCTGGGCCAAGCCCTTCGAGCATTACGCCGAGGCCGAGATCGAGGCCGAGGTGCGGCGCTCGCTGTTCCCCACGTTGTGGTGCTGCCGCGCCGCACTGCCCGCCATGCTGGAGCAGGGCCGCGGCGCCATCGTCAACGTGTCGTCCATCGCCACGCGCGGCGTGAATCGCGTGCCCTACGGCGCGGCCAAGGGCGGCGTGAATGCGCTGACGGCCTGCCTCGCCTTCGAGACCGCCCAGCGCGGCGTGCGCGTGAACGCCACCGCGCCCGGCGGCACCGAGGCGCCGCCCCGTCGCATCCCCCGCAACGCCGCGCCGCAGAGCGAGCAGGAGCGGGCCTGGTACCAGCAGATCGTCGACCAAACGGTCGAGTCCTCGCTGATGAAGCGCTACGGGACCATCGACGAGCAGGTCGGCGCCATCCTCTTCCTCGCCTCGGACGAGGCGGCCTACATCACCGGCGTCACGCTGCCCGTGGGCGGTGGCGACCTCGGCTGACCCCCTGCACCGAGCCCCGCGCAGACGGGGCTCGTTTCATTCAACTACGGAGACAACCCATGACCCGAGACATCGACGTGTCGCGCCTGATCGACGACGCGCGCTTCAACCGCTTCCACTGGATGGTGCTGTTCTGGTGTGCGCTGATCATCATCTTTGACGGCTATGACCTCGTCATCTACGGCGTGGTGCTGCCGGTGCTGATGAAGGAGTGGGCGCTGTCGCCGCTGCAGGCGGGCGCCCTGGGCAGCTATGCGCTGTTCGGCATGATGGCCGGCGCGCTGGTGTTCGGGCCGCTGTCCGACAAGATCGGCCGCAAGAAGGCCATCACGATCTGCGTGGTGCTGTTCAGCGGCTTCACGGTGCTCAACGGCCTGGCGCGCAACCCGACCGAGTTCGGCCTGTGCCGCTTCATCGCGGGGTTGGGGATCGGGGGCGTGATGCCCAACGTGGTGGCCCTGATGAGCGAGTACGCGCCGCGCAAGATCCGCAGCACGCTGGTGGCCATCATGTTCAGCGGCTACTCGGTCGGCGGCATGCTGTCGGCCGGCCTGGGCATGGTGCTGCTGCCGAGCTATGGCTGGCAGTCGGTCTTCTTCGTCGCTGGCGTGCCGCTGCTGTTGCTGCCCATCATCATGAAGTTCCTGCCCGAGTCGGTTGGCTTCCTGATCCGCCAGGGTCGGGTCGACGAAGCGCAATGCATGCTGCAGCGCGTGGAACCGAGCCACCGCCCGCAGGCCGGTCACATGCTCACCATGCCAGCGCTCAAGGCCGGCGGTGCGCCGCTGCTGGAGCTGTTCCGCGATGGCCGTGCGCTGCGCACGCTGATGTTGTGGACGGCTTTCTTCAGCTGCCTGCTGATGGTCTATGCGCTGAACTCCTGGCTGCCCAAGCTGATGACGAAGGCGGGCTACGGCCTGGGCTCGTCGCTGAGCTTCCTGCTGGTGCTGAACTTCGGTGCCATCTTCGGCGCCGTGGGCGGCGGCTGGCTGGGAGACCGGTTCAACCTGCCCCGCGTGCTGGCGGTGTTTTTCGCGCTGGCGGCCGTGTCCATCGGCCTGCTGGGCTTCAACAGCCCGAGCTGGGTGCTCTACAGCCTGATTGCCGTGGCAGGTGCCACCACCATCGGCTCGCAGATCCTGCTCTACGCCTGCGGCGCGCAGTTCTACGGCCTGGCCATCCGCTCCACGGGCCTGGGCTGGGCGTCCGGCATCGGCCGAAACGGTGCCATCCTTGGCCCGGTGCTGGGCGGCACCCTCATGAGCTTGGGCGTGCCACTCAGCGCGAACTTTCTGGCGTTTGCGTTGCCTGGGGTCGTCGCCTGCCTGGCCATGCTGGTGTTCACCTGGGCGGGCCTCAGGGGTGACACCAGTCCGGCCGTGCAGTTTCGGCGTCGCGATGCAGGCGCAGATGGGGTTGCCGCAGGGGTGTGACCTGGGGTGCCAGGCGGTGCTGAGAAGGAGGCCGTGTTCGATGCGCTTGTCGCGGCGAGCTGCGCCACGGCACCGCCAGATCTGCCGGCGGGTCCGTGCTCTGGGAGCGCCGACGGTTCGCCCGGTGCGTCCTTGGGAGGCCCGCCATGCGACAGTTCTGCCTCGCCCTGTCCCCTCACCGTGCCCGAGGCTTGCCCATGTACGTTCCCGCCCATTTCGCGCTCACCGACACCGAGGCCTTGCACAGGTTGATGCGGGCGCATCCGCTGGGCGCATTGGTGACGCAGGGGCCGCAGGGCCTGGATGCAGATCACGTCCCATTCGAGCTGGATGCCGCCGCGGGGCCGCTGGGCTGCCTCCGCGGGCATGTGGCGCGGGCAAACCCGGTGTGGCAGCGCTGCCCGAGCGGGTCGCCGGTGCTGGTGATTTTCCGGGGGGCGGAGGCGTTCATTTCGCCCAGCTGGTACCCCAGCAAGCACGAGGCGCACCGCCAGGTGCCGACCTGGAATTACGAGGTGGTGCATGCACACGGGACGCTCACGGTGCGTGACGACGTCCGCTTCGTGCGCGGCGTGGTGGCGCGGCTCACACGCACGCACGAGCAGGGCGAACCCCAGCCGTGGCGCATGACGGATTCCGCCCCCGAGTTCATCGACGGGCTGCTGGCTCAGATCGTGGGCATCGAGATCGCCATCACCTCGCTGGTGGGCAAGTCCAAGCTCAGCCAGAACAAGGACGCACGGGACCGCCAAGGGGCGGCCGATGCACTGGCCCTGCGGGGGCATGGGGCCCTGGCCGACCGGATGCGGCCGCCGGGCTGAGCTGCCCACACCGGGCTGCGCCGACAGGGCCGGTCACGGGCCCTGCCGGAATCCTCGGGAGCCTCGCAGCGAGGCTCAGGCCTTCGCGGCGCCGAGCATGCGCTCCTGGTCCGCCTTGCGGTCGGCCGCCACCTTCAGGGCATGCGGCCGTTCGCCGATGAGCTTGGCGTAGGGCTTCCAGTCCACGCCGCCGGCGGCCAGCAGGTCTTCGCCGTAGATGGTCTTGGTGGCCAGGGCCACCAGCGGCAGGCTCACCCAGCCGGCGCAGTCGGCCAACGTGAAGCTGTCGCCCGCCAGGTAGGGGCCGAACTTCGCCAGGCGCTTGAAGGCTTTGATGTTCTCGGGCAGCACGCGGGCCACGCGTTGCTTGGTGCCGTCACTCACCTTGCCGCCGAAGAAGGCCTCGGCGTACAGCTCGCGCGCCACCAGCTCCAGGTGCAGCTCCACGAAGGTGATGAGCTCGCGCACCTTGGCGGCCTGGAAGGGGTCGGCCGGCATCAGGCGCGGGGTGTTGGGGTAGGCGGCCTCCAGGTAGTCGGCAATCACCTGGCTCTCGCACAGCACGCCCTGCGGTGTCTTGATGAAGGGCACCTTGCCCAGCGGCGTGCAGCTCAGCACGGCTTCGTCGTGGGAGTGCGTCTTGACGTACTCCTCGGTGAAGGGGATGCCCTTCTCCAACAGGGCCAGCTTGACCTTGTTGTAGTAGTTCGAGAGCGGGATGCCGCAGAGCGTGATCATGGGTGTCTCCTGAAAGAAGCGGGCAGTCTAGGCAGCGCGGCAGGGGCGGCCTGCCGCGCGGGCGACATCAGCGGTTCACCAGCACGATGCCCGCCGCCAGCGCCACCAGCGCGGCCACCAGCCGGGTGCTGATGCCTTCGCCCAGCAGCAGCGCACCGGCCGCCAGGCCGAACAGCGGCGTGCTGAGCGTGAACACCGAGAGCTTGGTGGCCGCGTAGTGGCGCACGAGCCAGAACCAGGCCAGGTAGCTGGCGAAGGTGACGATGACGGCCTGGAAGCCGAACAGCCCGATGAGGCGTGGCGACCACTGCAGCGGCAGCGCCTCGCCCGTGAAGGCGGCTGCCGCGCACAGGGCCAGAGCCGAGAGGGCGAGCTGGTAGAGCAGCGTCTTCTCGGCCGGCGCGGTGCTCAGCCGGGTGGCGCGGATGGCCAGCGTGGTGCCGCCCCACAGCACGGCGGCGGCCACGCCCAGCGCGTCGCCCCACCACTGGCGCGGCGAGCCCGGTGCCGAGAATCCTTCGGCGAACGCAAACGCCATCGCACCGAAGGCCAGCAGCAGGCCCGCCCACTGCCGGCCCGACAGCGCCTCGCCCCGGGCGATCCACGGCATGCCCAGCGCCACGACGAAGGGCGCCAGGTAGATGAACACCACCATGCGTGAGGCGCTGGTGTACTGCAGGCCGATGAAGATGCACGCGAACTCGCCCGCGAACAGCGCCCCTGCCAGCAGGCCGCCGCCGAGGCTCCCGTCGCGCTCGAACAGCCGAAGGCCGCGCGAGGCCGCCCACGCCCACACCAGCGCGCCGGCCAGCGCCGAGCGCAACCCCGCCTGCCACAGCGGCGCTATCTCCGTCAGCGCCGCCTTGGCCGCCACCTGGTTGATGCCCCACAGCGCGCAGCACAGCAGCAGGAGGGCAATGGCACGGGGAGTGAGCTGGTTCTGGCGGGCGGGTGGGGTCATGGCCTCTATGCTGCCAGCATGAGCGAAGTCCTCGTGATCGGCGGCGGCGTGATGGGCGCCGCCACCGCCTGCTTCCTGGCCCGCGACCACGGCGCCCGCGTGACCGTGCTGGAGCGCGACCCGAGATACGCGCGGGCCTCCAGCTCGCTGTCGCTCAGCTCCATCCGCCAGCAGTTCTCGCAGCCGGTGAACATCGCGCTGTCCCGCTGGAGCCTGGACTTCCTGCGCCGCGCGGCCGACGAACTCGCCACGGCCGGCGACCGCCCCGCGCTGGGTCTCGTCGAGCCCGGCTACCTTTACCTCGCCACCGCAGCGGGTGCGCCCACGCTGCGCGAGGTGCACGCCGTGCAGCGCGCTCAGGGCGTGGACGTGGCCTTGCTGAGCCCGGCCGAACTGGCGGCGCGCTTCCCCTGGCTGGCCGTGGGCGATCTGGCGCTCGGCTCGCTGGGCCTCAGCGGCGAAGGCTGGTTCGATGGCCCGGCCCTGCACCGGGCCTTCCGCCGCAAGGCCCAGGCCTGCGGCGTGCGCTTCGTCGCGGCCGAGGCCGTGGGCTTCAGCACGCAGGGCGACCGCATCACCGCCGTGCGCTGCGCCGACGGGTCATGCTTGGCAGGCGACGCCTTCGCCATCACGGCCGGCGCCTGGAGCGCCCCGCTGGGCGCGGCCCTGGGCTTCAAGCTGCCGGTCCACGCCAAGAAGCGAGACGTGTTCGTGCTGGAAACGCCGGCCGCGTTGCCCGGCTGCCCGCTGGTGATCGACCCCAGCGGCTTCTGGTTCCGCACCGAGGGCTCGCTGATCCTGGCCGGCGGCCCGCCGCGCGGTGACGACGCGGACAACCTGCCGCTGGACGCCATCGACCACGGCCTGTTCGACGAACGGCTGTGGCCCACGCTGGCCGCACGGGTGCCGGCGCTGGAAGCGCTGCGCGTGCGCTCGGCCTGGGCCGGGTACTACGAGATGAACGCCTTCGACCACAACGGCCTCGCCGGCCGCCTGCCCGGCTGGGCCAACGCCTTCACGGCCTGCGGCTTCTCGGGCCACGGCATGCAGCAGTCGCCCGCCGTGGGGCACTCGATGGCACGGCTGATCGCGGGCCTGGACGCGCCGCTGATCGCCGCGCTCACGCCGCAGCGGCTGCTGGACGGGCGGCCTCTGGTCGAGGCCAACGTCATTTAGCGTTTGCGCGCGGGTTTCTTGCCTGCGGCCCTGGCGGGCGGCGCGCTGCGCACGTAGCGCGTGGCGGTGAGGGTGTCGGACACCGCACTCGTCTTGTTGTCCACGTAGCCCCAGCCGCGCATCGCGATGCGCACCTCGGCGTCCGACGGCTCGGCACCCGGGCCCTTGCGGTACACCACCCAGACGGTGTTGCAGATCATGTCCGCATGGAACTCGGCCATGCGCGGCAGCTCCGCCGAGTTGCTCAGCACCGCCACCAGCATGCGGGCCTCGCGCATGTTGGTGGTGATGCCGCCGGCCAGCGCCTCGGCCAGTGCCGGGTCCAGCGTGCCGGTGGTGGGCCCGATCAGCAGCGCCGGGTTCTCGGCGCTCACACCCAGCTTGGCAGCCAGCGTGGGCGGCGGCGTTTGCAATTTCTTGAGCCAGCGGCCGGCTTCCTTCTCGCCCAGCACCAGGGCCACGGCCTCGTCACCGGCTTCGAAGCGCAGCGCCTCGCCGTCCACCCGCAGGTTGTGCAGCGAGGCGATGTCCCATTTGCGCTTGAACTCGCCGCGCAGCACGACGGTGGTGGATTCGAGCAGGGCAGTGACTTCGGCGGCTTGCGGCGATGTCGCGCTGCCCAAGTGGGCGGTGCAGGTGGCTTCACGTCCCATGGGGAGACCTCAGGTTTCTCTCAGATCGCCGCATTGTCAGGCGCCACGTCAGCAGGCCGGCCATGGCGCCGCAGAGATGGGCGAAAGGTGCCACGGCGAAGTCGAAACCGGGGGTGGCACGCAGCACCGGGCCGAAGGGGTGTTCCAGAGCCAGCTTGACCGACAGGCCCGCCAGGATGGCCGCACCGACGAGGCGCTCCCGACCGCCGCGGGCCAGCAGCGCCAGCGCCGCGATGGCCGCCAGCGCGTGCAGCGCACCCGACAGGCCGCCGTAGCTTGCGAGCTCGGGCCGCAACAGCAGGCCCAGCTGGGTGAGCGGCAGGGCCAGCCCGCCCGCCAGCGCCTCGCGTGCGCCCAGCGCGG
>JBBIVU010000078.1:0-12831 GCA_037439585.1 Roseateles sp. | reverse complement strand
AGGGGATGAAGCCGCCGTGCAGCGCCACGCCGTTCATGATGGCGGCCATGCCGAATTCGCGCACGCCGTAGTTGATATGGCGGCCGTTGTTGGGCGTGCCGTCAGCGGCGACGCGCAGGTTGGGCGTGCTGCTCGTGTTGGTGAGGTTGGAGCCGGTCAGGTCGGCGCTGCCGCCCAGCATCTCGGGCAGCTTGGCCGTGAAGGCTTCGAGTGCCAATTGGCTGGCCTTGCGGCTGGCCACGGTCTGGGCATCGGCGTGGGCCTTCACCACGGCGTCCACGGCGATCTGCGCGAAGTCGGCCGGCAGCACGCCGGCCATGCGGCGCTGGAACTCGGCGGCCAGCTCGGGGTGGGCTTCGGCGTAGGCATCGAAGCGCACGTCCCAGGCGCTCTCGGCCTGGTCGCCGGCAGCCTTGTGGTCCCACGCGGCATACACCTCGGCAGGGATGGCGAAGGGCTCGTGCGTCCAGCCCAAGGCTTCGCGGGTCAGCTTGATTTCCTCGGCACCCAGCGGCTCGCCATGGGCCTTGCTGGTGTTGGCGCGGTTGGGGCTGCCCTTGCCGATGTGGGTCTTGGCGATGATGAGCGTGGGCTTGTCCAGGCTCTGCTTGGCCTTGCCGATGGCGTCGTCCACGGCGTCAACCTCATGGCCGTCCACCGGGCCGATGACGTTCCAGCCGTAGGCTTCGAAGCGCTGGGCCGTGTTGTCGGCAAACCAGGGCGCGACCTGGCCGTCGATGGAAATGCCGTTGTCGTCGTAGAGGGCGATCAGCTTGTTCAGCTTCCAGGCGCCAGCAAGAGACGCAGCTTCGTGGCTGATGCCTTCCATCAGGCAGCCATCGCCCAGGAACACGTAGGTGTGGTGGTCCACCACGGTGTGGCCTTCGCGATTGAAATCGCGCGCCAGCAGCTTCTCGGCCAGGGCCAGGCCCACGGCGTTGGTGATGCCCTGGCCGAGCGGGCCGGTCGTCGTCTCGACACCGGCGGTGATGCCCACCTCGGGGTGGCCCGGCGTCTTGCTGTGCATCTGGCGGAAGTTGCGCAGCTCGTCGATGGGCAGGTCGTAGCCCGTCAGGTGCAGCAGCGCGTAGATCAGCATGGAGCCGTGGCCGTTGCTCAGCACGAAGCGGTCACGGTCGGCCCAGTGCGGGTTGGCCGGGTTGTGCTTCAGGTGGCGGGCCCACAGCGCCACACCGATGTCGGCCATGCCCATGGGCGCACCCGGGTGGCCGGAGTTGGCCGCCTGCACGGCGTCCATCGCAAGCGCGCGGATCGCATTGGCCATGAGGGTGGGGGAGGCGGTCGATGCTGTCATGGCCGGGGCTTTCCTTGGGCTGGTGGGCAAAGCCCGGGATTTTACGGGGGTGCCCCACCAAGGCTTGATCCAGCGCAAGGAGGGCGTGCGGCGGCCGCGCGACGCTCGCGGCCATGCCTTCCTCGACCAAGCCCCTGGCCGTGCGCATCATCCGTGCCGAGCACGACGCCCTGTCCGCCATGCTGCGCACGGTGCCGCTGCTGTTGCAGGCCCAACGCCGCGCTGGCACGGCGCCCGATTTCGGCGCGCTGCGGGCCATGCTGTTCTACGTCGACGAATTTCCTGAACGCCTGCATCACAAAAAGGAAAGCGAGCTGCTGTTCCCCAAGCTGCGCGCACTCGCCCCCGACCTGCGCCAGACGCTGGACGACCTGGAAGCCGACCACAACCACGGCGAGCGCGCCATCCGCGAGCTTCAGCACACCCTGCTGGCCTGGGAGCAGATGGGCGAGCCCCGGCGCGAGAAGTTCGAGCAGCAGCTGAAGGTGTACACCGCCCGCTACCTGAACCACATGCGGCGCGAGGAGACGGAGATCCTTCCACGCGCGGTGGCCACGCTGAGTGCAGCCGATTGGGCGCAGCTGGACCAAGCCTTCGGCAGCCACCAGGACCCCCTTGCACCCCGTCCTGGGCAGCCGGTGGACGAGGTGTACGCACCACTGCGCCAGCGCATCCTGGCCGTGCTGCCTGCGCCGCTGGGTTGGGGCCCCGGCCCAGGCTGACACCGGCAGCACAGGAATCCTCAACTGCTTTGAGGATGGTCGGCACGCCACCGTTCGGCGAGCATCGCGGTGCCCGATTGACGCGCATCCGGAGCCCTGCCATGCCCTTCTCAGCTGTCCTTCATGCCAGCCAGCGTGCCCTCTGCGTCGTCGGCCTGCTGGGTGCCGGACTGGCCCATGCCGCCAACAGCTATTACCTGACGATCGACGGCCTGCCGGGCGACTCGAAGGACAAGCTGCACAAGAACGCCATCGACATCAACAGCTTCTCCTGGGGTGTGCAGAACTCGGCCAGCGGCGGAGGCGGCAAGGCCAGTTTTTCAAACTTTGCATGGACCCAGCTGGCTGACAGCTCTACACCCCCCTTGTTCGTTCGCACCGCCACTGGCGCGGCGCTGAGAACGGTGACGCTGGACGTCACCAAATCGGTCGGCGGCGCCGGCAGCCCGGAATCCTTCTTCCAGCTGATCTTCACCAACACTTACGGTGCGGCGCTCAACATGTCGGGCCCTGGTGGAGATGTCGTCAATGTCACGGCAGCCATGACCTCGGGCGACACCGTGAAGATGCGTTACCGCGCGCAGGACAACACGGGCGCGCTGAAGCCCTGGGTGGAAGGCAGCTTCGATATCAAGGCCAACACCGCCTACGCCATTTTTTCGGGTGACGAGAGCGTGCTGTACGGACTTTTCCAATCCGGCGGGTTGGTGAACATCGACCTGAGCGTCGTCACCACCGTGCCAGAGCCGGCCAGCCCTGCCCTGCTGCTCGCCGGACTTGCCGCCGTGGGCGGCCTGGCGCTGCGGCGCCAGCGCTGACTCGAGCCTGGGCGGGTGCGGCTCAAGGTGCCGGAGAGGCTTGGGCAGCCGGCCGTGGTGGCCGCGCTCACCGGCCTGTCGCAGCACCCCGCCCCGGCAGAGAAAGACGCCCTCGGCAGCGCGCTCCAGCGGGCTGGGCCCGCTTCACCGCACCAGCGGCCGGATGGCGGTGAAGCCCCCGTCCACTGCCAGCACCTGCCCGGTGATGCGGCCCGCCGCGTCCGACAGCAGCCAGTCCACCACGCCGGCCACGTCGTCTGCGGTTTGAACCCCCTGGGCATGCGCCAGCGGGTACTGCCGGGCTGCTGCGGCGCGCATCTCGGGCTGGCGTGTCAGGCCGGCGCTGAGCGGCGTCTCGGTGAGGCCTGGCGCCACGACATTGATGCGCAGCCCCTGCGGCGCGTAGGTGGCGGCCGCACCGCGGGCCAAGCCTTCGATGCCGGCCTTGGCGGCCGAGATCACCTCGTGGCTGCCCACACCGATGCGCGCCACCACCGAGCTCATCAGCACGGCAGCGCCGCCGCTGGGGCGGGTGCGGCGCACTTCCACCCAGGCAGTGAGCGCATGAACTGCGCTCTCCAGATTGACGCGCAACACCTCCCGCGCCTGAGCCGGGGCGGTGCGGTGCAGCGGCGCAATCAGGGTGCTGCCCACGCGGTGCGCCAGGAGGGCGGGGGGCTCACCCCAAGCGGCCTGACAAGCAGCCAGCGCCTCCGCGATTCCCTCAGGGGAGGTGGCATCCAGTGCCAGGCGCAAGTCACCGGCAGCGCCGGCCAGACGGTCCGTGCTGCGGCTCGTGATGGCCACGCGAACGCCTCGTGCCTGCAGTCGACGCGCCAATGCCTGGCCGATGCCGCCGGCACCGCCGGTGATCAGCGCCGTGGCGTGGGTGGGGGCTGACGCGGCGTCAGGCCAAGAGGGGTTCGACATGGCAAGAGGTCTCCGTAGGCAATGAAATGGGGGCGCCCGAGGTGAGCAGCGCCGCCAGCGCTCGTCCGGACATCCAGGCGCCCTCGACGCCGCCACCGCCCAGAGCGTCGCCACAGACCCCCAGGCCGAGCTGGGGTGCCCACCAGCAGGGGCCATCGGTGGGGACGGGCGCGGCAGACTGGGCATGACGCCACCGATGCACCCCATGGACCTCCCACTGCGGCCAGCACCCGGCGGCGGCCTGCAAGGCCTCGCGCAGCAGCGGCTCGACGGTCTCAGGCGCAGCCTCCAGGTGGTTGGCCGTCCAAGCCGGCGTGGCATGCGCGGTCCACACTTCACGCCGGCATGACGCCTGGCGCCAGGGGCGATCACCTTGGCGATCGATGCGGGCAATCGGCCCTTCCGGTGGGAAAAGAACCTCCCAGTCGAGCGCAGCGCCCGAGCCGGCTGACACGCCCAGCCAGGTCCATGTGGAATGCATGGGCCAGGCCGCCAGTCGCGCCGCCCAGCCGGGCTGCACCGGCCGCAGCAGCACGGCGGCCTGCGCAGGCGGCAGCGCCAAGACGATGTGGTCGAAGCCGTCGGCCGCCAGGGTGCCCCCTGCATGCAGCACCCAGCCGGCTTCCGTGCGGAACAAGGCATCGACCTGCAGCCGCAGACGCACGTCCAAGCCGGCAGCCAGCCCCTGGCACCAGGCTTTCATCGAGGGCGCGGCCACCCACTGCGGCTCGTCGTGCACCGATGGCGCGCTGCCGGGAGCCCGTCGTGCGCGCCAGGGCAGCAGCCACCCCCGGGCCACACCGTCCTGGACGGCCTCTGCGAACGCGTGGCTGCGCACGCCAAAGCTGGGCACGCCGTGGTCCGCCTGGGCTTGCCACGGCTGACCGTCGCGTCCCACACCACCGAGCCGCCGCGTGGCCATGCGCCCGCCCACGCCCCGGGATTTCTCGAACACCACCACTGTCATGCCGGCATCGGCCAGCGTGCGCGCGCAGCACAAGCCTGCCAGTCCGGCGCCAACGACAGCCACCCGGCGCTTTCCGGTGGCCCTCATGCCGGTACCCCACGCCACAGGCGGCGCACACGCAAAAACACCTCATACAGCGCCGACAACATCAGGCGGCCCGGTGTGTGATCCATCCAGCGCGTCCAACGTGCCCAGCTGGGTAGCGCACGCCAGAGCACCAGGAAGGCTGCACCGCCGACGTGCAGGTGGCCCGCCTCGTCGCGCACATGCAGGCGCGCCAATGCCGTGGCCCGGTCCAGGTCGAACGCGCAGGCCGGAGCGTCGAGGGGGCTGACGTCCAGCCACGCGATGCGATCACCCCCCCGAGCCCGTTGGTAGAGCGCAATCTCGCGGGCGCACACGGGACAGGCGCCGTCGTAATAGACGACCGCCGCCCGGGGCTTCGGTGGTAATGTGGACACAGGATTCAAAATCAGTTCAAGAATCGCCGTTGTACGGTGATTCACCATCAAAAAGGGGTTCATAAATGGTTCAAAGCCTGTTCAAGACAGGTGTGGCCGCCCATATCGTGGGCATGCCTGCCAACACGCTGCGGGTGTGGGAGCGCCGCTACGGGCTGCAGTGCCAGCACGTCGATGAACATGGCCACCGCCTGTACTCTGCAGAAGACGTGCAGCGCATCGCATCGCTGCGCCAGCTGACGATCCAGGGCCACGCCATCGGCGCCGTCGCAGGCTTGAGCCAAAGCGACTTGCGCGACCTGCTGTCCACCCAGGACGAAGTGCGTGAGGTCGCTCAGTCCCTGGCCCAGCCGGTTCGCCCTCCCCAGCAGCTGCTGGTGGTGGGCGCTGCGCTGGCCACGCGCATCCGCCGAGCCGCGTCACGCCGCCAGCTGCGCATCGCAGCCACGCTCAACACCCTGCCGGTTGAAGCCCTGCCGGCCGAGGCAGCCCATCCTGACGCCGTGCTGCTGCAGTTGCCGTCCATGCACGTGCAGCAGGTGGACGACATCGCCGCGGCAGCACAGTCCCTGGGTTTGCGCCGGGTGCTGCTGGTGTACGGCTACAGCAACTCGCAGGCCCTGCGTCGCTGCGCCGAGCTGGGCTTCCAGCCCTGGCGTGACACCCACAACGACCGCGGGCTGGTGAACTGGATCGTGGACAGCACCGGCATGCCGCGCGCGCCGCAATCACCTGCCACGGCCCCAGGGCCAGGCGAGGCGCTGCCGGCCATGAGCCCACCGCAGTACGACGAAGCGACCCTGGCAGATCTGTCAAGCCGAGCCACGTCCGTCGCCTGCGAGTGCCCGGCTCACGTGGCTGAGCTGCTGCTGCGCCTGCAGCAGTTCGAGGCCTACAGCGCCGACTGCGAGCACCGCAATGACCAGGACCGGCGGTTGCACGAGCAGCTTCATCACCTCGCGGGTGCCGCGCGCATGCTGCTGGAACGCGGCCTGCACCTGCTGGCGGAGCATGAGCAGGATCTCCTCCACCCTGCAGCGCGTTGAGCGGCCGACAGGCCGCAGGCAGGGTCGTACGGTGCGCAAGACGCGACAACGCACAGGAAGCGCCGTGCAGGTCCGTGCCTCAAAGGGTGACGTGGCCGAGGCGCCAGGGGCCGAGCCGGGCGGCGGCCGAAGTGGCAGCCCAGCAGATCCAGCCCGTCCACATCGTGTGACTGGGGTAGTGCGCCCCGCGCACCATCTGGCCCAGACCGTAGACCACGCCCAACACCCCCACCGCCCCCCACCACACCCGGGCCGCCCTGGGGTAGGCCCGCGCCAGTGCCCAGCCGCCCGCGAGGTAGGCGAAGGCTGCACTGGCATGGCCCGACGGGAAGCAATGTCCGCCGCCGCCGTCCGGCACACCGAGAGACCAGTGCGACACGTACTGCGCCACGCTGCCGAAGTCAGCCAGATCCCAGGGGCAGCTCGTGAGGCTCACGCGCTTGATCAACGAAATCACGGCCAGGCAGGCCAGGGTCGTCACCAGCCACCAGGTGCGCTCGCGTCGGGTCAAGGCCGGCAGCAGTGACCGCCACAGGTTGAGCGCCACGATGAAGCCCATGCTGAGGTACGACACCAGGCGCCCTCCCTCGTGAATGAGCACGCGCGGGACCCACGCCTCCCGCCAAGGAAAGCCTCGGGCATCACCCACCTGGTGCATGGCCCAAAGATCGAGCGGGCTGGCGTCCCAGGCCAGCAACAGCGCAAGGGCGAGCGCGGGCCAGCGCAAGGGCAGGAGACTGGACATCGGGCGCATTGTCTACACTGAACCGATGTCTTCCGAACCCTTCGCCGCCGACCGCGCCATCGCGATCGGGCGCGCCGCCCTTGACGTCGAATCCCGCGCGCTGGCCCAGCTGGCACCTCGCCTCGGAGAGGCCTTCTCCGAGGCCGTCCAGCGCGTGCTGGCGTGCCAAGGCCGGGTGGCCGTGATGGGCATGGGCAAGAGCGGGCACGTGGGCCGCAAGATCGCCGCCACGCTCGCCTCCACCGGCACACCGGCCCTGTTCGTGCACCCCGCCGAGGCCGCACACGGCGACCTGGGCATGGTCACCGCCGGCGATGTGGTGCTGGCCCTGTCCAACTCCGGCGAGAGCGACGAGCTCAACGCCATCCTGCCGGCGCTCAAGCGCCTGGGCGTGCCCGTCATCGCCATGACCGGCCGCGCCGAATCCAGCCTCGCGGCCCATGCCGATGTGGTGCTGGACAGTGCTGTGGCCGAAGAAGCCTGCCCCCTGCAACTGGCCCCCACCGCCAGCACCACCGCCCAGATGGCCTTGGGCGATGCACTGGCCGTAGCGCTGCTGGACGCACGCGGCTTCAAAGCCGAGGACTTCGCCCGCTCCCACCCGGGCGGCGCCCTGGGCCGCAAGCTGCTCACGCATGTGCGAGACCTGATGCGCAGCGGCGACGCCCTGCCCCGCGTGGCAGCCCACACCGGCTTCACCGACCTCATGCGCGAGATGAGCGCCAAGGCGCTGGGCATGGCGGTCGTCGTCGACGCCGAGGACCACGTGCAGGGCATCTTCACCGACGGCGACCTGCGCCGCCTCGTCGAGCAGGGCCGGGACCTGCGCGCGCTGACCGCCGCCGAGGTGGCCCACCCCAAGCCGCGCACGGTGAACGCCGAAGCGCTGGCCGTGGACGCCGCCGACCTGATGGAAGCCGCCCGCATCACCGTCGTTCTCGTCGTGGACGCCGAACGCCGCTTGCTGGGCGCCGTGAGCATCAACGACCTGATGCGTGCCAAGGTGATCTGATGGCTGCGCTGAGTTTCCCCCCGGAGCTGCTCGTCCAGGCCCAGGGCTCGGGCCTGGCCATCAAGCTGGCCATCTTCGACGTGGACGGCGTGCTGACCGATGGCCGCATCTACATCAGCGATGCGGGCGAGGACTTCAAGGCTTTCCACACGCTGGACGGCCACGGCCTGAAGTCGCTGCAGCAGGTGGGCATCACGCCCGCCATCATCACCGGGCGCGACAGCCCCGCCGTGCGCCGCCGCGTGGCCGACCTGGGGCTGGAGCACGCGGTCTACGGCGCCCGCGACAAGCTCGCCGCCGCCCTGCCGCTGCTGGCACAGCTCGGCGCCAGCTGGGGCGAGGTGGCCGTGATGGGTGACGACTGGCCCGACCTGCCGCTGATGACCCGCGCTGGTTTCGCCTGCGCGCCACCCGGCGCGCACGCCGAGGTTCGGGCCATCGCGCACCACGTCACCCGCGCCGCGGGCGGCCACGGGGCGGCGCGCGAGTGCTGCGACGTGCTGCTGATGGCCTCGGGCCACTACGAACGTCTGCTGAATGCCCACCACGCCACGCTGGACGGGGGCCGCCCCGCGTGAGCCCCGTGGCGCTGCCCACCCCGACACCCCAGCGCGCCAAACCCCAGCCCTGGCTGTGGCGAGCGCAGGGCATGCTGTCCAACTACCTGCCGCTGTTGCTCATGGCCCTGCTGGCGACCGGCACCTGGTGGCTGGTGAAAAACACGCCGCTGCTCGACGCCCCGGACGGACTCGCACCGCCGCGCCATGTGCCCGACTACCGCATGGCGAACTTCGAGATCCAGCGCATCGGCGCCGACGGCCGGTTGCGCGTGCAGATCTCGGGCGCCGAGTTGCGCCACTACCCCGACACCGACACCGTCGAGATCGACCAGGCCCGCGTGCGCGCCATTGGCGCGGATGGCAGCCTGGCCATCGCCGAAGCCCGACAGGCCCTGAGCAACGGGGATGGCAGTGACATGCAGCTGCTGGGCAACGTGCACCTGCGCCGCCTGCCCCCCGGGTCGGGCGACAACGCACAGCCCCAGCTGGAGGTGCGTGGCGAGTTCCTGCAGGCCCTGGCCAACAGCGAAATCCTGCGCTCCCACCTGCCTGTCACCATCCGGCAAGGGGGCTCGACCCTGGCAGCGCAGAACTTCGAATACCGGCACCTGACCGGCCAGCTCAGCTTCACCGGCAAGGCGCAGGGGCAGATCGTGTCGAAAGCCTCGAAGTGAGCGAGCTGGTCTTCATCACCGGCGCCTCCAGCGGCATTGGCCAGGCCCTGGCGCTGCGCTATTACCGCGAAGGCGCGCGGCTGGCGCTGGTGGCGCGCCGCACGGCCGAGGTGGAGCGTTGGGCCGCCGAGCAGCAGCTGGATGCCGGCCGCGTCAAGGTCTACGGTGCCGATGTGGCCGACGGGGCTGCCATGGCCCGCACCGGCAGCGCGTGCATTGCACAGCAGGGCCTGCCCGACGTCGTCATCGCCAACGCCGGCATCAGCGTCGGCATGGACACCACCGTCTTCGGCGACCTCGACGTGATGCGCCGCGTGTTCGAGACCAACAACATCGGCCTCGCAGCCACCTTCCACCCCTTCGTCGCTGCCATGAACGCCCGCGGCTCGGGCACCCTGGTGGGTGTGGCCAGCGTGGCCGCCATCCGCGGCCTGCCGGGGCATGGCGCTTACTGCGCCAGCAAGTCGGCCGTGGTGGCTTACTGCGAGAGCCTGCGCGGCGAATGCCGGCCGCACGGCGTGCGCGTCGTCACGCTGCTGCCCGGCTACATCGACACGCCACTCACGAGGGGCAACCGCTACGGCATGCCCTTCCTGATGCCGGTGGATGTCTTCGCTGACCAGGCCGTTCGCGCCATCCGCGCGCAGGTGAGCTACCGCGTCATCCCCTGGCAGATGGGCGTGCTGGCCAAGCTGCTGCGCCTGCTGCCCAACGGGCTGTACGACAAGCTGCTCAGCAAGCGGGCCCGCAAGCAACGCGCGAGCGCGTAGCGCGGGCGGGTGGCGTGCACGCGTGGCTGAAGTCACGCCTTGGCAGCGCCACGGCGCCTCACTACACTGCGCCGCTTCATGCCGCATGCCGCATTCGACTGCGGTGAAGGAGGATCCCATGGCCAAGGTGCTTCACCCCTGCTGACGCCCGCGCGCTGACACCCCGTCAGTGCAGCCCGATGGCGGCCCGTCGCTCCACCGGCGCCGCCCTGCCCGATCCTCACGGCCGCCCTGCGGTGGCCGCTGCCGACATCCCTGACATGACAAGCCAACTCTGTGGCCTGGGTTTCGCCCTGGCCCTGCTCCTGGGCCTGCCCACCCCAGCGCTTTCACTGGCGCCCCCTTCACCCACCGCGCTGCGCCTGCCACCCGGCGCCGTGGCCCCCACGATTGACGGCCACCTCGATGACCCCGCCTGGCAACGCGCGCCCGTCCACGACCGTTTCGTGCAATTCCTGCCTGCCGACAAGCAGGCCGCCCGCTGGCGCACCACGGTGCAAGTGCTCGTGACCGACGACGCCCTCGTCTTCGGCATCCGCGCCTGGGACCCCGCGCCCGAGCGCATCCGCGCGCCACTGGCTCGGCGCGACCAGGTCAAGGCCGACCAGGACTTCGTGGCCGTCTTCATCGACCCCGTCGGCCACCGCCGCACGGCGCAGTACGTGCGGGTCAGCGCGGCCGGTGTCATCGAGGACGGCCTGTTCGCCGCCGAGGAGGACACCGAGGACTCCGCACCCGACTTCGACATCGAAGCCGCCGCCACGCGCCTGCCCGACGGCTACAGCGTCGAGCTGCGCTGGCCGCTCGCAGCCCTGCGGTTCCCCTATCAGACCTGCCCCCAGGCACCGCTCACCGAAGGCGTCCGGCCAGCTTGCGCCGGCGCCCCCTGGCGCATCATGGTCACGCGCAACATTCCGCGCGAAGACCGCACCGTCGACGTCAGCACCCCCGCACTGACCAAGGATGCGCTGAACTTCATCGCCGAGTTGCAGCCGCTGGACGGACTGGGCGCGCTGGTCGAGCAGGTGCGCGAGCGCAGCTTCATCGCCTTCCGGCCCGAACTGACCTGGCGCGCCACCCGGGACAGCAGCGCGACCGATGGCACGCAGCGCAGCCGCAAGGCCTCACTGGGCGCCGAGTTCAAGTGGCGGCCGCGCGCCGACTGGGTGATCGACGCGACGCTCAACCCCGACTTCTCGCAGGTCGAGCTCGATGCGCCCCAGCTCGCCGGCAACACCCGCTTCGCACTCAGCGTGCCCGAGAAGCGCCCCTTTTTCCTGGAGAGCGCCGACGTCGTCGGCCCGACCCAGCCCGACGAGTCGGGCGAGAACCGCAGCCTGGCAGCCTTCTACACCCGCGCCATCACCGCCCCCGACTGGGGCCTGCGGGCCACCTGGCGCGGTGTCGGCGCCGAGGCCACGGCCCTGCAGCTGCGCGATGCAGGTGGCGGCATGCTGCGGCGCGCCGGCGCCTTCGCCACGCGCAGCGGCGCGCAGCCGCGCGATTCCCAGGCTGCCTTTGCCCGCGGCCGGGTGGAACTGGCCGGGCTGGGCCTGGCCGGCCTGGTGTCGCTGCGCGACTTCGGCCAGGGCTTGAACACCCGGGTCGTCGGCAGCGACGGCGTCTGGCGGGCGGGGGACAGCGACCAGTGGCGCGGCCACCTGCTGCTGTCCGACACGACGCTGGGCCTGGACGACGACGGCCGCGTACGGCGCGTGGGCCGTGAGCTGGGCCACCGCGCCTGGCTGGCGTGGCGCCACCGCGATGCCGGCTGGGGCGCCAACGTCAACGTCGAGGAGATCAGCCCGCGCTTTGCGAACGACAACGGCTTCGTCAACCAAAGCGGCGTGCGCCGCGCGGCGGCCTTCGGCTTCCTGCGCCTGGGGCCGCGCGAGGTTGCCGGTCTGGACCTGCACGACCGCGAGGCCCAATTGAAAGTCCAGGAGACGCGCACGCAGGCCGACCCGATGCGGGGCGTGGCCACCGGCCAGCTGGTCGACCGCCTGTTCCAGCCGGGCTTCTGGTTCTCGGCTGCGCGCAACACCGGCGTCTGGGGGCATGTCGGCCTGGACACCCACCGTGCCCGCAGCGGCGGCCTGCTGCACCCGACCCGAACGCTGCTGCTGGGCATCGAATCCAACCCCGGCGAGTGGCTGAATTACGTCAACGCCGAGGTCGAGTGGGGCCGGCGCCTGGATGTCGACGCCGACCGCGTGGATTGGGGCGCCCAGGGTCAGCTGCAGGCCCAGTTGCGCCTGCCCCTTCCAAGTGGCATGTGGCTGGAGCTGGACCAGCGCCTGGGCCTGGGCTGGGTCCGCTCGCCCGACGGCCGACGCGCCTTCACCGACCGCAGCACGCAGGGCTTGGTGGTGCTGCACCTGAGCCCCCGCGACTCGCTGCGGCTCATCCATCAGGAGACCCGCTTCACGCGCCGGGCCGAAGCCCGCGCGAACCTCGCAGCGCAGGACGACCGCGGGCACATGCTGGCGCTGATGCTCCAGCACCGCATGGGCCTGTCCCGCATCGTCAGCCTGGGCCTGAACCGCGGCCTCACGCAGCCAGGCACCCGGGTCTCCAACGAGGTCTTCGCCAAAGCAACGCTGGCCTACTGAGGGCCGGAAACGAACAAGGCGCCCGCAGGCGCCTTGTTCAAATCTCTTGCGAGGTCGGACGGATCAGTAGCCGCTCGAACGGCCACCGCCGCCGTAGCCACCACCGCCGCCACCGTAGCCGCCGCCACCGCCGGAACGGCCACCGCCGCCACCGCCGTAGCCGCCACCGCCGGAACGGCCGCCGCCGCCGCCGCCGTAG
>JBBIVU010000077.1:0-12839 GCA_037439585.1 Roseateles sp. | reverse complement strand
GGCATCCCCAGCGTGCTGCGCGCGGCCGAGCAGTGCCTGCTGGCCGGCGCGCAGGGCATCACGGTGCACCCGCGGCCCGATGCCCGCCATATCCGCCCCGGCGACTTGGACGACCTCGCCGCCTTTCTGAAAGACTGGCCGCAGGCCGAGTTCAACATCGAGGGCAACCCGACGCAGAACCTGATGGACTTCGTGCGCAAGCACCGGCCGCACCAGGTCACCTTCGTGCCGGACGCCGAAGACCAGTTCACCTCCGACCATGGCTGGACGCTGCCGCAGGACGCCGAGCGCCTGAAGCCGCTCATCCACGAGGCTCAAGGCCTCGGTGTGCGTGTGAGCCTCTTCATGGACCCCAATCCTGCCGCAATGGCCGCCGTGGCCGAGCTGGGTGCGGACCGCATCGAGCTCTACACCGAGACCTTCGCCAGCGCCTTCGGCACCGAACGGCAGAACGCTGTGCTGGCCGGCTTCACCGCCACGGCCGAGGCGGCACTGAAGGTGGGTCTGGGGCTCAACGCCGGCCACGACCTGAACCGAGACAACCTCGGCCTGTTCCTGCGCGAGGTGCCGGGCGTGATGGAGGCCTCCATCGGCCATGCCCTCGTCGCTGACGCACTGGAGCTGGGCTATGCGGAGACCGTGCGCGCCTACCTGCGCGTCATTGCCGCCGCCTATCCATGATCTTCGGCATCGGCACGGACATCTGCGACATCCGCCGCGTCGAGGCCACGCTGGCCCGCCGGGGCGATCGCTTCGCGGAGAAGGTGCTGGGCCCCGATGAGCTGCGCGTGTTCCGAGCCCGCCGGGAGCGCTCTGAGACCCGTGGCGTGCGCTACCTCGCCACCCGGTTTTCGGCCAAGGAGGCTTTCAGCAAGGCCATCGGCCTGGGACTGCATCTGCCCATGCGCCTGCCGGACTGCCAGATCCTGAACGAAGCCAGCGGCCGGCCGGTGCTGCAGTTGCAGGGCCCGCTGGCCGACTGGTGTGCCGAGCGCCGCCTGAGCGGCCTGGTGACGCTCAGCGACGAAAGCGACTACGCCGTCAGCTTCGTCATCGTCGAGCAGGAGCCGTCGGCGCCCTAGGCAGGTCGGTTCAGGGCTTCTTCTTGGGAGCTGGCTTGGCCAGCGATTCGCCCTTGGACTGCATGGTCATGTCCATGTCCATCAGAGATCGGAAGAGGTCGGGGCCGTCCATGGTCATCTTCATGTCCATGCTCAGCTGGCTGGCCAGCGGCAGGCGGTCGGCCAGACGCAGGCTGCTGCTGCCCTTGCCGCCGCCGGTCATGACGACATGCAGCATCCGGGGCGGCGCGTCTGTGGCTGCATCGGCGGCCGATGCATCCGACGCGGCCGATGCTGCGGGCGCCGGCTTGGGCAGGGGGGCGTCGAGGTTGACGTTCAGCGTCATGCTGAGGTTGAAGTGGGCCACCCCCTTGTCCACCCGGGCCAGCGTGTAGTGGATCTGGGCTTGCATGCCCCCGCCGGCACCGGGCAGCGGCACGGGCATGGCCATGTTGAAAGGCACGTCCAGGCTCTCGCCCACCTTCAGCGGGTGCTGGCTGAGGGCCTTCGGCAACTGCAGCGCCTGGCTGATGATGTTCTCGCCTTGCGCCGGCATCATGGCGCTGACTTCGGGCGAGCCGCCTTCGAAGTTCTGGACCTCGAAAGCAAAATCCCGCGGGTTGAACCGGGCCGTGATGGTCATGTCGCCTTGCTGGTTGTTCGGCAGCGGCACGACCTTGTCACCCATCTGCATGTTGCCCTTCTTGCTGCCGGAGGTGACGGTCAGCGGCAGCCAGCCGTCCGCATCGGGCTGGCCCACCTTGATGGTCTGCTGCATCTGCATGGCCATCTTGATGGCGCCCATCTGGGCCATCTGTTCGGCGGCCTTGGTGGTCTTGGCGCGCTGTTCTTCCGTGGCGTCGGCGGTGGCCTCGACGCGCGTCTTCATGACCGCCTGGATGTCGATCAACTGCCGCTGATGCTGCCCGGCACGCGGTGTGGTGTCCAGGTTGATGGCGGCAGGTGCCGTCAGGGCTGCCTGGCCTGCATGGCCTGCCAGGTGGATGGCCAGCAGGGCGGCCAAGGCGGGCAGGCGCAGCGGTGACTGGAGGGACATGGGTTCGGCTCCGTGAAATGGGTGCCGCCGGGCTGGCGGCGTGGGGGCATCCTAGGAGCGGCCGTGTAAGCGCCGCATATGGACGCCGTGTGAACTCAGCGGGTGTGGAAGAGCAGGCGTTCGGCCAGCTCGCGTCGTGCCGGGGGCTGAGCCGGCAGTCGGTCCAGCAGGGCGATCACGGGCTCGCAGGACGCGCCCGCCGCCGTGGGCGGCGCGTCTGGCGTGGCCGCCCACAGGCGCGACAGCATGCCCATCGCGGCCGAGCCGACGGAACGGTCCAGCACCTCCACCTCGATGGCGCTGGGCGGCTTGGGCTGCCAGCGCGGGGGTGTGCCGGTAGCGGCATCCAGCAGCCAGGTCGTCTCGCGCGCCTGGATCTCCTCCGGCACCTGTTGACGCGCGCTCAGGCGGCCATCCAGCAGATCCCGGCAGGCCGGTCGTGCCCCAGCCTTGGCCGGCGCGCGCAAGGCCTTGAGCTGGTCGGTCACGATCTGCACGTAGCGCCGGCGGAGCACGCCGTCCGTGCCGTTGATGAGTGCGGGCATCTGCCCAGCCAGCGGCGCCAGCGCGGTGGCCTGCACCTCGTCATCCGCGGCGCCGGCCACCCGTGCGGCCTGCATGCGCTGCGCCACCAGGGTGATGGTGCCGGCCGTGCGCTTGTCCAGGGCCTCCCACACCGGGTGCAGGTGCAGCGCGTCGTCGTAGTCCGCCAGCGGGGCCCCGGCCGGGGGCAGCGCAATCGCCAGCGTGCGGGGCGAGGGCTCGATGAGCGCGTGCGCCTGAAGATCTTCCCGGGGCACGAACCACATGCTGCGCGATGGGGTGCGCAGCGTCTTTTCGATCATGGTCTCGGGCAGGCCGAGCTGGCGGTAGGTCTTGGCCAGTTGCTGGTTGGCCAGCTCCTCGAAGACGGGGTTGTAGGTGCCGGTGGAGGCGCGGTGGAAGCCCAGTTGCCCTTCCGGCGCGAGGTGGCGGGGGCTGCCGGCCAGGAACACGAGCGTGCAGGCGCTGGCGCAGGTGCCCACCGCACGCGCTTCCTGGTGGTGTTCTTTGAGTGCGCGGGCCATGCGCTCGGCTTCACGCACCCGGCCGCCGGGCGAGTTCAGATCCACGCGCCTGAGGCCGCGGGCGTCGGCGCTGGCCAGCAGCGTGCGCAGCCGCTCACCGTCGCCCATGCCGATGACGCCGGTCAGCTGCAGGCTGCGCCCGTCGGGCGAGATGCTGAATTTGGCCTGGCCGATGGGGTCGATGCCACGCGCCATCTGCCAGTACTCGCCCACGCTGGGCAGGAAACCGAACAGCAGCGAGGCGGCCAGCTGCGAGGTGCCCAGCACCAGGCTGATGCGCACCAGCCAGCCCCACAGCAGCGAGCCGTCGTCGCGCAGGTAGTGGCTGGCGGAGCGCCAGGTGCCCACCAGGCACCACACGTTCAGGGCCATCAGCAGGGGGAAGCCCAGGAGCACCACGATGGCGTTGACTTGCAGCGAATCGCCCTTGACGCTGATCCAGCTCATCAGGCCGGTCAACAAGGCGGCCAACGGCGCGGCCACGAGGATGTTGTTCAGCCAGTAGCTGCGCGCCAGGCTTTGCTCGCCGCGCCAGTGGCTGCCGAAATAGCTGCCCGGCGGCAGGCCCGTTGGGCGCGGCGGGCGTGCGGGGGGCTGTGCGGGACGGGGCCGCTTGGACGCCTGCTGCCAGGGCGCCGGCGGCTCGACGGGCGGCGGCGGGCCCAGGGCTTCGGCGGCGGCGGACGTCGGGTCGATGTACGGGCGAGGGGTCATCAGGGGCCGTCAAAAAAATGCCGCCCGGCGGGGAGCCGGGCGGCATCGTAGAACGGG
This sequence comes from Roseateles sp., assembly GCA_037439585.1. Lineage (GTDB taxonomy): Bacteria > Pseudomonadota > Gammaproteobacteria > Burkholderiales > Burkholderiaceae_C > Pelomonas. Next base: position 8,883 of record JBBIVU010000077.1, on the reverse strand, counting down.
GCGCGAGCGCTGGGCGCCGTGAAGGGGCGGTAATTTCACCCGGCCCCGGGGCGCGGCGTCAGCTGCGGTAGTTGTCGAGCATGGGGTAGCGGCGTGCGACGAGGGCGAACAGCAAGGCGGCCACCAGCGCGAAGCCGGCGAAGAAGAACATCAGGCAGGCCGTCTCGCTGTAACCGGTGGACTTGATCGCTTCCAGCGCCGCGGGGCTCTTGATGCTGATGTTGGACAGCAGCACCCACAGGTTGCCCACGGTCACCGACAGGCTCCAGAAGCTCATGATGGTGCCCTTCATGGCCAGCGGTGCCTGGCTGTAGGCGAACTCCAGGCCGGTGGCCGACACCAGCACCTCGCCCAGCGTCAACAGCACGTAGGGCAGCATCTGCCACAGGATGCTGACCGTGTCGCCTGCATCCAGCCACAGTTGCAGCACGCCGGCCACGATCCAGGCCGCACCGGCCAGCGCGATGCCTGCGCCCATGCGGCGCAGCGCCGTCACTTTCAGGCCCATGCGGGCCAGCAGCGGGTAGAGCACCAGGTTGTTGAAGGGGATGAGGATCATCACCAGCGCCGGGTTCAGCGCCTGCATCATGGAGGACTGGAACCAGGCGGGCTTGGCCATCTGGTCGGCCTGCAGCACCCAGGTGGAGGCCTTCTGGTCGAACAGCGACCAGAACGGTGTGACGAGCGCGAACAGCACCAGCACGCGGAGCACGGCGCGCACACCGTCCACGGCTTCGTCCGGGTGCACGCCGCGTGCACGCTCCAACTGCAGCCAGGCGCCGACACCGCCGAAGCCCATCACCTCTTCCGATCTCAGGCAGGCGGCGGCCACGAAGCCCAGGCTGCTGATCTGGCTCAGGCTGTACGCCGCCCCCACCACGCCCACAGCCGCGATGGCCAGGCCCAGGCCGCCGGCCTTCAGTGCCGTCCACACCACCTTCAGGAAGTTGTGCGGGTTGGCGCCGCGCGCGGGCTGGTGCACGTACTTGCCCCGGCCGCTCCACAGGATCAGTGTGGCCAGCGCCATCAGCACACCGGGCAGGCCGAAGGCGACGCTGGCGCCGTAGTTTTTCAGGATGATGGGCATCAGCAGCGACGCGAAGAAGCTGCCGAAGTTGATGATCCAGTAGAAGGCGTCATAGACCTTCTGGGCCAGCGAGCGGCTGCTTTTGTCGAACTGGTCGCCCACGAAGCTGCTCACCAGCGGCTTGATGCCGCCGGAGCCCAGCGAGATCAGGAACAGGCCGAAGTAGAAGCCCCGGATGTTGTCCTCGAAGAGGGACAGGCAGGCGTGGCCGGCGCAGTACACCAGGCTCAGCCAGAAGATGGTGGGGTACTTGCCAAAGAAGCGGTCGGCCAGCCAGCCGCCGAGCAGCGGGAAGAAGTACACGCCGATGACGAAGGTGTGGAACACCTCCTTGGCCTCGGCCTTGCGCATGCTTTCGGGCACGGCCAGCAGCAGGCTGGTCATCAGGAACACCGTCAGGATGTTGCGCATGCCGTAGAAGCTGAAGCGCTCGCATCCCTCGTTGCCGATGATGTAGGGGATCTGCGGCGGCATCTTGGCCGCGGGGCGGGCTGCGGTGGCCGAGTCGGCGGTGAGCGTGGTCGTCATGAAAAGCCTCAAGGGTGTGGGCGCTGAATGCGAGAACGCCGCCCGGCTTGTGGCCGAGCGGCGTTCCTGGGGGTCGGATCAGCCGGCTTGGATCATGCCTCGAAAGGCAGCTTCACCTGGCTCAGATCCTTGCGGGTTTCCACGAGCACCAGCGGTCCCTCGTCCACGACGACGACAGGCGCCGGCTCACGGCCCAGCGGTGCCGGGGCGGGTTCTGCGGCGATGGCGGCCTGGGCGGCGGCGATCTTGTCGGCGTCGGAGTTGACCCACTGCAGGCCGGCACCTTCGGCGATGGCTTGCAGTTCGCCCAGCGGCAGCTTGAACGCCTCGACGACCGGGGCCGGCGCCACGGCCACCGGTTCGGCAGCCTGGACCGGGGCCGGAGCAGGGGCCTGAACCGGCGCTGCGGCGCTGGCCATCGCGTCCTCGATCAGGGAGCTTTGCACCGGCGCCGCGGTGGGCTCTGCCGTTGCCGGCTGCTCGCCGGTGGTGCCGTCCTGACCTTCCGCTGCGCCCTCTTCACGGCGGTTGCGGTTGCGACCGCGTCCACCACGGCGACGGCTCTCGCGGCCATGGCCTTCGCCGGCATCGTCGCTCTCGGCAGCCGGGGCGGCCTCGGCGTTGGGCTGTGCGTCAACAGCGGCCTCGGCCGGCGCGTCGGTGCTGGCTTCTGTCGAAGCTTCGCTGCCGCTGGCGGCCTGGTCGTCACGGTCGCGACCCCCACGGCGGCGGCGGCGGCCACGGCCCTGGCGTTCTTCACCGGCTGGCGTGTCGCCGGTCGGAGGCAGGGCGGCTTCAGCCTGGCTGTCCACGAAGGCTGGCGGGGCGTCATGCGCAGCGGCAAGCTCTTCCGTCAGCGGCGCAGCCACCGGCAGGGCGGCCACGGTCTCAGACGGCGCGCGTTCCTGACGCTCGCCACGCGGGCGGCGCTCGCCGCGCTCGGGGCGGTCACCGCGTTCGCCACGCTCAGCGCGCTCGCCCCGTTCCGGGCGTTGCTGTTGCTCGGGCTTGTCGCCGGTGCCCTCGGGGCGCTTGTTGCGCTCACCGCGCTCGCCACGGCCTTCGGTCGGCTTGCCATCACGGCGGCCACCCTGGCCGCGTTGTTCGTTGCGCTCGCCACGCTCACCGCGTTCGCCACGGCGGCCACCGTCGCGGCGGCCATCGCGGCCCCCTTCGCGCTTGGGCTTGTCAGCGGCAGCCGGCGCCGCCACAGGCGCTTCGACCACCACTGCGGGGGCCGGGGCCGGTGAGCCGCCGAAGAAGCTGAACAGGCGGCTGAAGAAGCCCTTGGCTTCAGGGGCGGGTGCAGGCTGAGCGACGACCGGTGCCGGCGCCGGAGCGACGACGGGGGCCGGTGCCGGGGCGGGCCTGGGGGCCGGTTGCTCGGGCAGGATGCCCTTGATGACCGGCTCCTGCTTGTTCTTTTTCTCGACGTCGCCACGGCGCGTGATGCCCACCTCGTCGGTCGGCTCCTCGATCATCGTGTAGCTGGCCTGGAGGTTTTCCAGGCGCGGGTCGTCGTGGCGCAGGCGCTCCAGCTTGTAGTTGGGCGTCTCCAGGTGCTTGTTGGGCACCAGCAGCACGGTGATGCGCTGCTTGAGCTCGATCTTGGTGATCTCGGTGCGCTTCTCGTTCAGCAGGAAGGAGGTGACCTCCACCGGCACCTGCACGTGCACGGCGGCGGTGTTGTCCTTCATGGCCTCTTCCTGGACCATGCGCAGGATCTGCAGCGCGCTGCTTTCCGTGTCGCGGATGTGGCCGGTGCCGTTGCAGCGCGGGCAGGTGATGTGGTTGCCTTCGCTCAGGGCCGGGCGCAGGCGCTGGCGGCTCATCTCCAGCAGGCCGAACTTGCTGATGGAGGCGAACTGCACGCGGGCGCGGTCGTTGCGCAGCGCGTCGCGCAGGCGCTGTTCCACGTCACGGCGGTTCTTGCTCTCCTCCATGTCGATGAAGTCGACGACGATGAGGCCACCGAGGTCGCGCAGGCGCATCTGGCGAGCGATTTCGTCGGCTGCTTCGAGGTTGGTGCGGGTGGCGGTTTCCTCGATGTCGCCGCCGCGGGTGGCGCGCGCCGAGTTGACGTCCACCGAGACGAGCGCTTCGGTGTGGTCGATGACGATGGCGCCGCCCGAGGGCAGGTTCACCGTGCGGCTGTGGGCCGTTTCGATCTGGTGCTCGATCTGGAAGCGGCTGAACAGCGGCGCGTCGTCACGGTAGCGCTTCACGCGATGGCCCTGGTCGGGCATCACGTGGTTCATGAACTGATGGGCCTGCTCGAACAGGTCGTCCGTGTCGATCAGGATCTCGCCAATGTCGGCGGTGAAGTAGTCGCGAATCGCGCGGATCACGAGCGACGACTCCTGGTAGATCAGGTAGGCGCCCTTGCCGCCCTTGGCCGCGTCATCGATCGCGGTCCAGAGCTTGAGCATGTAGTTCAGGTCCCACTGCAGCTCGGCGGCGGAACGGCCGATGCCGGCCGTGCGCGCGATCAGGCTCATGCCCTTGGGGTATTCGAGCTGGTCGAGGTTTTCCTTCAGCTCCTCGCGGTCCTCACCCTCGATGCGGCGCGACACGCCACCACCGCGCGGGTTGTTGGGCATCAGCACCAGGTAGCGGCCGGCCAGCGACACGAAGGTCGTCAGCGCCGCGCCCTTGTTGCCGCGCTCTTCCTTCTCGACCTGGACCAGCAGCTCCTGGCCTTCCTTGATCGCGTCCTTGATGGTCGCGTTCTTGACGTCGGTGCCTTCGCGAAAGAAGGTGCGCGAGATTTCCTTGAACGGCAGGAAGCCGTGGCGGTCTTCGCCGTAGTCGACGAAGCAGGCTTCGAGCGAGGGCTCGACCCGCGTCACGACGGCCTTGTAGATGTTGCCCTTGCGCTGCTCGCGGCCTTCGATTTCGGTCTCGAAGTCCAGCAGCTTCTGGCCATCGACGATGGCGAGGCGCCGCTCTTCCGGCTGCGTCGCATTGATCAGCATGCGTTTCATGTCATCACTCCTCGCGCGCCGGGCCGGTCAAAACCGCCACAAAGCGCGCACGTTCATCACGCCGTCCGAAGACGGCTCAAGATGCACGGGCGATGGCTGAGAACCGAGGAAGGAATCGCCCTGGACCGAAAACGGTGCCGCCCGTGAGGGTCAGCGTGCTGTCGGCGTTGGCGCATGCGCCGCAGCAGCCGTGATGCGATCTGAGCCACCGGCTCCCGCGCGCACCTGCCCGGCCAGGGGCCAGGACAAGGCGGCCACACCGGGATTGAGCCGGGGCCGCAGGGGTGCGTTGGGGGGGAGGGGCATGCTCATCTGCGTGGGCTGCTGGACGCTGGTGACAGCGTGCCGGGGCCGGGGCCCCAGCGTTCTGTCGCCATGGAAACCTTGTTGTCTGCGGGCGCCGGGTGCCTCGGAATCAATCCGGGGCAGCGGGGCTCGCGGGTTCTTGTGTCATCGCTCTGCCGCGTCGGGCGGCGGGCCGTTCACTCACTCGGGGAGGAAACCTGCCGGCCATCTTTCGCGTTGCATCGCCTGTGGCCGCTGGGCAATTGCCCCATCAGCCACACGTTACCGCCGCTAAAATCAAACAAATCAAATACTTACGGCAGCAACGTGGTGCAAAGGATTATAGGGGCAGGCCAGAAGGCACCCGACACCACGCAAACCCCCACCGCCGCACCCGCTGCGGCCCCGGCGGTCCGGCGGGTGACCGTGGATGAAGGCTCCGCCGGGCAGCGGCTGGACAACTTCCTGCTGCGCGAGCTCAAAGGGGTGCCCAAGACGCACGTCTACCGCGTCATCCGCGCTGGTGAAGTGCGGGTCAACAAGGGCCGCGCCCATGCCGACACGCGCTTGGAGATGGGCGACGAGGTGCGCATCCCGCCGGTGCGCCTGCCTGAGAAGGCGCCCGCGCCCGAAGCCCCGGCGCGCGAGTTCCCGGTGGTGTTCGAGGACGAGCACCTGCTCGTCATCGACAAGCCGGCTGGCGTGGCCGTGCACGGCGGCTCGGGCGTGAGCTACGGTGTCATCGAGGCGCTGCGCCGCGCGCGGCCTGCGGCCAAGTTCCTGGAACTGGTGCACCGGCTGGACAAGGAAACCTCTGGGCTGCTGATGATCGCCAAGAAGCGCAGCGCCCTGGTGAACCTGCAAGACCAGTTGCGCGATCGGGAGACGGGCAAGACCTACGCCGCCCTGGTCTGGGGCGACTGGCCGGCCAAGCTCAAGGTCATCGATGTGCCGTTGGTGAAGTTCATCGGCAGCGACGGTGAGCGCTGGGTGCGCCCGGGCAAGGCTGACGAACCCGAGGCCAAGCGCTCGATCAGCCTGGTGAAGGTCGAGCAGAGAACCCCGCACTTCAGCCTGCTGGACGTCACCATCAAGACCGGCCGCACCCACCAGATCCGCGTGCACCTGCAGCAGGCGGGGCACGCCATCGTGGGCGACCCCAAGTACGGCGACTTCGAGCGCAACCGCGAGCTGGCGCGTGGCGCGGCCAAGTTCGACCGCATGTTCCTGCACGCCCGGCGGCTGCGTTTCACCCATCCGGCCACCGGGGCCGAGATGACGCTGGAAGCCCCTCTGCCGCCTGAGTGTGCGAAGCTGATGCACCCATGAGCCCTCAACGACCCCAACGCTTCGACCTGATCGCCTTCGACTGGGACGGCACCCTGTTCGACTCCACCGCGCTGATTGCCCGCTGTATCCAGCGCGCGGCGGTGGACATCGGCCTGCCCGAGCCCGAGTTCGAGAACTGCCGCTACGTCATCGGTCTCGGCCTGCGCGATGCGCTGGAACACGCCGTGCCGGGGCTGGCCGCAGACCGCTACCCGGAGCTGGGCCTGCGCTACCGCCACCACTACCTCGCATCGGAGCACGAACTGTCGCTGTTCGAGGGCACGCTGGAGATGCTTCAGGCGCTGAAGGCCCGCCACCACTGGCTGGCGGTGGCCACCGGAAAGAACCGCGTGGGCCTGGACCGGGTGCTGGCCTCGAGCGCGCTGGGCCCCATGTTCGACGGCACCCGCACGGCAGACCAGACGCGCTCCAAGCCGCATCCGCAGATGCTCCTGGAACTGATGCGCGAATTCGGCGCCGAGCCGGAGCGCACGCTCATGATCGGTGACACCACACACGACCTGCTGTTGGCCCAGAACGCTGGCGTGGCGAGCGTGGGCGTGAGCTTTGGTGCGCATGACCATGCCACTTTCGCTGAGCACAAGCCGCTCTTCGTTGCGCACTCGACGCGCGAACTGCACGACTGGCTGACAGCCAATGCCTGAGTCCGATCCCGCGTCGCTGCAGCGCCTGTGCGCGTCGGCCGAGCTGCCGGAGCGCGGCAAGGCCGTGAGCTTTGACGTGATCCAGTGGCGCGAGCCCGTGCGCGCCTTCGCGCTGCGCTTCGACGGCCAGGCCGTGGCCTACCTCAATCGCTGCGCCCATGTGCCGGCCGAAATGGACTGGCAGGAGGGCGAGTTCCTTGACAAGGACAAGCGCTACATCATGTGCAGCATCCACGGCGCCGTGTACGACCCGCTGACTGGCCAATGCCTGATGGGCCCCTGCACGCATGGGCGGCTGACCAAGATCGAACTGACCGAGTGCGACGGCGAGGTGTACTGGCATCCAACGCGCGACACCCGCCCCGCTTTTGAAGACTGAACCATGACCTCCCCGACCGACGACCTGCCTCCCCCCATGCCCGAGCCCGTGGGTGTGCCGCCTGTGGTGGCGCCGCAGCATGAGCCGCTGTTTGCCGAGCTGGCGCGGGATTACCTGCGGGAGCGCCGGCAGGAGCGGCGCTGGCGCAACGTGTGGCGCCTGTTCTGGTTGGCGCTGGCCGCCTTCACGGCCTACTCGTTCTGGGCTCAGGGGCGCCATGTCACGCCAACCGCCACGCCGCACACCGCGCTGGTCGAGGTGCGTGGCGAGATCGCTGCGGACACGGAGGCCAGCGCTGAGCTGCTGCTGGCCGCCTTGAGAGATGCCTTCAAGGACGACGGCGCCCAGGCGGTTGTGCTGCGCATCAACTCGCCGGGGGGCAGTCCAGTGCAGGCGGGCATCGTCTATGACGAGATCAAGCGACTGAAGAAGCTCTACGACAAGCCGGTCTACGCCGTGGTGGAGGAGATGTGCGCGTCTGGCGCCTACTACATCGCGGCGGCAGCCGATGACATCTACGTCGACAAGGCCTCCGTCGTCGGGTCCATCGGCGTGCTGATGGACGGCTTCGGCTTCACCGGTTTGATGGACAAGCTCGGCGTGGAGCGGCGCCTGATGACGGCGGGCGAGAACAAGGGCATGCTGGACCCGTTCAGCCCGCTCAACGCCAAGCAGCGCGGCCACGCGCAGGCCATGCTGGACCAGATCCACCAGCAATTCATTGCTGTCGTGCGCGAGGGCCGCGGCGACCGGCTGAAGGAAACGCCAGAGACGTTTTCGGGGCTCTTCTGGAACGGCGAGCAGGCGGTCACACTGGGCCTGGCGGATCACTTCGGCACCCTCGATTTCGTGGCGCGCGAGGTGGTGAAGGCCGAGGACGTGGTCGACTACACGCCCAAAGACAATGTGGCCGAACGCTTGGCCAAGCGGTTTGGCGCTGCCATGGGCTCGGGTGCCGTGAAAGCGCTGCGCGAGATCTCGCCCCTGCGCTGACGGACAGGCCTCGGCCGGATGATCAGGCGCGGCGGCGTTGCGCCAGGGCTGCGGCAGCCAGACCCAGGCCCGCGAGGGCGAGCGACGCCGGCTCGGGCAGGTGCTGAACCTGGCTGGGACTGGGGTGCGCCCGGTTGTGGGCAGCGGGCGTTCACCTGGACGCTGCTGTACCAGTTGTTCACCACCACCTGGCCGTTGATCTGGCCCCAGCCCTGGCCGACCGTGGCGTTCGTGGCCAGCAGCGCGGCGTTGATGCCTCCATTGAGCAGCACGTTCCCGGCATCGGGCAGATTGAACACCACCTGGCCCTTGTTGAAGCCGGTGTAGCCGTGGTCGCCGAAGTCCACGGTGCTGCCGTGCACGTTGATCAGCACCTGGGCACCGCTGGCCAGAGCATCCAGCGTGGCGGACAGGGTGCTGAGGCGCTGCTGCTCACGTTCAGATCGCCGAAGGCCAACAGGTTGAGGCTGCCTCCAGCCCCAGGCTGACGGGGTTGGCGTGTGTGCTGGCTGCAGCGAACAGGGCGGTGACGAGGGCGAGGCGGCGCATCAGGCAAACAGTCGTGAACGGCAAAGCCCACCAGTCCAGGAAACCCGGCCGCGCCGTGACGCGGGGGGGGGGGGAGGCGCTTCG
>JBBIVU010000076.1:0-12909 GCA_037439585.1 Roseateles sp. | reverse complement strand
TAACGGTGCAGCCGCCCGGCGACCTGCGTCAGCAGCGCGTCTCCCACGTCATGCCCCAGCGCATCGTTGACTTCCTTGAAATGGTCCAGATCCACAAACATGACGGCCAACTGCTCGCCGCGCGCCTCCCGCTGGGCCAGCGCCTGCTCGATCCGCTCGCGCAGGGCGCGTCGGTTGGGCAGGCCAGTCAGAGAGTCCACCCGGGCCTGCTGCCACACCAAGGCCTCTTGGCGCTTCCGATCGGTGATGTCCGTGTGTGTGCCCACCATGCGCAGTGGCTGGCCGGTGGCGTCACGCTCGATCACCATGCCGCGGCTGAGCACCCATTTCCAGCTGCCATCTTTGGCCCGCACGCGGTGCTCGTTTTGGTACAGCGGCGTGCGGCCGGCGAAGTGGTCTTCGCGGTCACGGGCCATCTGCGCGCGGTCGTCGGGGTGGGTGCGGTCGTCGAAAGCGTTGGGCGTGGCGTCCAGGTCGCCGGGTTCGAACCCGTGCAGCCGCAGATATCGCTCGGAGAAGTGCTCGACACCTTGCTGAAGGTGCCAGTCCCACACCCCGTCGCCACTGCACTCCAGGGCGAGTTTCCAGACGTCATCTGACTCGCGCAGTCGCGCCTCGGCCTCGCGGCGGGCCGTGATGTCTGTGTGAGTGCCCAGCCACAGTGGGGAACCCGGCAGCCGTTGCGCCTGCGCATGCACCCACTGGCTGCCCAGCCGGTATTCCATCTCGAAGCGGCCACTGTGCTGGGCGGCAGCCCAGCCCGCGAGGAAGACCGCGCGGTCTTCGTCATGCAGCCATTGCGTCAGCATGGCCGGAAGTGCGGGCCGATGCAGCGCCTCGGACAGGCGCGCGTTCATCCACAGCAGGCGCCCCTGGGCGTCAGCCTTCCAGACCTGTTGAGGCAGGGTGTCCAGCAAGGCGGCAAATTGCACGGGCAGCGGCATGTCGATGGATACGGGGCTGTCCCGTGACAGTATGCCTCTTGCGCGATAAGCCACAATCGCGGCCGCCCGAGCCGTTCGGGCGCGTTTTTGGACGAGATCCCCGCATGAACAAGACCGATCTGATCGAACACCTGGCCGCCAAGCACGAGCTGAGCAAGGCCGAGGCCGGCCGCATCCTCGAAACCCTGCTGGACGCCGTTGTCACCACCGTGAAAAAGGGTGGGGCCGTGTCGATCCCGGGCTTCGGCTCCTTCAAGCAGCACGCCCGTGCCGCCCGCAACGGCGTGAACCCCAGCACCGGCGCCAAGATCAAGATCGCCGCCGCCAAGCTGCCCAAGTTCACCCCGGGCGCTGGCTTCAAGGCTGCCGTCGATCCCAAGGCCGCTGCCAAGAAGGCGGCTGCCAAGCCCGCCGCTAAGCCCGCGGCCAAGGCCAAGAAGAAGTAATTCTTCGCAGCCATGAGCGCGCGCAGCGCCAGTCCCACCATCGTTGACGTCGCCCGCGAGGCGGGGGTGTCGATCAAGACGGTGTCGCGCGTGCTCAACCATGAGCCCGGGGTGCATGAAAGCACCCGTGAGCAGGTGCTCAAGGTGGTGGAGGCGCTGCGCTACCGGCCCAAGCAGTCGGCCCGCAGTCTCGCCGGTGGACGGTCGTTCTTGATCGGCTTGCTGTACTACGACCCAAGTGCGAGTTTTGTGGGCAGCGTGCAACAGGGGGCGACGCTGCGCTGCCGGGAGCTGGGCTACCACCTGGTGGTGGAGTCCCTGCACAACGACGCCCCCGACCTCCGCCAGCAGATCGACCGCATGGTCATGGCGCTGCGGCCGGACGGCATGATCCTGACGCCCCCTCTGTGCGACAACCCGGAGGTGCTGGCGGCCCTGCGAGAGAGCGGCACACCCTGCGTGCTGATGTCGCCCGAACGCGACCTTCGCGGGGTCCCCTCGGTGCGCATGGACGATGTTCACGCGGCCGAAGAGATCACCAATCTGTTGCTCAGCCTGGGACACAGGCACATCGCCTTCATCAAGGGCCCGCCTGACCAGTCGGCCAGCAGCCTGCGCTACCAGGGGTTCGTCCATGCATTGCAGGCACATGGCATGGAGCCGGATCCCGAACTGGTGCAGCCGGGTGCCTTCACCTTTGCCAGTGGCCGCGAGGCTGCGCACCAGCTGCTCAGCCGCCGACAGCGGCCGACGGCGGTGTTCGCCAGCAATGACGAAATGGCTCTGGGTGTGCTGGCGGCGGCGCAGCGGCTGGGCCTGACGCTGCCCAACGAGCTGTCCGTGGCGGGCTTCGACGATGCGCCCACCGCTTCCCTCGTCTGGCCCCCCTTGACCACCGTGCGCCAGCCGGTGGCCGAAATGGCCCGCACTGCGGTCGAGATGCTGGTGTCCGTGCAGCGCCCGGACATGACGGCCCCGGCCGACGAGGCCGACTTGCACAAGGTCTTGCCGCACGAACTCGTTGTGCGCGACTCCACACGGGCGCGCTAGGCTGCCCGGATTCACTGACATGGGCTCAGAAAGCGTGCCTCAGGTGTTCACCCAGCGCTTCGTGCGGATTGCGTGCGAGTCCAGCCTGCCACCGGTGTTCATCACCGCTCGCGGTGCCGAGTTCGCAGCCCGATACCCCCGAAATGGGGGCACTGCTTATGCATTCCTTCGCGTTTGCCCCGAACAAAGTACGTGAATTTCGCAACGATCAGGCGCTAAGCTCCGCAACGCGTCAATGCTGGCACTTTTTACCTCGCCGGCCGGGGCGCGTCAGGCCGATGTGGCATGGAGCGGGAGGCTGGTTCCAGCATTTCGGGATGCTTCCCGAAGCGCCGGGGTCGAGTTGAGGATGCCCGTTGAGCGGGTGTTAAGTGCATGCAGGATAGAACCAGTGATCCATTGATTGACGTCAGCCAGTTGGCGGTCGGGATGTTCATTCATCTCGACCTCGGCTGGATGTCGCACCCGTTTCCGCTGTCCAGCTTCAAGATCGCCTCGAGCGATCAATTGCTGATCTTGCGGCGCCTCGGTTTGACTCAGGTTCGCTGGAGCCCCGCCAAGAGCGACCTGCCCCAGGAGGAGCCGGCCGTTGCGCCCAACGGGGTGGCAGTCGCCAACGGCGACCCGGCAATCACCGCGACGCCGTCACCGGAAGAGTTGGCCCGTGAGGCCCACCGTGTCGCGCTCGCCCGGCAACGCGAGGCCATGCGTTTGTGTGAGGCCCAGTACGGCGAGGCTGCCGACGGGTTCCGCGGCGTCATGGAGAAGGTCCAGTCGGAGCCGCAGCAGGCCCGCACGCAAGCCGAGAGCCTCACCGCAGCTTTGCTCGACAAGATGCTGGTCGAGGGTGACCTCAACATGCGCCTGCTCAACGAGGCAGCGGGCGACCGCAGCACCGCCCATGCGCTGAACGTCTGCATCATTGCCCTCTTGCTCGGCCGTGCATTCGGGTTGGGGCGTGATGAAATGATGGACCTCGGCGTCGGCTCGCTGCTGCACGACGTTGGCAAGATGGAGGTGGCAGCGCGGCTGCGCCACCGCGACGAAAGCTTCACCGCCGCAGAAACCCAGGCTTACCAGCAGCATGTCGTCAAGGGCGTGGCCATCGCGCAGACCATGGGCCTGGCGCCCGGGCCCTTGCTCATCGTGGCGCAGCATCATGAGCATGCTGACGGCACCGGCTTCCCGCAGCGCATCAACATGGATCGCATGAGCACTGGCGCGCGCATCGTGGCGCTGGTGAATCGGTTCGACGGCCTGTGCAACCCGCTCATCACCTCCAAGGCGATGACACCGCACGAGGCGCTGTCGTTGATGTTTGCGCAGGGTCGCAACCGCTTCGATGCGACCATGCTGAACGCCTTCATCCGCATGATGGGCGTCTATCCGCCGGGCTCGACGGTGCAACTCACGGACGACCGGTATGCGCTCGTCGTGTCTGTCAATTCAGCCCGGCCGCTGAAGCCGCGTGTCATGGTGCATGACATCAAGGTGCCCAAGGAAGAGGCGTTGGTGCTGAACCTGGAAGAAACGCCCGATCTGGGCATCCGTCGCAGCCTCAAGCCGCAGTTTCTGCCGCGGCCTTCGCTGGACTACCTCAGCCCACGGGCGCGCATTGCCTACTTTTTCGACGCCGTCACCACGGGTCCAGGGGAGCTGGCGGCGTGACTGACAGCCGCGAGGCTCAGTGGTCTCAGCCTCGCTGCTCCGAGGCGCCGTCTGTGATCGGCGCGTTGCTGGAAGGTCTGCCTGAGCCGGCTTGGTTGGTGGATGGTGACAGCCTGACCGTCAGTGCCATCAACCGTGCGGCGCTGCGTCTGCTTGGCCTTCGGCCGGAGCGTGCGCTGGGTCAATCGCCCGCGGCCTTGTGCGGATCACTGGAAGACGACGCCTTCTGGCAAACCGCTGCCTCAGATCCCTACGCGCGCATCCGTTCTGACACGGTGCTGACCCCCGGTGACAGCCAGCCACGCTGGGTCAGCCGCAGCATCAGCCCCATCCAGACACCCGACGGCAGCCGGTTCTGGTTGGTGCTTCTGCACGACCAAACCCGCCGACGCCGCGCCGAAGCGGAGCGTGAAACTCTATTGGCCGAGTTGCGGGCCACCCTCGAATCCACGGCAGACGGCATTCTGGTGGTCGACCTGGCCGGTCGCGTGCGCAGCTTCAACCGCCGGTTCGCCAAGCTGTGGGGCCTGCCCGGTGGCTTGCTGCACGAGCCCGGCGACGCCGGCCTGTGGTTGAGCTTGCAGCGCGTCATGCGTGACGGTGAGCAGTACCGCCTGCGCATCGAGGCCTTGCTCGATGCCCCGCTCATGCGTTCCAGCGACATGCTCTGTCTGGCGGATGGTCGCGTGCTGGAGCAGGTCTCGCTGCCGCAGATGAGCCGTGGCGAGCCCATCGGCCGGGTGTTCTCTTTCCGTGATCTGAGCGAAAAGCTCGCCGCCCATCAGCGCATTGAGGAACTGGGGCGCTCCGACGCGCTCACGGGGGCGCCCAACCGCCGCGCGCTCGCTGATCGCATCGTCCAGCAGATGGCCGCTGTCATGGGCGATGACACCGGCCCCGCCGCGTCATCGGGATTCGCCCTGTTGCACCTGGACCTGGACCGCTTCAAGCAGATCAACGACACCCTTGGCCACAGCTACGGGGACCGCGTGCTTCGCGAAGTGGTGGAGCGCCTGCGGGCAGCGGTCGGCCCCAACGACACCCTTGCGCGCCTGGGTGGGGATGAGTTCGCGCTCCTGATCGATGGCGCGCAGATCCTGGAAGCTGAGGCCTCCGCCCGCCGCGTGCAGCACCTGCTGGCTGAGCCTTTCAGCTTCGATACCTTGAGCTTCACCGTGACAGCCAGCTGTGGCGTTGCGCTGTACCCCGGCGACGGCGGCACGCCCGACGAGCTGATGGCCAGCGCCGAGCGCGCGATGCACTGGGTCAAGGAAAGCGGCCGCGCCGGTTTCCGCTTTCACGTGCCTCGCAAGGAGGTGGACCTGTTGTCACGCATGCGGCTGGACCATGACATGCGCAAGGCGCTGGCCGAGGGGCGCTTTCGGCTGCACTACCAGCCGCAGGTCGAACTGGGCAGCGATCGCGTCATTGGTGCCGAGGCGCTGATCCGTTGGCGCGACCCGCAGCGCGGCGACATCTCGCCGGCGGAGTTCATTCCGCTGGCCGAGGAGAGTGGCTTTGTCGTTGCCATCGGGGAATGGGTGCTGCGCGAGGCCGTGGCCCAGGCGGCCCATTGGCTCAGCCGCGGGTTGCGCATGCCGGTGGCCGTCAACGTGTCGGCGTTGCAGTTCCAGCAGGCCCATTTCGTCGAGACTGTTGCGGAGGTTTTGCGCGAAGCCATGCTGCCGGCCAGCCTGCTGGAGCTGGAGCTGACCGAGAGCGTGCTGCTGGGCGATGCTGAGGAGGGGCTGCGCCGCATGCGTTCGCTCGCGGCCTTGGGTGTCACCTTGTCCATTGACGATTTCGGCACCGGCTACTCGTCGCTGGCCTACCTGAAACGCTTCCCCATCCAGCGCCTCAAGATCGACCGCAGCTTCGTCCAGGGTCTGCCCGGGGATGCCAGCGACGTGGGCATTGCCAACGCCATCGTGCAGATGGGGCGGGCCCTGGGCCTTCAGGTCATTGCCGAAGGCGTCGAAACCGAGGCGCAGCGCGACTTCCTGGCGCAGGCAGGCTGTCACGAATTTCAGGGCTTCCTGTTTGCCAAGCCCTTGCGCGCTGACGAGTTCGAGCAGCGCGTGCGTCCCAGGCGCTACGTGGCTGATGCGCCCGCGTCTGGCTGGCTGGGGCTGGCCAACGCCTGAACCCATGCCGGGATCAGAGTTTGGGCGCGCACAATGCGGCCATGCTCTACCGCTTCAAATCCAAGGCTGGCGCTGATGTGATCATGATGGCCGAGTCGGCCGATGCTCTCTTGCGGCTCATTGGCCGCGAGCCATCGCCCCAAGGCATCCTGCAAGCGGTCGCACTGCCTGCGCTGGTCCAGTTGCTGGAGGCGGGTGTGGTGGCGGATGAGGATCAGTTCCGCCGGGCTGTCGAAGAGGCCCGGTCTGCTGGGCAAGCCGTCCCACGTCGCCAGGGGGTGTCGCTGCGACAGCGCGTCTGGCCCCTGCGCGAACTGATGCAGCGCAGCGCCCGGGAGAACGCCGACATCGTCTGGGGCGTGTGAGTGCTGGAACAAGCCACCCGCATCATTCTGATCCGCCACGGCGAAACCGCCTGGAATCGCGAAACCCGAATCCAGGGGCACACCGACATCCCCCTCAGCCCGTTGGGCGTCGTGCAGGCGGCTCGGCTTGCCGAAGCACTGGCCGACGAAGTTCTGGCCGCCATCTACGCCAGTGACCTCAGCCGCGCCCGCCAGACGGCTGAGGCCGTGGCAGCGGCTCAGCGCTTGGCGGTTCGCCTCGACCCTGACCTCCGAGAAAGGGCGTTTGGTCGCTTTGAAGGCCTCAGTTGGCAGGAAATCGACCAGAACCACCCCGAAGACGCGGCCCGCTGGCGCAAGCGTGAGCCGGCTTTCGCCGTGGGTGGTGGCGAAAGCCTGGATGCTTTCAGCACGCGCTGCCTCGCCGCCGTTGCCCGGTCTGCCACTGCTCACCCGGGGCAAAGCATCGCCGTGGTCGCCCATGGCGGCGTGCTGGACTGCCTCTACCGGGCGGCCACGCGTGTTGCCCTGGATGCGCCGCGCAGTTGGCAACTCGGCAATGCAACCATCAACCGCCTGCTGTGGACGACTGACGGTTTCACGCTGATCGGGTGGAACGACGACCGCCATCTGGCTGGCTTGAGCACTGACGACATCGCAGCCTGAGGCCGTGCCTTCCAGCAAGGCCCCAAATGCCACTGTTGCATCCACGCGTCGCTCCTGTCGGCTGCGGCAGGAGCCGCTCCTATACTGAGTGTCACTAGACCGTAAAGGCAGGGTTCGTGCCCCGCCCAACCTTTTTGCAAAGGCAAACGATGAAGAAGATTGCACTCGCCGCCGCATTGGCCGCCACCGCCGCCGCTCCGGCTTTCGCCCAGAGCGTCACCCTGTGGGGCCGCCTGAACACCACCGTCGAAAGCCAGAAGATCGGCATGCAAGACCGGAAGGTTGTTGTGCAGAACAACTCTTCGCGCCTGGGCTTCAAGGGCAGCGAAGACCTCGGTGGTGGCCTGAAGGCTTCCTTCTCTCTGGAACACGGCCTGAACAGCGACACGGGTGTGGCCACCGGTGGCACCACGTTCTGGAACCGCGCTTCGTGGGTTCAACTGGAAGGCAGCTTCGGCGGCGTCCGCCTTGGCAAGTGGTTCCCGGGCTCTTACTTCGCCACTGCCGACTACGTCAGCAACCACAACCACGACACGGGCACGTCGGCTGACAACCTGTACGCCACGCAGTTCCAGACCGCCAACAAGGTCTCGTATTTCACCCCGACTTCGGGCGGTTTCTCTGCCGAGCTGTCGCTGAGTGCCGGCGAAGGCACGACGACCCGTGCCTCTGATGTTGCCATCAACTACGACATGGGCCCTGCCCACGCAGGTTTCGGCTACGAGAAGAAGGGTGACTTCAGCCAGTTCGCCGTGCGTGGTCTGTACGAGTTCGGCCCCCTGATCGTCGGTGGCTACGTCCAGCGTGCCGAGAACACCTTTGGCGTGAACGGTAAGAAGAACTGGAACGTGTACCGCGTGTCCGGCATGTACGTGCTGGGTCAGTCAGAGTTCCACCTGAACTACGGCAGCGCTAGCAACATCCTGGTCGATGACGGCGCCAAGCAACTGACGCTGGGCTACAACTACAACCTGAGCAAGCGCACCAAGGTGTACGGTTTCTGGACCAGGACCGACAACCAGGCCAAGGGCACTTACGCCACGGGCGCCGCTGGTCAGGATTTCTCGTCGCTGGCTGCCGGCATCCGCCACAACTTCTGATCCCTCGGGACAGACACGAAAAAGCGCCTCTCGAGGCGCTTTTTTTATGCCGCACAGTGCTCGCGCGGCGCGTGGTTGGCGGCCCTCGCCGTAGGGCATTCGTGGCATTCGTTCACTCGCCGAACAAGTCTGGAGATGATTTGTTGCTGGGAGGGGTGACGCCCAGATGTCGGTAGGCCGCCAGTGTGGCGATGCGGCCGCGCGGGGTGCGCTGCAGGAAACCTTGCTGGATCAGGTAGGGCTCGATCACGTCTTCAATGGTGCCGGCTTCTTCGCCGATGGCCGCTGCCACGTTCTCCAGCCCGACCGGACCGCCGTCAAAGCGGTGGACGACGGCCTCCAGGAACTTGCGGTCCATCAGGTCGAAGCCCTGGGGATCGACATCCAGCATGGCCAGGGCCTTGTCTGCAATGCCGGCCACGATCCTGCCATCGGCCTTCACTTCGGCGTAATCGCGCACACGGCGCAGCAGGCGGTTGGCGATGCGAGGTGTGCCACGCGAGCGCCGGGCGATTTCCAGGGCACCTTCCCCGTCGATGGGGGCGCCAAGCAGGTCGGCCGAGCGGGTGACGATGCGTTGCAGCTCGGCCGGCGTGTAGAACTCCAGCCGCGCGACGATACCGAAGCGGTCGCGCAGCGGGTTGGTCAGCATGCCGGCGCGCGTGGTGGCCCCGACCAGCGTGAAAGGCTGCAGGTCCAGCTTGATGGAGCGTGCAGCCGGGCCCTCGCCGATCATGATGTCGATCTGGTAGTCCTCCAGCGCCGGGTACAGGATCTCCTCGACCACCGGGCTCAGCCGGTGGATCTCGTCGATGAAGAGGACGTCGTTTTTCTCGAGGTTGGTCAGGATGGCGGCGAGGTCTTTGGGCTTCTCCAGCACCGGACCGGAGGTCTGGCGCAGGTTCACGCCCAGTTCCGCCGCGATGATGTGGGACAGCGTCGTCTTGCCTAGGCCCGGTGGGCCGAACAGCAGCACGTGGTCCAGCGCTTCATGGCGCTTGCGGGCGGCGCCAATGAAGATTTCCAGCTGCTCGCGGGCCTTGCTCTGGCCGACGTAGTCGTCCAGCAGCTTCGGGCGCAGCGCACGCTCGAGGGCTTCTTCGCGGCTGGATTCGGGGGTGGCGCTGACCGTGCGGGGGGCCGGGGCGAAATTGTCGGTCTGGATGCTCATGGCCAGCGCCTCACGACAGTTTCTTCAGCGCCAGCTTGATGCCTTCGCTCACGCCCACATCGGGAGGCAGCACCTTCAGCGCGGCGGCAGCATCCTTCTCGCTGTAGCCCAGGGCCACCAGCGCCTGAAGGATGTCGGCTTGGTCGTCGTTGGCCACGGTGGTCGGCAGGGCGATATCGGGGCCGAGCTTGCCTTTGAGCTCCAGCAACAGGCGCTCGGCAGTCTTCTTGCCGATGCCCGGCACCTTGGTCAGTCGTCCAGCCTCCTGGCGCGACACGGCTTGTGCCAGCTCCGCCACCGACAGCCCGGACAGCAGACCCAGTGCCATCTTGGGCCCGACACCGCTGATCTTGATGAGCTGGCGGAAGGTGGCGCGCTCCTCGTGGGTGAGGAAGCCAAAGAGTTGGTGCGCATCCTCGCGCACCGTCAGGTGGGTGAGCAGCACGGCTCTCTCGCCCAGGCCACCGAGGTTGAAGAAAGTGCTCATGGGCACGTCCACTTCGTAGCCCACGCCTGCCACGTCGATGACGACCTGGGGCGGTGTTTTCTCGGCGATGACGCCGCTGAGTCTTCCGATCATGGCCCGATTATCCGGGCCGAACCCACCTCAGTTCCTGCCAAACAACCCCAGTCGCTGCGCTTCGAGCGCGGCCTCGGCACGCGAGCTCACGTTGAGTTTGCGGTAGATCTGCTTCACGTAGTCGGCGATCGTGTGGCGGGAGAGGCCCAACTGCACGCCGATCTCCGGCAGCGTGTAGCCCTTGGCCACGCGCAGCAGCACCTCGGTCTCGCGGTCGGTGAGCGAGACCTCGTGCAACAACGTCGAGGCCGGCTTCTTCACCTGTGCGGCGAAGTAGGCGATGACCTTGCGCGCGATGGACGGCGACAGCGGTGGTTCGCCGCCGCTCATGCGCTGCAGTTGCTCCACCAGCAGCTCGCGCGACTGCTCCTTGAGCAGGTAGCCGAAGGCACCCGCCTGCAGTGCGGGGAAGAGGTGCTCGTCGTCGTCGTGGATGGTGACGATCACCGACTGCACTTCGGGCTGCTTCTCGCGCAGCGCAGCGATGACCTCCACACCCGAGCCGTCCGGCAGCCCCAGATCCAGCAGCGCGAGCGTGAAGCGCTGGCTGTTGACCATGGACAACGCATCCTGCACACGCGAGCACTCGGTGATCTGGGCGTTGGCGAAGACCTGCTTGATCAGCGCTTTCAGCCAGGCGCGGATTTCCGGAATGTCTTCGAGCAGCAGGATGTGATTCATGGGCGGACCTCGGAAAACGGGAGCGAATTCATAGCGGAATCGTCAGGCGGATGACAGTACCCCACCCGGGGCCGGATTCCACCAGACACTGGCCATGCATCTGCTTGGCGCGTGATTTCATGCTCGCCATGCCGTGGCCACGATCCAACCGGCCATCGAGTTCGGTGGGAATGCCCTGGCCGTTGTCCTGGATGGTGAGGATGAAGTCACCCTCCTGCACAGCGCTGGTGATGGTCGCGTTCGTGGCGCCACTGTGCTTGATGATGTTGGACACCGACTCACGCAGGATGCGGGTGGTCTGCACATAGGAGCGGGCCTGGAAGGTGTGCTCGATGTCTTCGGCCGGGCTCTTCCACTCGGCAAGGATGTTGGCCTGGCCCAGGCGCGACACCACCTCGGCGCGCCAATCGCCCAGGGCGTCGATGAGGTGCACCGGCTTGCCGGTGAGGCCCCGCACGGACAGGCGCATCTCTTCCAGGGCCTCCCGGGCGAGTGTGGAGATGCGGTCGGACTCGCTGGTGTGCACGATGGTCAGCAGCTTGGCGCCGAGGTCATCGTGCAGGTCAGCGGCAATGCGCTTTCGCTCGCGCTCGGTCACCTGCTCCAGCTTCTGCTCAGCCAGCAGGCTGTGGCTGCGTTCCACTTCTGCAATGCGTTCGGCCATGCGCTGTTCGAGAGCCGCTGCACGCTTCTCGGCTTCCACCCGCGCCTGGGCCACGCCATTCACCAGTTGCAGGCCAAGGGCCAGCATCAGCAGAGGCAGCATCAAGCCGAGCCACGGTGACGCCGTCCACCACAAGGACTCGCTGGTGGCGGCGAGCGCAATCTCGGCCACCAGGGCTGCCATGGTGGGCAGCAGCAGGGCCGCCATCAGGCCGAAGTCGCGGGCCTGCATGTCGTCAGGTGCTGCCTGCGGGTGCAGGCGGCGCAACCACAGCGACCAACCCATGGCGGCCACCAACTCCAGGCTCAGCACGGCGTGCCAGAGGGTGCCCAGCAGGCCGACCTGGCCAGTCGTCAACAGCAGGCTGGCGGGCACCACCAGGCACTGGATCAGCAGCGCGTGGTCGATCCAACTGCGCTTCCAGTTCATTTGCCTGAGCAGGTACTGCACACCACACAGCACCAGCAAGGTCATCAGCAGCGGACGCAGGCCTGCTGCGGCCGGGGCCGTGGCAGCACGCAACACCACCCAGCTCAGCATCATGCCAATGAGGAAGCTCGCAGGCCGCTCACGCGGATGCAGGCCCGAAACCAGGCCGATGAGCGTGGCCATCAGGGCCAGCATCGCGGCCACCCAGGCGTGCAGCGTGCCGGCCCAGTACAGGCTGCTGGACACGGACTGAGCCTCGGCTGCGAACGGGCACAGCAAGGCCAAGGGCAACAGGAAGGACAGGGGCGGGCGCCGAGCCAGGCAGGCCCTCGGCGCATTCGTGATCGTCATGGTGCGGCATTGTGCGGGAGCACCCACGGGTGGTGCGCCGGGGAATGCACCAGAAATCCGCAGCCGGCGACAATCTGCGTCCACTTTCAAGCCACTCACCGTGATCCTGCGCTTCGCCCTGGAACCTGTCGACAACACCCGCCTGGCCCGCGTCTGCGGCAGCCTGGATGTTCATCTGCGTGAGATCGAGGCCGCGCTGGGCGTCAAGTTGAGTCGGCGAGACGCTGAGTTCCGGGTCGACGGACCCAAGGCCACGGCCGAGCGCACCCGCAGCTTGCTGGAGGCGCTCTATGAACGCGCCCGCAGGCCGCTGGCGGCCGAGACCATGCAGCTCGCGCTGGTTGAGGCCCAGTCGCCTGAAGTGGCGACTGCCACGCCGGAGGAAGGGGGCCTGGTGCTGCGCACCCGCCGCGCCGACCTGGCCGCGCGCACGCCCCGGCAGCACCAGTACCTGCAGCAGATCCTGTCGCACGACATCACCTTCGGCCTGGGCCCGGCCGGCACCGGCAAGACCTTCCTGGCCGTGGCCTGTGCCGTGGACGCGCTGGAGCGCTCGACCGTGCAGCGCATCATCCTCACCCGCCCGGCCGTGGAGGCCGGCGAGCGCCTGGGCTTCCTGCCCGGAGACCTGACGCAGAAGGTCGACCCCTACCTGCGACCGCTCTACGACG
>JBBIVU010000075.1:0-13013 GCA_037439585.1 Roseateles sp. | reverse complement strand
GGGTCCGGGTGCAGGTGACGGTCACTGTGAAGTCGGCCAGTTGGTCGGGCACTTGGAAGCTCTTGCTCGCAAAGCAGGCGGGTTGCGTGCTGCCGGGAAGGATCTGATAGCTGCCCCATTCCAGACCTGCCAGCGCCGCCTGGTAGGCCTTGGCCGCCGCCAGTTCGCCGGCCGCACCGAGCTGCTGCCTTTGGCTGAGGGAAGCCAGCGCCACGCCCAAGGCCGCCAGCACCACCAGGATGAACAGCATGGACATCATGGTGAAGCCCTGTCGGGCCGGGGGGCGTCCGTGGTGGCGGTTCATGGCAGGTTGTCCACGTGAACGGCGTGATAGAGGCTCACCGTTTCCCCAGTGCCCGCGCGGCTGAGCGAGAGTTGAAGCGTGACCAGGCCGTAGCGCGCCGTCACGGTGCTCGGGCTGAAGGCGAAGGTGCATGCCGACACGTCGCGGGCCAGCACCGCACTGCTGCCGCCAGCAGGCGGGTCGGGCTGGGTGGCGCTGAAGCCGTATTTGGTGTAACGGGTGAGGGTGCGGGCGGTGGTGTCGCAGCGGTAGCTGACCGGGGGCTCGATGGCGTAGACCCGGAAGGGGGGGGCCATCAGCGCGTTGGGCAACGCCGCGCCGGAAATGCCGACATTGCTGGCGTTGCCGGCGGCGCTGGTGGCGGTGCGCACGTTGCTGAGGGTGTAGGCGTCGGCGTCGGCGATGCCGGCACCCAGGTTGTACCAGGCCAGCTGCTGGCCGGCATGGCTCAGCTTGAGCGTTGGGCCGACGATGTCGAAGCTGGTGTCAGCCGTACCGAAGAGCAGCGGGTCGCCAGACTCTGTGGCGTAGCGAGCGGCACCGCTGACCGGGATCAGCTCGACGCTCTGCCCGCTGGCCGAAACCCGCACGCTGTTGGGCAGGGCCAACGCCAGATCGCGCGCCATGCGGCGCAGTGCCGTGTCGGCCTCATCGCCCAGCTGGGCCCGCGCACTGCTGGACAGGTAGGCGGTGCTGGCCGGGAGGATGAAGACCGACAGCACACCGATGACCACGCCGGTGATGGCAATGACCATCACCGACTCGATGAGTGTGAAGCCGCCCGAGCGGGCCGGGCTGGGGTGTTCAGTCCGGGGCGTTGGGCGCATAACGGGTGCGCCAGCCTTGGAGGCTGACCGTGCTGTTGTCGGGAGCGGTGACGGTGACGGTGATCTTCAACGCGTCACCCGCGGTGATGTTGTCCAGGGCGACGCCCGTCACTGCCACGGCAGCGCTGTAGCCGCTGAGCCCAGCCACGGCAGCGTTCGTCACGTCGCGGATGCCGCTCATGGAGAAGCCGGCATAGTCGTTGACGTTGTTGAAAAAATTGGTGGGGCCATAGCGGGTCTGGCCGGCCTCGGGGCCGTTGCCTTCCGCAAGTGACGCGCAGCCGCCGGCCGAGGTGGCTGTTTCCACATTGGCGTCGGTGGGGTCGCACCAGGTGAAGGGCATCAGCTCGACCTCACGCAGCAGTGATTCGGCAACGGCCAGTTGCTGGCGCCGGACCATGGGGTCGACGCTCGACTTGGTGGCGGTGACGAAGACCTGCAGCATCGCGGACAGCGCGATGCCGACAACGACGACGAAGAGCAGCAGTTCGATCAGGGTCAGACCACGCGCACGCGGCCTGCGGGACAGCGCCAACATGCGCGTGATGCTAGCCGAGCCGAACACAGGTGCTGCCTCAAGGCGTTGGGTAGATCAGCCCGGTATCGGCCTCGATGCGGTAAGCCTGGCTGTAGCTGCCATAGGCGACCGTTGCCGTCAGGGCCGCCGCCGTGCTGGTGACCACGGTGCCGTCGTTGCCGTTGTTGAACGTGACCGTGCGGCTGCCACCCTCGGCGATGCAGGGTGACGCGGTGGGCGGGCAGTTCAGAACGCCGAGGCTGGCGCCACCGACGTAGGCCCAGCTGACGCCAGTGCCTGTGATGGTGGCCATGATGGGCCGGCGTTGCTGCAGGGCCAGGCGGAGCATGGCCTGGTGCCGGGCCTGCAGGTCGTCACCGAACGAACGCAGCCGCCACATCGCCATGTCCAGCACCTTGGGGAGCGCGAAGACGGCCAGGGCGGCTGCAATCACGATGACGAGGATGAGTTCGATCAGCGTGAAGCCCTCTTGCGCCGCACGCGGCGCGGCGGGCATCAGATGCCGGTTGCCGTGAAATTGACGGCCACCGTCGGTGTGGCGCCGACGGCAGCGGTCGTGCCTGTCTGGCGCACCACACAGGTGGTGGAGGTCGTGTCAGCGGTCAGCGCTGCACTGTCGATCGAGTAGCCGCTGGGCAGCCCGCCCTGCAGCGCGTTGGCGACGGCGGTGCAGTTGGCCACTGCAACGCCATTGGCGGCGTTCGCCTTGCGGGCCGCGTAGTTGATGGCCGACGCGGAGCTGAGCGCACCGCCAATGCCGTTGAGCGCGGCGACCTTAGCGTCCGCATCCACGGCAATGAACTTCGGCAGCGCCACGGCGGCCAGGACGCCGAGGATGACGATGACCATCACCAGCTCGATCAGGGTGAAACCAGCTTGCTTGGACTTGTTCATGAGTGCCTTCCTGCGCTTGAGCGCTGTCTGTCGCGGGGATGGCCGCACTATCAAGCAGCGCTGGTGCCGCAGGAAGTGAATAGCTCACGACTTCTGCAACCGATTGCCGTCCACGCGCAAAGCGTTGCAGGTTTCACACCTTCGGGTCAACGGCCCATGGCTGCCTGCCCCAAGCTCCACAGCGGCATGAACACACCCAGTGCCAGCACCAGCACCAGTCCGCCGATCAGGGCCAGCAGCAGGGGTTCGATGGCGGCCGACAGGCCTTTGATGGCGTAGTCCGTCTCGCGCTCGTACATCTGGGCGATCTCTGTCATCAGGGTGTCCAACTCACCGGTCTCTTCACCCACGGCAATCATCTGCAGCACGATGGGGGTGAACACCCCGGCGGCTGTGGCACAGCGCGAGATGCTTTCACCCCGCTCTACGCCATCGCGCATCTGCTCGATGCGCGCGCCGATGTAGGCGTTGTCCACGGTCTGGGCCACCACGGTCATGGCCTGGCTGATCGGCACGCCTGAGCTGTTGGCCAGCGCAAAGCTGCGGGCAAATCGTGCCAGGGTGGCTTTGAGCACGATGTTGCCGGCGATGGGCATGCGGAGCTTGAAGCGGTCCCAGACGTACCGGCCGCCAGGGGTGGCCACCCAATTGCGCCAGGCCAGCACCAGCCCGATGAGCCCCGCCATCACCATCGGCCACCACTTCACCGTCCAGCTGGAGAAGCCGAGCAGGATGCGCGTCATCAGCGGCAGCTCGGCCTTGAAGTGCGAGAAGACCTCCGCGAATTTGGGCAGCACGAACAGGTTGATGACCAGCAGCGCAATGCCCATGGCGATGACGACCATGGTGGGGTAGCGGAGCGCCTGCTTGATGCGGGCGCGGATGTCGAGCTCGAATTCCAGGTGGGCCGCCAGGCGGTGGAAAACCTCGGTCAGGCGCCCGGTCAGCTCGCCCACGCGGGTCATGGCCACGTAGAAGGCGCTGAACACCTTGGGGTGGCGGCCAAAGGCGGTGGCCAGCTCGCGGCCCTGGTCGAGGCTGGAGCGCACGTCCTGCAGCAGGCTGACGATGCCAGGGTGCGAGGTCGAGGCTTGCAGCCCGGCCAGGGACCTCAGGATGGGGACACCGGCCTTCTGCAGCGTGTAGAGCTGGCGCGTCAGCACCAGGGCGTCCTCCTGCGTGATGGGCTTGGCGAGCAGGGCTTCCAGCCAGTTGCTGCCGCCGGCCACGTTGACGGCAGCCGCCGTCGCTTCAATGCTGACCGGCACCACGCCGCCGGCCATCAGTTGCGCGGCCACGGCGTCGCTGCTGACCGCATCGACGATGCCCTCGACCAGTTCGCCGCGGCCGTTCCTGCCCTTGAATGCGAAGTTGCCCATCAGCGATCAGCCCCGGGTCATTCAGCGTCCACACTGATGCGCACGGCCTCGGCCAGCGAAGTCTTGCCGTCGCGCACCAGCGCCAGGCTGCGGTCGGCCAGCGTCTTGCCCCGCAGCGAGCGCCTTGCGGCAGCCAGAAAGGCACCCGCGTCGCTGCGCTGGATGGCCAGGGCCATGTCCGGGTCCAGCTCCAGCATCTCGTAGATGCCGCGCCGTCCCTGGTAGCCGGTGCCATTGCATTCCGAGCAGCCGCGGCCCTTGACACTGGCCACCGACGCTGCGGGCTCACCATTCAAGGCCTGGACCTCGTGGATCCATGCCTGCTCCTGCGGCGTCGCCTGGTGCGGTTCGGCGCAGTGTTTGCATACGCCGCGAAGCAGCCGCTGGGCCAGCACCGCCTGCAGCGAGGTGGCGACCATGAAGGGTGGGGCCCCCATGTCCAGCAGGCGGAAGGGTGTGGAGAGGGTGTCCTTGGTGTGCAGCGTGCTCAGCAGCAGGTGGCCGGTGATGGCGGCGCGCAGGCCGATCTCGGCGGTCTCGGCATCGCGCATCTCACCCACGAGGATGACGTCGGGGTCCTGGCGCAGTGCGGCGCGCAGCACGCGAGCGAAATCCAGCTCGATCTTCTCGTTCACCTGCACCTGCGTGAGCCCCGGCAGACGGTATTCCACCGGGTCTTCCACCGTGATGATCTTCTGCTGTTCAGCATCGATCTCCGCAAGTGCTGCATACAGGGTGGAGGTCTTGCCGGAGCCCGTCGGGCCGGTCACGAGGATCATGCCCGAGTCCCGCCCAAGCAGTTCCCGAAAGCGCCTGAGCATGTTCTCCGGCATGCCGATGTCCGCCAGGCGCCGCAGCGCGGAGCCTTGGCCCAGCAGGCGCATGACGACCGACTCGCCATGCTGGCTGGGCATGGTGGACAGGCGCACGTCCAGGGTGCGGTCGCTCAGGCGCAGCGTGAAACGGCCGTCCTGGGGCAGGCGCTTTTCGGAAATGTCGAGGCCAGCCATCAGCTTCAAGCGCTGAGCGAGCGCAGGAGCAATGCGCTTGTCGGCCTGCGTGAGCGTCTGCAGCAGGCCGTCGACGCGGTTGCGGATGAGAAGCTCCCCCTCCTGCGGCTCGATGTGCACGTCGGACGCGCCAGCGCGTGTGGCGTCCTCGAACACCGACTGCAGCAGCCGCACGACGGGCGCCCCCTCCTGCCCCACGCTGGCTTGCAAAGCACCGAAGTCCACCGCGTCGCCGATGTCCTTCTCCAGCGCCTTGGCCAGCCCGGAGATTTCGTCGTTGCGGCGGTAGTGCTTGTCGTAGACGGCTGCGAGCTGGCTGTCGGCCACCACCGCCATGGCCAGCCGGCGTTTCAGGATTTTGGCCAGCTCATCGAAGCCGAACAGATCCAGCGGGTCGGCCATGGCCACAAGCAGGGTGTCACCACGCTCCTCCAGCACCAACGCACGAAAGCGCCGCGCGGGGGTCTCAGGCAACAGGCGCACCAGTTCGGTCTTGAGCGGGAAGGTCTTGAGGTTGACAAACGGGGCACGCAGCTGGCGGGCCAGCACATGGGCCAGGGCCTCCTCGGTGATGAGGTTGGCTTCGACAAGGATGCGGCCGAGCTTCTTGCCGGTGGCGCGTTGCAGGTCCAGGGCCTGCGTCAGCTGTTCTGCCGAGATGAGCTGCTGCTCGATGAGGACATCGCCCAGGCGGAGCTTGGGGCGGGGCGCGGCAGCGGTCTCGACGAAAGCTTCACTCATCGACTCGAACTTTCAGCGTGGGTTCTGAGGTGCCTCGGTGCCGAGGCGTTCTCAAGGCTTGCTCCCCCAGGGCGGCGGCTGCACAGCTGGCTCGGCCAAGCAGCGGGCCGTGCCTCTCGGCAGGGGGCACGAGGCGGGCAGGGGGGCTGGATGTCACTTCATGCATTGCTGGTGGCGTGGACCTCAGACAAGGTGGTGATGCCTTGCAGCACCTTCACGATGCCGTCCTGGCGCAGCGAGCGCATGCCTTCGGCCAAGGCCGCGTGCTGGAGCTCTTCCGCGCGCGAGCCCGTCTGGATCATCCGGCGGATGTTCTTGGACACGGTGAGCAGCTCGTGCAGCCCGGCGCGGCCCTTGTAGCCGCTGTGGCCGCAGGTGGGACAGCCGGGACTGGTGAACTTCATCAGGCGGCCCTGCTGTCCGTGCGTCTTGATCCATTCCGCCATCAGGGGGAGCTTGCTGGGGCGGCTCTCCGCAGGGAAGACGTGCAGGTAGTCATCCAGCAGTTCGCTCAGCTCGGCCTCGGCCATGGGCTCGCTGGTCTGACAGGCGCTGCAGGCGCGTCGAACCAGGCGCTGGGCCAGCACGGCCAGCAGCGAGTCGGCGAAGTTGAACGGGTCCATGCCCATGTCCAGCAGCCGGGTGATGGTCTCCGGCGCACTGTTGGTGTGCAGCGTGGACAGCACCAAGTGGCCGGTGAGTGAAGCCTCCACGGCAATCTCGGCGGTTTCCTGGTCGCGGATTTCACCCACCATGATCACGTCCGGATCCGCCCGCAGGAAGGCCCGCAATGCCTTGGCGAAAGTCCAGTCGATCTTGGGATTCACCTGCACCTGGCGCAGCCCGGCCTGCGTGATTTCGACAGGATCCTCGGCTGTCCAGATCTTTCGCTCGGGTTGGTTGATGTGGCTCAGCGCGGAGTGCAGCGTGGTGGTCTTGCCGGACCCCGTGGGGCCGACGCACAACACCATGCCGTAGGGTCGCGCCACGGCGGCCTGCAGGGCCTCCAGGTTGGCTGGTGCCAGGCCGATGCGGTCCAGCGGCATGGGCTTGCTGCTGGCCAGCAGGCGCATCACCACGTCTTCCAGCCCGTTGTTGGTGGGGATGGTGGCCACGCGCAGCTCCAGTCTGTGCTGGGCTGAGAAGCGTGCGAAGTTGATCTTGCCGTCCTGCGGCTTGCGGCGCTCCGAGATGTCGAGGTCGCACATGATCTTGATGCGGGCGATCACGGCGTTGCGGTAGGTGTGCGGCAGCTCCAGGTAGGGTTGCAACACGCCGTCACGGCGGAAGCGGATCTTGAGCTTCTCGCGCCCGGGGTAGGTCTCGATATGGATGTCCGATACGCCCTGGCCGTGCGCCTCGATGATCATGGAGTTGATCAGGCGCACCAGCGAGTTGTCGCTCTGTTCGATGGCCGACTCATCCTCCTTGCCGGCCCGCTCACTGCTGTCGCGCTCCAGGCTTTCGATGAGCTTGTTGGAGTTGTCCAGCGCAAAGTCCGGGGTGAAGTCGGGCAGGGGGTCCGTGCTGCTGCGGGGCAGGGCTTCGGCGCCGAAGCGGTCGAAGGCGGTCGGGATGGCGAACTGCAAGGTGCCGAGCTTGGTCAGCGTGGGCACCACCTTGAGTTGCGTGATGAACTCAACCTCGTCCAGTGCATCCCGACGGGTCGGGTCCTCCATCGCCACGATCAGGCGGCCATCGCGCAGCACCAGCGGCAGCACGTCCAGCCGTTTGGCCACCGCCTGGGGCAGCTTGCGCACGGCATCGGGCTCGATGACGAAGTTCTCGACGTCGACGATGGGATAGCCCATCTTGCGTGCCAGCGCCGATTGCAGCTGGGCTCGGCTGATGACGCCCCCGCGCACCAGCAACTCGCCCAGGGGCACGGAGCGGTCATCGCGCTGCTGGGCCAGGGCCAGGTCCAGTTGTTCTGGCGTCACCAGATCCAGGGCCAGCAGTGCCTCGCCGATGCGCACCATGGGCATCTTGGCCTGCTGCTCGATGGCCTTCAGCAGTTGATCGGCGGTGACGATGTGCTGCTCGACCAGGATGTCTCCGACGCGGCGCTGGCGCAGGTTGTTCTGCTCGATGGCGGCGCTCCGGAGCTGCTCGGGCGTGACGAGCTGCTCCTTGAGCAGCACGTCGCCAATGCGCTCGCCGATCTCGAAATGCATCATCACCTCGCGCGGCACGAACACGCGGCGCACGGAGTCGTCGTTGTCGGACAGTGGAGGGAACAGGAAGAGCCCGAGGCTGTCGTGGTGGTGCCCGATGGTGATGCCCTTGAGTTCGCCGCCGCCATGGAAAACGATGCGGAACGGCGCGCGGGGGCGCTGGTCGACGCTGAGCACCGAGCTCAGGTCACTGGCATGTTGGGGTGGCACCGTCAACGGGTGCTGCAACTTGATGGCCCTGAACTGGCTGAACTTCAGCGGCATGCTGTTGCGCGCGGGCGGCACGTTGATGTGCGCGAGCCGGTCTGTGGCGTCCAGGCGCAGCAACTGGCCCAGACTGCGGCTGTTGTTCAGCCCCAGGATCTCGCAGGGCTCGGGTCCCCGCTGCCCTTGGGCCTGGGGGTAGGCGGAGTACGGCGGGGAGGGCCACAAGAAACCGGTGCCTGGTGCACCCGGGCCGCCAGACGCGGCATCGGCATCGCCGTGGGGCCAGGGAAAAGGCTGGGACGGGTCGTTCATGGGCGGACGCTGGGACATTGCTGCCGATTATGGAGGGGCGCCGGGCCCCGCATGCCCCGTGAAAGTCAGTGGTGGCGGATTCAGATCACACCGCGCGCGGTCCGGGTTTCCCAGGGTTCGCGAGAATGCCCGGATGAACATCCTGCTTACCGGTTTCGAACCCTTCGGTGGCGATGCCATCAACCCGTCCTGGGAAGTGGCACGCTCGCTGCACGGGCAGGTGGTGGGCGGGGCCACGGTGCACGCCTGTTGCCTGCCCACCTGTTTCGGCACGGCGCCGGCAGCACTGGAGACGGCGCTGGCTGCCGTCAAACCCTGCCTGGTGGTGGCCTTGGGGCTGGCCAGCGGGCGCAGCGAGGTGTCCATCGAAAGGGTGGCTGTCAACTTGATCGATGCACGCATCCCGGACAACGCCGGTGAGCGCCCGCAAGACGTGCCCGTGCACCGCGGGGCACCCGACGCCTATTTCTCAACACTGCCCGTCAAGGCCATGCGCGACGCGTTGCGCTCCGCGGGCCATCCTGCGGGCTTGTCGCTCTCGGCCGGGGCCTTCGTCTGCAATCAGGTGTTTTTCGAACTGCAGCATCGGCTGGCGAATAAGGGCGTTCGCAGCGGGTTCATCCACCTCCCGGCCTTGCCCGAACAGGCGGCGCGATCGCATCCGTCGGTGGCCAGCATGGGCTTGGCAGCACAGGTGGAGGCCATCCGCCTGGCGCTGGTCATCGCGTTGCAGGCTGACGATGCGCTGGTGACCGCCCCCTTCGACGAGGGCGCCCCGACGAGCTGATCACTCTCCGCTGTACTGCCGCCAGCGTGCGCTCGCCTGGCGCATGAGTTGCACCTGTCGGGCAAACCGCCGGCAATTGCCGCACATGCGGTGATGCAGGCGCACCGAGAGGCGCTCGGACAGGGGCAAGGTCCGGTCTTCGGACTGCAAGGTCAGCTGCGTGGCCTCGCGGCAGGTGATCATCAGCTTGATCAAAGCGCTCCTCCAACGGGTGCCGCGTTGAACCATCCGGCCTGCAGACACTCCCTGAGCCGCAGGCGGGCCCGGTGCAGCATGACCCACAGGTTGGTCGGGGTGATGGCCAGTTCCTTACAGATCTCGTCGGAGTCCAGCTCCAGCCATTCCCGCATCATGAAGAGCCGCCCTTGCTGACCGGGCAGTTTTTCCACGCAGGCTTCGAGCACTTTCATGAAATCGACCTGCCGCAGCGCATCCTCCGGGTTGCCCCAGTCGTGCTGGGTCTCGCGCCAGTGGCCGTCGCGAGAGAACAGCAGGTCGTCCAGGTCCTCGCCGTCGTCGCTGGCGGCGGTGGTGGACAGCTCGCGGCTGTTCTTGCGGATCTGGTCCACCAGCTTGTGCTTGAGGATGCCGACCAGCCAGGTCTTGAGCTGGCTGCGGCCGGCAAAGGCCTGGGGTTTCTCCAGCGCCGCCAACAGGGTTTCGGAGACTGCATCTTCAGCCCATGCCGTGTTGCGCAGTTGCAGCCCAGCGTACTTCAACAGCGTCGGGCGCAAGGCTTCGATCTGTTGGCAGTAATCTTGGGAAGCATCGGAAGCGGTCATGGCGGCGGCAGTGTAAGGACCCGCCCCGGACTTGCGACTGCTTTCTCGCCGCCGGATGATCGGCCGCCTTCCACTTCGCAACCTTTTGGAGAACTGTCCATGAAAACCCAAGCCCTCGTGTCCTCCGCCCTGGCTGCAGCCCTGTCGTTGGGCGTCGTTGCCCAGGCTCAAGCAGCCAGCGCCAAGGAAAAGTGCTACGGCATCGCCAAGGCCGGCCAGAACGACTGCGCCAACGCCAGTGGCAGCCACTCGTGCGCCGGCCAGTCCAAGGTGGACAAGGGTGCCGATGAGTGGAAATACGTGGCCAAGGGCAGCTGCGAAAAGGAAGGTGGCAAAACCACGGCACCAGCCAAGAAGTGAGCCTTTGACGCCGTTGGCTGTGGCGCCAACCGGCCCTTGCGTGGGCATAGGCTGGCGCCAGCCTCACTACGAAGCCCTGCTGGCGGAACGGCCAGCCTTGGGCTTCATCGAGGTTCATTCCGAAAACTTCTTTGCCGACGGTGGCCTCGCGCTGGCCGTGCTCGATGCCGGCCGCGAGGCCTACCCGCTGAGCCTGCACGGCGTGGGTCTGGGCCTGGGCTCGGCGGTAGGGCTCGATGACTGGCACCTGGACCGCCTGGCGCGCCTGGTGCGGCGAGCGCAGCCCCGCTGGGTGTCCGACCACGCCTGCTTTGCCCGCGTCGGCACGGGGCTGCATGCAGGCGACCTGTTGCCCATCCCCTTCAACGACGAATCGCTGTCCGTGATGGTGAGGCATGTGGATCAGGTCCAGCAGCGTCTGGGCCGGCCGCTGCTGGTGGAAAACATCAGCGCCTACGTGGGCTGGGCCGGCGACACACTGGCCGAACCCGAGTTTTTCAACGAACTCACACGCCGCAGCGGCTGCGGCCTGCTGCTGGATGTGAACAACTTGGTGGTCAATGCGCGCAATGCCGGCCGGGATGCCGAGGCGGCCGCGCGCGAGGCCATGCGCTGGGTGGACGCCGTCCGCCCCGGCAGCGTGGGCGAGATCCATCTGGCCGGCCATTGCGATTTGCCGGACGGCCTGGTCATCGACGACCATGGGTCGCAGGTGCGGGACGAGGTCTGGCGTGTCTATGGCCATGCCATCCACCGTTTGGGGCCCACACCTACCTTGATCGAGTGGGACACCGACGTGCCAGCGCTGGCCGTGCTGCTGGCCGAGGCTGAGCGGGCCAGCGCGATGCAGTCATGAGGGTCGATCAGCAGGCGCTGGTCGACGCGCTGCTCGGGCGTGCTGACCCACCGACCGCGTTGACCGGAACCGAGCACGGCGTGGCGGCCTACCGCAACAACCTCCGCGCCCTGTCGGCCCAGGCGCTGGCTGTGGCCTTCGAGCGCCTGCACGGTGCACTGGGTGAGGCCGAGTTCGCGTCGCTGGCCTGGACGTTTTGGCGCCATCACCCTCCTGAGCGGGGCGACCTGGGCGAGTGGGGCGCTGCGTTGGTGGGTTTCCTGGTTGAGCGCGCGGGGGAGGCCTCAGGCCTGCCCGACCTGGCACGGCTGGACTGGGCCTCGCACCAGGCCGAGCGGGCGCATGACGTCGAACTGGACGCCGAGTCGTTGCAGCTGTTGGGCCAGGTGGCACCGGAAGGGGTGTGGCTGGTGCTGCGCCCGGGCACCGCGTTGTTGACCCAGCGCGACGGGCCCGTGCTGGTCTGGCGCCAGGGCTGGCGGGCCATGTCGCAATCGCTGACCGCCGCCGAGGCCGCGTTCTTTCGTGCCGTGCTGGCGGGGGTGAACCTGGCAGACGCTTTGCAGGGTGGCGAAGTGAAAGGTTCCGGGGCTGAGGCCGACTTGGACTTCAGTGCGTGGCTGCAAGCCGCGCTGATGAAAGGCTGGCTTCACAAGGTCAGCGCCTCCCCCCACCACCGGATACCAAGCCGATGAAGCGTCTGTTTTCCGCTGCCCTGCGCACCTTCACCGATCCGGGCCTGACACCCGGCCGGATGCCAGCGCCGCTGACTCCACTGATAGGGCATTTGCAGTCTGCCGCGCTGCTGGCTGCGAGGCTGCACCTTGCCCAGGTGTTCTTTGCCTCCGGCCTGGCCAAGCTGCGCGACTGGTCGTCCACGCTGGCTTTGTTCAACGACTACTACCAGGTGCCGTTGCTGCCTCCCGCCTGGGCGGTCTGTGCGGGCACGGCCGGTGAACTGGCGTTGCCCGTGTTGCTGGTGCTCGGCCTGGCCGGCCGGCTCGCCGGGGCGGGGCTGTTTGTCGTCAACCTGATGGCTGTGCTGTCGCTGCCGCCCGAGGATCTCTCGCCAGCAGGCCTGGCGCAGCACACCCTGTGGGGCGTGCTGGCCGCGTTGGTTGCGCTTTACGGGGCCGGCCGATGGTCGGCTGACCGTTTCATTCGCGTGGCCTGAAGGTCAGGATGAGCACGGGCGGCACACGGCCGTCCACATCGCGCGGCAGGGTCTCGGCCTTCTCGATGGCACGCAGCACGGCGCGGTCCCAATCGCCGTCGCCGCTGGCCTTGATCACCTTGGTACCCAGGATGCGGCCGTCGGGGCCCAACGTCACCTGCACCTCCGCCGTCGGGTTGGCGCTCCCCTCGTCGGCGTAAATGATGAGCGGGCGGATCTTGCCCTTGATGCGGCCGGCGTAGCCTGCCGACGGTGCCGAGTTCTGTGCGGCCGTGCCTGTCGAACCGGCGACGCCGGCTGCCATGCCCTGGATGCGGCGCAGGTTCTCCTGCCGCTGCGCTTCGCGGCGGGCGTCGGCTTCCTTGGCCTCTTTCGCCTCTCTGGCGTCCTTTGCGTCTTTGGCCGCCTTGGCTTCCTTGGCCCTTTTTCGATCTTGTTCTTCCTTGGCCTCGCGGTCGGCTCTCTCCTTTGCAGCCTTGGCCTTGGCCTCTTTCTCCCTGGCCGTTTTTTCCCGCTCCAGGCGCGCGGCCTCCTCACGGACCCTGTCCTCCTTCTGCTTGCGCGCCTTGGCGATGGCAATCTCGGCCTCGCGATCCTCGGCGGCTGCCGCCTCTTCGGCAGCCCGTTGCTGCGCTGCTTTCAGGTCGGACTTCGGGAGCGCCTGTTCG
>JBBIVU010000074.1:0-13017 GCA_037439585.1 Roseateles sp. | reverse complement strand
CTCCGCCTCACCCTGGGCGTAGCGGGCTTTGGGGTCGACGCCTTCGGGCCAGCGAACGGCAACCCGGCCATTCGCTTCGGCGTCCAGCCGGGCTGCTGCAGCCTTCAGCGCCAGCAGCCGCACCTGGCTCTCGGCCTGCTGGGCCTCCACACGGGTCGGGTCGAGGATGGCCAGCTCCTGGCCCGCCCGCACCTCCTGCCCCTCGCGCACCTTCAACTCTCGCAGGATGCCGGCATCCAGGCTGGCGATGACCTGCTCGCGGCCATCCGGCACGACGCGACCGTCGCTGCGGGTGATTTCATCCACCTTGGCCAGAGCCGACCAGGTGACACCCACCGTGACGACAGCACACAGCAGGTACAGCGCCCAGGTGGCGCGCGGCAGCGGTTCGTCGATGTGCGCGGCGTGGATGGCGCTGACGAAAACGCCCTCCTCCTTCGACAGCAAGCTCATACACGGATCTCGCGCAAACACCCCCGAGGGCTCGGCACGTGGTCACGACGCCACGACCCCCGAGACGTCAAGCCCCTCATACGCTGGCGCTGCGCTGCACCGGCTGCGCCGACGGGTGCATGTGGACGCCCTCGCCCCCCCCGCTGGGCGCAGCGGGGCGCACACCGGACAGCGCCGCCAAGACCTGATCGCGCGGACCGTCCATGACGACACGGCCGCCGTCCACCACGACGATGCGCTGGACCAGCTCCAGCACCGCCGGCCGGTGCGTGACAACCACCAGCGTGGCCGTGCCTGCGGCATCGCGCAGCTGGCGCAGGAACGCCATCTCGCTCTGGGCATCCATGGAACTGGTGGGCTCGTCCATCAACAGCACCTGCGGTCGGGTGACCAGCGCACGCGCCAGCGCCACCAGCTGCCGCTGCCCGCCGGAGAGCAACTGCCCCATTTCACCCACGGGCAGGTCCCAGCCCATCGGGTGTGCGGCCACGACACGATCCAGGCCGGTCAGCTTGGCCACCTCCACGAGGCGGCCCGCATCCAGGTGCGCGCGCCCCATGAGCACGTTGTCGCGCAGCGTGCCCAGGAAGAGCCGAGGCTCCTGGCTGACAAACCCGACACGCGAGCGGAATTCGGCAGGGTCGATCTGGCGCAGGTCGATGCCGTCCACCTCCACCATGCCCTCGGTCGGCTGGTAGAGGCCGCCCAACAACCGCAGGATGGTCGACTTGCCGCTGCCGATCCGACCCAGGATGGCGATGCGCTCACCCGCCTCCAGCCGCAGGGTGACGTTGCGCAACACCTTGGGCGAGGCAGCAGCCTCGGGCGCCGGCTGCACATGCCCCGCGTGTGCCGTGGCCGCAGCGGGGTAGGCGAAGCCGACGTCATGCAACCCGATCTTGCCGGTCACCTGCGACAGCGGCACGTAATTGCGCGTGCTGTCGCGCTCAACGGGCGCGTTCATCATCTGGTTGAGCGAGAGCATGGCTGCGCGCGCCCCTTGGTAGCGGGTCGCCAAACTCACCAAGCTGCCCAACGGCGCCACCGCTCGGCTGGCAAACATCACCGAGCCGATGAGCGCCCCCGACGTGATGACGCCGTCCTGGATGAGGTAGACGCCCCACACCAACAGGATGAGATTGATCGCCTGCTGGAAGGTGCTGGAGAGGTTCATGCTCCAGCTGGACAGCGCCCGTGACGTGAGCGCCGTGTCCGCCACGATGGCCGTGGTGCGCTCGTACCGGCGCAGGAAGCGCCCCTCGGCGCCCGAGGTCTTCAAGTCTTCCAAACCTTCAAGCGACTCCACCAACGTGCCGTGCAGGTCCGCAGCCTCCTGCATGTTGGTGCTCATGGCCCGCCGCATGGCGCCCTGCATGGCCCAGGACATGCCCATCATGACCGGCAGCGCCAGCACCAGCACCCACCCCAGCGGGCCGCCGATGACGAAGGTCATGCCGATGAAGATCACCAGGAACGGCAGGTCGGACAACGCAGACAGCGTGGCCCCGGTGAAGAACTCCCGCACCATTTCCACCTGTGCCAGGTAGGCCGCATAAGCGCCTGCCGACGCCGGCTTGTGCTCCATGCGCACGCCCAGCGTCTGGCGGTACAGCTTCGCGCTGATGACCAGGTCCGCCTTGCGGCCCGCGAGATCGATGAGGTGGGAGCGCAACTGACGCGCAAACAGGTCAAAAAGCAGGGCCACGCCAGCGCCCACGGCGAGCGTCCACAGCGTCACCATGGCCTGGTGCGGGATGACCTTGTCGTAGATGACGGAGGTGACCAGCCCCGACACCAGCATGAGCACGTTGGACAGCAGGGCCGCCAGCATGGATGCGCGGTAGTACGGCGTGAACCGCTTGAGCGTGCCCCAGAGCCAATGCGCCGACAGGCCCTTGTCGCCCATCTTCAGCAGGTGCGGTTCACCTTGACCGCCATGTGATGCATGGCCGGCGCCTCCAGCCTCGATGGGTGACACGGCCAGCATGAAGCCGCTGTACTCGGGCTCCAGCTCGGCCGTGGTCGCCGGAACGGCTGCCGCCTCAGGCCCGGGGAAGACGACCTCGTAGCGACAACTGCCCGGTGCAACAGCTGCAGCATCGTCGAGCCGCCGCACCAACACGCAGGCGTCGCCGCCGTGGAGCAGCAGCACGGCCGGCAGCAACAGCCCATGGATGTCGTCGATGGACTTGCGCAGCAGCCCGGCGTTGTACCCGGCCTCGCGCATCACGCGGATGGCGGAGTCCGGTGTCAAGGCGCCCTCGACCGGCGCGCCTGCCCGAAGAGATTCCGGCGAGCGCGACCTGCCATGGTGGCGCGTCAGCCAGGACAGCGCCTGCAGCAAAGGGTCGCCGGCTGGCTGGCTGGCAAGGCCATCCAACGGATCTGCGGCCGCTGGCGGCTCTCCGTTGGCAGCCAAGCGCAAGCTTGCCGCCTGCGGCTGGCCGTCAAAGAAGGGATCGTGTTGGCGTGGCATTTAGATCTTGGCCCGGGCCTCGAGCGCCAGGCGCTCGAATTCGACTTCGATGTCTCGCACCACAGCGGGCACATCGAACAGTGGCGATGTGCGACCGTGCTCGGCGAGATAGCGTTTGTAGGATGCCACGCGCGCGGGCTGGTTGCCCATCTGCACGGCCCGGCGTTCGTACTCGTCCAGGGTCGTGGTGATCAAGTCCGGCAACCCCACAGCGCTCAGCAGGCTGCCGGCCATGCGCGAGATGTAGGTCTTGCCGGAGCGCGTCAGGATGGGCGTTCCCATCCACAGGCAGTCACTCGCGGTGGTGCCAGCGTTGTAGGGGAAGGTATCGAGAAACAGGTCGGCCAGCCTGAAGCGGGCCAGGTAGTCGGCCGGCAGCGCCCGCGGCGCGAAGATCAGCCGTTCAGGAGCCACGCCTTCCTCGCCAGCCACGCGTGTGAGGTTGGCTTGGGCGAACGGGTTGTCCGCGAGCAACCACAACACACTGCCAGGCACCTGCCGCAGGATGCGCATCCAGCAACGCCAGACGTCCTCGCTCATCTTGTGGTTGTTGTTGAAGGCGCAGAAAACGAAACCCGTCTCTGGCAGGCCGGCTGCCGCGCGCGTGGGCGTCTCGCCGGCCACCCGCTGGCGGTCGCTCACCTGGTAGCTGTGGGGCAGGTAGATGGGCTTTTCCGTGTAGTACCGCAACGACTCAGGCGGCATCACGAAGCGATCCGCCAGGATCCAGTCCACCCCCGGGAGTGCCGAGGTCGCCGGCAGCCCCAAGTAGCCCACCTGGATCGGGGCGGGCCGGTAGGCCAGGATGTTCGGCCGGGCACCGTTGGTAAGGCCCTGCAGGTCCACCAGCACGTCGATGCCCGCCTCGGCGATCATTTCGGCGGCCTGGCGGTCGTTCACCCCGTGCAGCGGCTGGTAGTGATCCATGGCCGCCTTGATGCGAGCACGCAGCGGCGTGCCGTCCTCGCGGCTCCAGCTGAAGGCGTGAATCTCGAACCGGTTCTTGTCGTGCAGCTCATAAAGCTCGGCCGTCAACAGACCCACGGCATGCATGCAAAGGTCACCTGACAGGTAACCGATCTTGATCTTGCCTTCGCGCTGTCGCCCCCTGTGCAGCGGCGGCGCCGTGACCTTGGCCACCTTCTCCAGCACGAACCGCTGGGCGGTCAGCAACTGCAAGGCCGGATCGTCGCTTTCATCCAGCATGCCCAGCAGCGAGGTGCTCATCAGCAGGTGGTTGTGGGTGACGTCTGCGAAGGTGTCGTACACGGGCCAGGCGCACTGCTTCTGACGGATGTGCACATAGTGTTGCGCCACATCGCTCTGGCGCGGGTCCAGCGTGAGTGAGCGGCGCATCAGCGCTTCGGATTCCTCATAGCGCTTTTGCTGCTCGAGCAGCCGCGCGGCATTGTTGAAGGCATGCAGGCGCAGGCTCAGCGGCTCGGCCCCCAGGCTCTCGGGGTTCTCGTTCTCGTAGACGGTGCGCCACTCGGCCAGCGCCTCTTCCTCGCGGCCCTGATGCTCCAACTGGTGCCCCAGGTTCAGGCGTGCCTGGGCGAACGCAGGCGCCATGGCCAGCGCCATGCGGTAGACCGCCTCGGCATCCTTGTGGCGGCGCAGCTCACCAAGGATGGAGCCCCAGTTGAAGCACGCCACGTAGCGAACCGGTGAGGCTGTGGCTGACACCCAGGTCTGGTAGAGCAGCGCCGCAGCCTCCAACGCACCTGCCGCCTGCAGGCGCGATGTGGCGTCCATGACCGAAGGCAGGGACCACTGACCGCTGCGGGCCAGGTCCAGCCATTGCTCGACGAGAGCAATGCCTTGGGGCTGGGCGGCGGGATGCGTCGACATGTCCATGCGGCGAACGGCTTGAGCGGATGTTCTCTTGATTCTCGAGCCCCGGCGTGTCGCCGGGCGGCGGGAATAGCCTGCGTTTTGCGCAGCAATTCCCGCCCGCGAGGGGCTCAGGCGCCCAGGAAGTCCGATTTGCCCAGCGGCACACCGGCATGGCGCAGCAGGGCGTAGGTCGTCGTGGCGTGGAAATAGAAGTTCGGCAGGGCGAAGTGCCGCAGGTAGGTGGTGCCGTCGAACTTGAGCGGCTCACCCGCACGGCGGGGGATGACGATCTCGCGCCCCTCGCTGCCATCCACGGCCTCGGCCGGCACCGACAGCACGTAATCACGCGTCTTCCGCACGCGATCGACCAGCTCGTCCAGCGTGGCCTCGTTGTCGTCGAACTTGGGCGGCTCCTGGCCGGACAGCCGGGCCATGCAGCCTTTGGCCGCATCGCTGGCGATCTGGATTTGCTTGCTGAAGGGCAGCATGTCCGGCGCCAGCCTCAGTGTCAGGTAGACATCGGTGGAAAATTTCCTGGTCTCGGCATGAGCCTTGGCAAGGTCCAGCCAGGTGAGCATGTTGCCCAGCATCTTGGCGAAGACGGGCGCACTGGCAGCGTGCATGGAAATAGGGGGCATCTTGTGGGTCTCCATTGCGGGAAACCGATGGTAGCCACCGAGTCCGCCCCCCTGCAGAGCCCGGGGCAAAATGGCGGGCTTGATGACGCCCTCACGCCCGCACCCTTCGCAACCCCGCCAAGGTCTTGGGTGCCTCGCGGGCATTTGCGCGGGCTTCTCCTATGAATGTGATCATTCTTGACGACTACCAGGACGCAGTTCGCAAGCTGCGCTGTGCTGCGAAGCTGGAGCCGTTGAACGCCAAGGTGTTCACCAACACGGTCAAGGGCATCGGTCAGTTGTCGGTCCGGCTGCGCGACGCCGAGGTGCTGGTGCTCATCCGCGAGCGCACGGCGTTCCCGCGACAACTGCTCGAAAAGCTGCCCAAACTCAAGCTCATCTCGCAAACCGGCCGCGTCGGCAGCCACATCGATCTGGACGCCTGCACACGGCTGGGCATTGCGGTCGCCGAAGGGGTGGGGAGCCCTGTGGCACCGGCGGAGCTGACCTGGGCGCTCATCATGGCCTCCATGCGCCGCCTGCCACAGTACATCGGCAACCTCAAGCACGGCGCTTGGCAGCAGGCCGGGCTCAAGGCGGCCTCCATGCCAATCAACTTCGGGCTGGGCATGGTGCTGCGCGGCAAGACCCTCGGCATCTGGGGCTACGGCAAGATCGGCCAACTGGTGGCGGGGTACGGGCGGGCCTTCGGCATGCAGATCATGGTCTGGGGCAGCGAAGCCTCGCGCCTTCGCGCCGAAGCCGACGGGCATCAGGCCGCGCCCAGCCGTGAGGCTTTTTTTTCCACCGCTGACGTCTTGAGCGTGCACCTGCGCCTGTGCGACAGCACGCGAGGCGTGGTGACCTCGGAAGACCTGGCCCACATGAAGCCGACGGCGCTGTTCGTGAACACCTCGAGGGCCGAACTCGTCACGGAAGGCGCACTCGTGTCGGCGCTGAACCGGGGGCGCCCGGGCATGGCGGCCATCGACGTCTTCGAGACCGAACCCATCCTGCAAGGCCACCCGCTGCTGAGGCTGGAGAACGCCGTGTGCACGCCCCACATCGGCTACGTGGAGCAGGACAGCTACGAGCTGTATTTCGACGCAGCCTTCGACAACGTGCTGAATTTCATCGACGCCAAGCCGACGCACATCGTCAACCCCGACGCACTGAAGGTGCATCGCTGAACTGCCGCATAGAGCCGACCGTGCTGAACCGCCCGCAATCCGTCACGCACCTGTTCACGGCATTCACGTGGCTGGCCTTGCAGGGCTTCGGGGGCGTGCTGGCGGTGGCGCAGCGCGAGCTGGTGGAGCGCCTGGGCTGGATGACGCGTGAGGAGTTCGTCGAGATGCTGGCCATCGCCCAGGTGCTGCCTGGCCCCAACGTGGTGAACCTCTCCATGATGGTGGGCGACCGTTTTTTCGGTGCTCGCGGCGCCATGGCCGCCCTGGCGGGCATGTTGACGGCCCCGGCCGTCATCGTGCTGGGTCTGGCCCTGGCCTACAGCCACTTGGCGCAGCACCCCGTGGCCGTGCAGGCGCTGCGCGGCATGGGCGCCGTGTCGGCGGGCCTGATCCTCGCCACTGGCCTCAAGCTGCTGCCCGCACTGAGCAAGAGCCCCCTGGGCCGGCATTGGGCGCTCGGCCTGGCGGCGGCGGCCTTCATGCTCATCGGCCTGCTGCGCTGGCCGCTGGTGGCCGTGCTGGCCTTGGTGGGCGGGTGCGGCATGGCACTGGCCTGGCAGAAGCTGAAATGAGCTGGCAAGGCTTCGTCAGCCTGTTCCTGCACTTCTTGGTGCTCTCGCCGATGTCCATCGGCGGGGCCATCACCACAGTGCCGGAGATGCACCGTTTCCTGGTCGAACAGACGGAGTGGTTGACGGAAACCGAATTCACCACCTCCATCGCCCTGGCCCAGGCAGCGCCAGGGCCCAACATCCTCTTCGTGGCAGTGCTGGGCTGGAACGTGGCCGGGCTGGCGGGGGCCGCGGTCACCATGGCCGGCATCATGCTGCCCTCCACGCTGCTGACGCTGGGGGCCACGCGCTGGGCCCGGGCCAACCGCGAACACCTCGGTGTGCGGGCTTTCTCTGCCGGCATGATGCCGCTGACCCTGGGGCTCATCATCGCCACCGGCTGGTTGCTGGCCCTGCCCTTCTTGAGGGTGGAAGAGCACCGCTGGGGGACGCTGGCCCTCATCGTTGCCA
This sequence comes from Roseateles sp., assembly GCA_037439585.1. Classification (GTDB taxonomy): domain Bacteria; phylum Pseudomonadota; class Gammaproteobacteria; order Burkholderiales; family Burkholderiaceae_C; genus Pelomonas. Next base: position 5,423 of record JBBIVU010000074.1, on the reverse strand, counting down.
CTGTCTTGCTGACGCTGAAGACGCGGCTGGGCCTCGTCTGGATGGTGCTGGGCGGCGGCGTGCTCGGAGCCCTCGGCGTGGTCTGACCCCAAGCACTTGGCGGCCAGCGCTCAAGGCTGTGCAGCTGCCATGCTGCTGCGCAAGGCCGCCGGCGGCCGCCCCAGCAGGCGCAGAAAAGCCCGGCGCATGCGCTCGGTGTTGCCGAAGCCGCAATCCACCGCCACGCGCAGCACGGAGGGCGCGCCCGCCTCCAGCGCCGCGCGAGCGGCTTCCACGCGCAAACGCTCCACCGCCTGCGCCGGCGTGGCACCCGTTTCGGCCCGGAAGCTGCGGGCAAAGTGGCGCGGGCTCATGCAGGCACGGGCAGCGAGGTCTTCCACGCCATGGTCGTGCTTCAGGTCTTGCCGCACGGCGTCCAGCAGCGCACTGAAGCGGCCATCCGGCCGTTGCATGTCCAGCAGAGGCGAGAACTGCGACTGCCCACCCGGGCGACGGCGCTCGACCACCAACTGCCGCGCCGCCTCCTGCGCCAACGCCTCGCCATGGTCGTGGGCCACCAGGGCCAGGCACAGGTCGATGCCTGCCGTCATGCCGGCACTCGTCCACAGCTCAGGCCGAAGCTGGGCGCCACGGCGCACGGCGGGCTCGCGCACGAAGATGCGATCGGGCTGGAGTTGCACGGCCGGGAAGTCGGTGGCGAACTGGCGGGTGCGCGACCAATGCGTGGTGGCCGTGCGCTGGTTCAGCAGGCCGGCTGCCGCCAGCACCAGGCTGCCGCTGCAAATGCTGGTGATGCGCGCACCCGAGCGGCTGGCCCGCTGGAGCCACGCGATGAGGCGGGCGTCGGCCATTGCAGCGTCCACGCCATCGCCGCCGATCACCATCACCAGATCGAGATCACCCAGCCGGCGCGGCAGGGCCTGCGCCGGCCAGTCCACGCCCGCCGAACTGCGCACCGCCGGCGGCGTGCTGGCCACCAGGCGCCAGTCGTAGCTGCCGGGCCGCGCCAGCCGCGCCACCTCGAAAACTGCCATGGGGCCAGCCAGGTCCAGCTGCTGAAAGCCCGGAAAGAGCACGAAGGCGATGCGGCACGTCATGCATCCATGTTGGCAGAAAACGAGGGAACTGCGTCATAGCGGCCATCGGCATCACACCGCACACTGGCTGCCACACCACACCACGGCGGCAGGAGGTCGCCCCCGATGAACGTTGGCATCCTGGTTTTTGACGAGATGGAACTGCTGGACATGGCCGGCCCCTACGAGGTGTTCACCACCGGCTCGCGCGTGCACGCCAGAACCCAGCCGGCGGATGCAGCACCGCTGTTCACCGTCACCACGCTGGCGCGCAGCCGCGCCCCGGTGCGCGCCCGTGCCGGCCTGCAGGTGCAGCCGGACTGCACGCTCGATTCGCACCCGCCGCTGCACTGCGCCATCGTGCCCGGCGGCGTGGTGAGCGGCGAGCTGCACCAGCCCGCACTGATGGCCTGGATCGCCGCCCAACGCCGCACGGCCGCCGTGCTGGCCTCCGTCTGCACCGGCGCCCTGCTGCTGGCCCAGGCCGGTGTACTGGACGGCCTGGCCGCCACCACGCACTGGGAAGACCTGGACGCCCTGCGCACGCTGCGCCCTTCCGTGCAGGTGCGCGAGGGCGTCCGCTGGGTGGACGAAGGTGCCGTCGTCACCTCCGCCGGCATCTCGGCCGACATCGACATGTGCCTGCACCTCGTGCAGCGGCTCCACAGCCGGGAGCTGGCCCTGCACACCGCCCGCCAGATGGACTGCGAATGGAGGGACACCCCATGACACCCACCCACCCCGAACCGGGACACCGGCTCATCACCATCACTCAGCGGCCCGACACGGTGTTCGCCGCCGGCCAGGGCGCGTGGCTGACGGACGAGGGCCGCAAACGCCACCTGGACCTGGTGCAGGGCTGGGCGGTCAACAGCCTCGGCCACAGCCCCGCCGTGATCACGCAGGCCCTGCTCGCCCAGTCGCAGCAGCTGGTGAACCCCAGCCCGGCCTACTACAACCGGCCGATGCTGGAGCTGGCCGAGCGCCTGGTGTCACTGAGCTGCTTCGACCGCGTTTTCCTCGCCAGCTCCGGCGCCGAAGCCAACGAAGGCGCGGTGAAGCTGGCGCGGCGCTGGGGCAGCCGGCATCGCAACGGCGCGCACGAGATCGTCGGCTTCGACCAGGCTTTCCACGGCCGCACGCTGGCAATGATGAGCGCCTCGGGCAAGCCGGGCTGGAACGCGCTGTTCCCACCCATGCCCAGCGGCTTTGCGAAGGCGCGGCTGAACGACATCCGCTCGGTCGAGCGCGCCATCACGCCGCGCACCGCGGCCGTGATGATCGAGTTCGTGCAGGGCGAGGCCGGTGTGGTGCTGGCCGACGCGGGCTTCGTGCGCGAGCTGCGCGCCCTCACCGCCGAGCAGGGCGTGCTGCTGATCGCCGACGAGGTGCAGACGGGCATCGGCCGCTGCGGCCACGCGTTCGCCTACGAACACTTCGGCATCGAACCCGACGTGATGACCCTGGCCAAGGGCCTGGGCGGTGGCGTGCCCCTGGCAGCGGTGCTCTGCAAGGAGCGCTTCAACTGCTTCGAGCCCGGCGACCAGGGCGGCACCTTCTGCGGCAATCCGTTGATGGCTGCGGTTGGCCTGGCGGTGGTGGGCGAGGTCTGCCAGCCGGCGTTCCTGGCTACGGTGCGTCAGCGCGCGGCTCAGCTGTCCGAGGGGCTGCAAGCCATCGCGCGGGACTGTCAGCTCGTGGGTGAGCGCGGCCTGGGCCTGCTGCGTGCGCTGGAGCTGCCCACGGCCCAGGCCACGCAGGTGGTGGCCGCCGCGCTGGCGCTGGAGCCCGTGGGCCTGCTGCTCAATGCGCCACGCCCGCATCTGCTGCGGCTGATGCCGGCGCTGAACATCAGCAGCGCTGAGCTGGACGAGGGGCTGGCACTGCTGCGCAGGGCGTTGTGTGAAGTGTTGGCCTGAGTCTGCGGCCGGGCGCCGGGCCGCCCCAAGCCGGCCCGTCTGGCGATGTGCGAGCGGCTCAATGCCGTGAGCATCGCCGTCCCCGAGGGGGACCGGCTAGGCACGCCCGCGTCCAGCGGGGCGAGACCGGCCGAGGGGCTCAACCTTCCTTGGTGCCGAAGATCTTGTCGCCCGCGTCGCCCAGGCCCGGGATGATGTAACCCACCTCGTTGAGGTGGCTGTCGATGGCGGCCGTCCAGCAGCGCACATCGGGGTGGGCTGCCGTCAGCGCCTTCACCCCCTCGGGTGCGGCCACCAGCACCAGGGCGCGGATGTCTTTGCAGCCGCGCGCCTTGAGCAGGTCGACCGTGGCGATCATGCTGCCGGCGGTGGCCAGCATCGGGTCCACGATGAGCGCCGTGCGCTCGCTGAGCTGGCCGACGAACTTGTCGAAGTAGTTCACCGGCTTGAGCGTCTCGTGGTCGCGCGCCAGGCCCACCACCGACACCTTGGCGTTGGGCAGGATGTCCAGCACACCATCCAGCATGCCCAGGCCTGCGCGCAGGATGGGCACCACCGTGACCTTGCGGCCGGCGATCTGGTCGGTTTCCACCGGGCCACACCAGCCGTTGATGGTGGTCTTTTCCAGCGGGAAGTCCGCCGTCGCCTCGTAAGCCAGCAGCCGCGCCACTTCGCCGGTCAGTTCGCGGAACTTCTTGGTCGAGATGTCGGCCTCGCGCATGAGCCCGATCTTGTGCTTGACGAGGGGGTGCTTGACTTCGATGACGGCCATGACGGGGCCTCCTAGTTTTTCTGGATAGTCAGAATTATCGGCTGCCGGAGGCTGTGCGCTGGCGCAGCACCTCGTACAGGCACACCCCCGAGGCCACGGACACGTTCAGGCTTTCCACGGCGCCGGCCATCGGGATGCGCACCAGCTCGTCGCAGGTCTTGGCGGTGAGCTGGCGCATGCCCTCGCCTTCCGCGCCCAGCACGAAGGCGATGGGGCGCTTCAGGTCCAGGTCGTAGATGGAGCGCTCGGCCTGGTCGGAGGTGCCCACCACCCAGATGTCGCGCTCCTTCAGCTCGTTGAGCGCGCGGGCCAGGTTGGTCACCATCAGGTAGGGCACGGTCTCGGCCGCGCCGCTGGCCACCTTGGCCACGGTGGCGTTCAGGCCCACGGCGCGGTCCTTGGGCGCGACGACGGCGTGTGCCCCGGCGCCATCGGCCACGCGCAGGCACGCGCCGAGGTTGTGCGGGTCGGTCACGCCGTCCAGCACCAGCACCAGCGGCGGGCCTTCCACGGCGTCCAGCACGTCATCCAGCGAGTGGGGTTGCGCGAGGGTGGCCACACGGGCCACCACACCCTGGTGGCGCGGGCTGCCGGCCAGCTGCATCAGGCGCTCGTCGCTGCTCTCCACCAGCTTGGCGCCGGCCTCCTTGGCGCGTTCGATGAACGCGCGCATGCGCTGGTCGCGCCGGGCGGGGTCGAAATGCACCTCGGCGACGGAGCCGGGGTGGGTCTTGAGGCGGACGGTGACGGCATGGAAGCCGAACAGGACGGACTTGGGGCTGTTCATGCCCGCATTGTCCGCGCTTCGCCTCAACGGCCCGCCTGCCTGCGCGCGTTCTCGCTGAGGGTGACCATGGTGTCCGTCCAGAACCGCGCCTTGTTCTTCGCCAGGTGGTCCAGCAGTTGGTCGTGTGCCTCGCGCGTCACGCTCAGGTGCTCGGCGCCCACGCCGTGAAACAGCAGCGACACCATCGCATGCTGGCTGGCCGCCTTTTCCACCAGCGCGATCAGCTGCTCGCCCGTCCAGCCCTCCACAAAGTACACCGGCATGGCGTAGGGGTCGAGCTGGGTGGTGTCGGTCACCAGCCCGGGGCCGGCCGCGCGGAACGCGACGAAGTGCGGCTTCAGCGCCGCAACGAAATCCTGGCCGCCGGCCTTCATGTCGAGGCAGGGCGGCGTGAAGGTGCGGCGCGTCTTGCCGTCCAGCGACTGCAGCCAGGTGTTGGCCGCGATGATCTGCTCCTGCACGGCAGCAGCCATCTGCTGGTCCAGGTCGCGGTGGGGCTGCACCCACTCGCGCCCCGGCCCGTGGGCCGAGCAGCTGTGGAACAGGCTGTGGTTGCCCAGTTCATGGCCGGCGGCGGCCGCCGCCTTCCATTCGCCCTGGCGGCCCGGCAGTGTCGGGCCGTTGATGGGCACGTAAAAGCTCGCCCGCAGGCCACGTGCGTTGAGCGCCGGGACGACATGGTCAAGCTGGCTGCCCAGTGCGTCGTCATAGCCCAGGCTCACGGCAGCCTGGGCACCGTTGGGCCACACGAACGGCGCGGCCGAGGCTGCCGCACCCACCCACAGGCCCAATGCAGCCGCAAACATCTTTCGCATCCCATCCCTTTCAACGAACGAACTGAACCGCCATCAGCCCACCGATCAGCACCG
>JBBIVU010000073.1:0-13021 GCA_037439585.1 Roseateles sp. | reverse complement strand
CTGGCAGGAGCAGACGGCCTTTGTGCTGGACCTGAAGAGCTTCAAGCTCTGGCGCAAGTTCAGCTACCCCGGCGAGGGCTGGGGCCTCACGCAGAACGGGCGCGAGCTCATCATGAGCGACGGCACGCCGGAGTTGCGCTTCCTGGACCCGACCACCTTCAAGGAGCTGCGCCGGGTGCGCGTGACGGCCGATGGCCGGCCGGTGGACCAGATCAACGAGCTGGAATGGGTGGAGGGCGAGGTGCTGGCCAACATCTGGCAGACCGACCGCATCGCGCGCATCGACCCCAAGACCGGCCACGTGCTGGGCTGGATCGACCTCACCGGCCTGCTGCCCCAGCGGCGCGGCAGCGACGACGTGCTCAACGGGATTGCCTACGACGCGAAAGGCAAACGCCTGTTCGTGACCGGCAAGCTGTGGCCCAAGCTGTTCGAGATCCAGCTCACCAGGCCCCGCTGAAGCCGGCCGGCGCGGGGGCTTGGGCCCTGCCGGGCCTCAGAACGCCGCGATGCCCGTGATGGCGCGGCCCAGGATCAGCGCGTGGATGTCGTGCGTGCCCTCGTAGGTGTTCACCACCTCCAGGTTCACCAGGTGGCGGGCGATGCCAAATTCGTCGGAGATGCCGTTGCCGCCGAGCATGTCGCGCGCCAGGCGGGCGATGTCCAGCGCCTTGCCGCAGCTGTTGCGCTTCATGATGGACGTTATCTCCACGGCGGCCGTGCCCTCGTCCTTCATGCGGCCCAGGCGCAGGCAGCCTTGCAGGCCCAGCGAGATCTCGGTCTGCATGTCGGCCAGCTTCTTCTGCACCAGCTGGTTGGCCGCCAGCGGCTTGCCGAACTGCTGGCGGTCCAGCACGTACTGGCGCGCGGTGTGCCAGCAGTCCTCGGCCGCACCCAGCGCCCCCCAGGCGATGCCGTAGCGTGCGCTGTTCAGGCAGGTGAACGGGCCCTTAAGGCCGCGTACCTCGGGGAAGGCGTTCTCCTCGGGGCAGAACACCTTGTCCATGACGATTTCGCCCGTGATGGACGCGCGCAGGCCCACCTTGCCGTGGATGGCCGGTGCGGAGAGGCCCTGCCAGCCCTTCTCCAGCACGAAGCCGCGGATCTGGCCACCGTCGTCCTTGGCCCAGACCACGAACACGTCGGCGATCGGCGAATTGCTGATCCACATCTTGTTGCCAGTGAGCTCGTAGCCGCCGTCCACCTTGCGGGCACGCGTCGTCATGGACGCGGGGTCAGACCCCGCGTTGGGCTCCGTCAGCCCGAAGCAGCCGATGAACTCGCCCGTGGCCAGCTTGGGCAGGTACTTGCGCTTGGTGGCTTCGTTGCCGAACTCGTTGATCGGCACCATCACGAGCGACGACTGCACGCTCATCATCGAGCGGTAGCCCGAGTCCACCCGCTCCACCTCGCGGGCGATCAGGCCGTAGGCCACGTAGTTCAGGCCCGCGCCGCCGTACTCGGTCGGGATGGTCGGGCCCAGCAGGCCCAGTTCGCCCATCTCCCGAAAGATGGCCGGGTCGGTCTGCTCCTTGCGGAAGGCGTCCCGCACGCGCGGCTTGAGGCGCTCCTGGCAGTAGGCGGCGGCGGCCTCGCGCACCATGCGTTCGTCGTCGCTGAGCTGGGCGCCCAGCAGCAGCGGGTCGTCCCATTGAAAGCTTGCCTTGGTGGCCATGTGGTGTCTCCTGGAGGTCTGAATGCAAGGGGCCGGCTGCCTTCATCAAGGCATTCGCCAGCCCGCCGATGGCGTCAGTATTGCGCCGCCGCCCTATTCGTGTCCAATTCAGAAAAACACTTCAACGATTCGCGATGCCTATCGAAACCGCTGCCAACCGCGCGCTCGAATTCCGCCACCTGCGCTGCTTTGTCGCGCTGGCCGAGGAACTGCACTACGGCCGGGCCGCGCAGCGGCTGGCCATCTCGCAGCCGCCGCTGTCGGTGGCCATTCAGCAGCTGGAGGCCCACGTGGGCGCTCGGCTGTTCGACCGCAGCAGCAAGGGCGTGAGCCTCACGCCCGCGGGCGTGGCCTTCCGTGCCAGCGCCCAGGCCCTGCTGGACCGCGCGGACGACGCCTGCGCCCAGGCGCGCGAGGTGCAGGCCGGCGAACTGGGGCGCCTGCGCCTGGGCTTCGTGGGCTCCACGCTGTTCAACGGCCTGTCCGCCTGGCTGCAGGCGTTCCAGGGCAGCCACCCCAAGGTGGAAGTCATCGTGGTGGAACTGAACTCCCAAGACCAGATCGATGCGCTGCTGGCCCAGGAACTGGACCTGGGCCTCGTCCACACCGACCGCCTGCCCCCGGCGCTGACCTGCCAGCCGCTCTACACCGAGCCCTTCCTCGCCTGCCTGCCCAGCAACCACCCGCTGGCCGCGCTGGACGAAATTCCGCTCACGGCGCTGAGCGACCAGCCCTTCATCCTGTTCTCGCGCAAGGGCTCGCCCGACTACCACGCCCGCATCGTCGAGATCTGCCGCCAGCACGGCTTCTACCCGCGGCTGCAGCACGAGGGGCGGCACTGGTTGTCGGTGGTGTCGCTGGTGGGCCAGGGGCTGGGCGTGTCCATCGTGCCGGCGGCGTTCCAGCAGTCGGGCATCCAGGCAGCGGTGTTCCGGCCGCTGGCGCAAGCCCTCGCCGGATCGGCCGTGTTCGCGGCCTGGCGCGTGCAAGGTGACGGCGTGCTGCGGCAGCAGTTTCTGGCTGCGCGGGGCGGGTGAACACACACGGCAGGGCGGAGTTCCGCGTCGCACCGTCAAGACAGGCAAGCCGTGCTTGAATGCTGGTTTTGGGGGCGGTGGCGGCCTGAGGCCCGCCAGCCGCCATGGACAGGGCATCCTGGAGACAAACACATGACCTCATTCCGGCCACTCGCCCGCCGCATCTTGCTGGCCGCCGCCCTGGCAGCAGGCATGCCCCTCAGCAGCGCGCAGGCGCAGATCACCATCGGCCAGACGGCCGGCCAAACCGGCGCGGTGGCGGCCAGCGTGAAAGAGGCGACGCAGGGCGCCAGGATGTACTTCGACATCGTGAACGCAAGCGGCGGCGTCAATAGCCAGAAGATCAACCTGGTGTCGCTGGACGACAAGTTCGACCCCAAGCTGGCCGTTGCCAATGCCAAGGCCTTGATCGACCAGGGCGTGCTGGCGCTGTTCCTCACCCGGGGCACACCGCACACGCAGGCCATCATGCCGATGCTGTCCGAACGCAAAGTGCCTTTGGTTGCGCCGTCCACCGGCGCCATGATGCTGCACAAACCGGTGCACCCGTGGCTGTTCAATGTGCGTGCTGCCTACCAACGCGAGGCCGAGCGTGCCATCGAGCACCTGAGCCTGATTGGCATGGACCGTGTGGCCATCGTGCAAGTGGATGACACCTTCGGTGAAGACGCCGTGCTGGGCGCCATGCATGGCCTCGCCAAGGTGAACAAGGCTGCCGTAGCGCACGAGAAATACGACCGCGCCAAGCCCGATTTCGAGCCGATCATTCCCAGGCTGCTGGCCAAGCAGCCACAAGCCGTGCTGTTCATCGGTTCGGGCACGGCCGTGGTGCAGGGCATGAAGGCCGTGCGTGGAGCAGGGTCGTCGGCTCAACTGGTGACCCTGTCCAACAATGCATCGGCCGGCTTCATCAAGGACCTGGGCGACGTCGCCCACGGCGTGATCGTGAGTCAGGTGTTCCCGTACGAGCGCTCGATCGCCAAGCCTATCATCAAGGAAGCCCTGGAGGCTGCGCTGAAAGCGGGCGTGGAGCTCACCCCGACGGTCGTGGAGGGCTACATCTCGGCCAAGGTGCTGGTGGAAGGCCTCAAGCGCGCCGGCCCCAAGCCCACACGCGACGGTCTGCGCAAGGCGCTGGAAGGCATGAGCCGCTACGACCTGGGTGGCATCGAGCTGGGTTACGGCCCCACGGACCACACCGGCCTGGACTATGTGGACCTGGCCATCGTCGACCAGACGGGCAAGTTCCGCCGCTGACGGCGAGCCACCGGCAGGCGCCGGTTGACAGGGAGTTGGAATTAACCGACACCACGACCACGCGGCCAAAGCTATGGTGCCGCCCGCCATGCCCACCTCCTCATCGACGTCTCCCTCGCGGCGACTCTGGGACATCTCTCCCACAGTCGCGCCCGATGCGCCCATCTTCCCGGGCGATGAGCCCTACAGCCTGCGCTGGACGGCGCAGCTCTCACCAGGGTGCCCAGTGAACCTCAGCGCCATGACCATGTCGCCCCACGTGGGTGCGCACGCCGATGCACCGCTGCACTACGCCCACGGCGCACCCACCATTGCCGAGGTGCCGCTGGACGCCTACCTCGGCCCCTGCCGCGTCATCCACGCCATCGGTGCCACACCGCTGGTCACCGTCGCTCATCTGCAGCACGCTGAAGGCCACCTGCCGCCCCGCGTGCTCGTGCGCACCTGCCGCCGGGCCGACACCACCTGGAACCCTGCCTTCACGGCCTACGCGCCCGAGGCCGTCGAGTGGTTGGCCGCACGCGGCGTGCGCCTGATCGGCATCGACACCCCCAGCGTGGACCCAGCCGACTCCAAGGCGCTGGACAGCCACCAGCAACTGCGCCAGCACGACCTGCGCGTGCTGGAGAACCTGGTGCTCGACGACGTGCCGCCGGGGGACTATGAATTGATCGCCCTGCCCCTGAAACTCCAAGGCGCCTGCGCCTCGCCCGTGCGTGCCATCCTGAGGGACTTGCCATGAACCTTGAAGACGCCAAGCGGCTGGACGCCGCCGACCCGCTGCGCAGCCTGCGCGAGCTCTTCGCACTGCCCGAGGGCATCACCTACCTGGACGGCAATTCGCTCGGCGCCCTGCCCAAGGCCACACCCGCCCGCATGTCGAAGGCCGTGGAACAGGAGTGGGGCCAGGGCCTCATCAAGAGCTGGAACAGCGCCGGCTGGATCGACCTGCCGCGCCGGCTGGGCGACCGGCTCGCGCCGTGGCTGGGTGCCCGCCCGGGCGAGGTGCTGGTGGCGGACTCCACCTCCATCAACCTCTACAAGGTGCTGCACGCCGCGCTGCAGCTGCAGCAGGGCCAACGCCGCGTCATCGTGAGCGAGCGCAGCAACTTCCCGACCGACAACTACATCGCGCAGAGCGTGGTGCGTGCCCACGGCGGCGAGCTAGTGCTGGCCGAAACCCCGGAAGACATTCCCGGCCTGCTGGACGAACGCTGCGCCGTGCTGATGCTGACCCACGTCAACTACCGCACCGGCCGCCTGCACGACATGGGCCTGCTCACGCGCTGGGCCCACCAGGCCGGCGCCCTGGCGGTGTGGGACCTGGCGCACAGCGCCGGCATCGTGCCGGTGGACCTGCTCGGCTGCGCGGCCGACTTCGCCATCGGCTGCGGCTACAAGTACCTCAACGGTGGCCCGGGTGCGCCGGCCTTCGTCTGGATGCACCCGCGCCACGAAGGCCAGGTGTTCCAGCCCCTCACCGGCTGGCTGGGCCACGCCCACCCGTTCGATTTCGACAGCGAGTACCTCCCCGCCCCCGGCATCCAGCAGTACCAGTGCGGCACGCCGCCGGTGCTGGCCATGACCGCGCTGGACACGGCGCTGGACGTGTACGACGCCGCCCAGAAGCTCGGCGGCATGCGCGTGCTGCGGGCCAAGTCCCTGGCGCTGACCGAGGCCTTCATCGAAACGGTGGAAGCCCGCGTGGAGGGTGCCGATATCCACACGCCGCGCGAGGCCGCGCTGCGCGGCTCGCAGGTCTCGCTCTCGCTGTCCCAGGGCGTGGACGGCTACGCGGTGATGCAGGCCCTGATCCACCACGGCGTCATCGGCGACTTCCGCGCCGGCTTCCCGGAGTTGCTCCGCTTCGGCTTCGCGCCGCTCTACAACCACTACGAAGACGTGGTGCATGCCGTGGACGTGCTCGCCGAGATCCTGTCCAGCGGCTCCTGGAACGCGCCGCAGTTCACCAACCGTTCGAAGGTGACCTGAACCGTGAGCACCTTGGAACACCACGGCGCGCAGCTCGATTTCTCGCGCGACATGAGCTATGGCGACTACCTGCAGCTCGACGCCATCCTCAACGCCCAGACGCCGCTCTCGCCCGACCACAACGAGATGCTCTTCATCGTGCAGCACCAGACCTCGGAGCTGTGGATGAAGCTGATGCTGCACGAGCTGCAGGCAGCCGTTGCGAACGTGGCGGCCGACCGGCTGCCCGAGGCCTTCAAGATGCTGGCCCGGGTGTCGCGCATCATGGAACAGCTGGTGCACGCCTGGGACGTGCTGGCCACCATGACGCCGCCCGAGTACAGCGCCATCCGGCCGTACCTGGCAAAGAGCAGCGGCTTCCAGAGCACGCAGTACCGGCGCATCGAATTCATGCTGGGCAACAAGAACGCGGCCATGCTCAAGCCCCACGAGCACCGGCCCGACCTGCTCGCCCAGGTGCAGGCGGCGCATCAGGCCCCCTCGCTGTACGACGAGGTGCTGAAGTTGATGGCCCGCCGCGGCATCACCGTGCCCGCCACGCACACACAGCGCGACTGGACCCAGCCCTACGCGGCCGATGAGGGCGTGAAGGGCGCCTGGCTCACCGTCTACCGCGCCCCGCACACGCACTGGGACCTGTACCAGATGGGCGAGGAACTGGTGGACATGGAAGATGCCTTCCGGCTCTGGCGCTTCCGCCACGTGACGACCGTGGAGCGCGTCATCGGCTTCAAGCGCGGCACCGGCGGCACCGGTGGCGTGAGCTACCTGCGCAAGATGCTGGACGTGGTGCTGTTCCCGGAACTGTGGACGTTACGAACGGAACTGTGAGGGCTGAAATCTAGAATCTTCAGCCTTTGATACCGACCTGCCCGCAAGGCCCGCACCATGGACACCCGCACCCACGAAACCCGCCTGCGCATCGAGCGCCTGCGCGATGCCATGACCGCTGCCGGCGTGCACGCCGTGCTTGTGCCCTCCAGCGACCCGCACCTCTCCGAGTACCTGCCCGAGCGCTGGCAGGGCCGGCAGCACCTGTCGGGGTTCACGGGCTCGGTGGGCAGCCTCGTCGTCACGCTGGACAGCGCCGCGCTGTTTGCCGACAGCCGCTACTGGGCCCAGGCCGAGATGCAGCTGACCGGCAGTGGCATCGTGCTGGAGAAGATGGCGTCGGGCGCGTCAACGGTCTACATCGACTGGATTGCCAAGGCGCTGCAGCCCGGCCAAGTGCTGGCCGTGGACGGCCAGGTGCTGGGTCTTTCGCTCGCCAACGCGCTGCGTTCGGCCCTCACGCGGGCCGGCATCACGCTGCGCACGGACCTCGACCTCACTGACGCTGCATGGAGTGACCGCCCTGGCCTGCCCACCGAGCCCGTCTATGAGCATGCGGCCCCTCACGCCGCGGTCAGCCGTGCCGACAAGCTCACCCGCGTGCGCGCAGCCATGGCCGCGGTGCAGGCCAGCCACCACCTCGTGTCCACCGTGGACGACGTGGCCTGGCTGCTCAACCTGCGCGGCAGCGACGTGGAGTGCAACCCCGTCTTCATCGCCCACCTGTTGTTGGACAAGGTCGGCGGGCGCCTCTTCATCGGCGATGGCAAGGTGCCAGCCGACCTGGCCGAGCGCTTGGCGGCCGATGGCATCGAGCTCACACCTTACGCCCAGGCGGCGGCCGCACTGGCCGCACTGCCGGCCGGTGCGCGGCTGCTGATCGACCCGCGCCGCATCACCCTCGGCTTGCGCGAGGCTGTGCCCGCCGGCGCGGCCGTGGTGGAGCAGATCAACCCCAGCGTGCTGCTCAAGAGCCGCAAGACGGCGGCCGAAGTGGCCTTCATCCGCGAGGTCATGGTGGAGGACGGCGCCGCCATGTGCGAGTTCTACGCCGCCTTCGAGGCCAGCATGGCGCGCGGCGAACGCTGGAGCGAGATCGACATCGACACCCGGCTGAGCGCCGAGCGCAGCAAGCGCCCGGGCTTCGTGGGCCTGTCGTTCAGCACCATCGCGGGCTGGATGGCCAATGGCGCCCTGCCCCACTACCGCGCCCTGCCCGAGGCGCATGCGCAGATCGAGGGCCACGGGTTGCTGCTGATCGACTCGGGCGGCCAGTACCTCGGCGGCACCACCGACATCACGCGCGTCTGGCCGATCGGACGGGTCAGCGCGGCCCAGAAACGCGACTACACCCTGGTGCTCAAGGGCACGCTGGCGCTGTCGCGCACGCGCTTCCCGCGCGGCACGCTCAGCCCCATGCTGGACGCCATCGCCCGCGCGCCCCTGTGGGAGCACGGGCTGGACTACGGCCACGGCACCGGCCACGGCGTGGGCTACTTCATGAACGTGCACGAGGGGCCGCAAAGCATCAGCAAGGCCATCGCGGAGCCCGCCATGGCCATGGAGCCCGGCATGATCACCTCCATCGAGCCCGGCCTGTACCGGCCGGGCCAGTGGGGCGTTCGCATCGAGAACCTGGTGCTCAACGTGCCCGTGAGCACGCCGGAGAACAACGCCTTCGGCGAGATCCTGGAGTTCGAAACGCTCACGCTGTGCCCCATCGACACGCGCTGCATCGACACCAGCCTGCTGCGCGCCGACGAGATCGGCTGGCTGAACGGCTACCACGCCACCGTGCGTGAGCGGCTGGCCCCCAAGGTCAGCGGCGCGGCCCTGGCCTGGCTGATCGAACGCACCGAGCCGCTGGCCGCCTGAGGCGGCAACCGGGCGAGCGGCGCGGCGGGTAGCGACTTTGGCAAGCCGAGCCAGCGCCATGGACCAGGTCGACGTTGCGGTGATTGGCGCCGGTGTGGTGGGCCTCGCCGTGGCGCGCGAGCTGGCCCAGCGCGGCCGTGAAGTGGTGGTGATCGAGGCGGCTGCCGCCATCGGCACCGGCATTTCCTCGCGCAACAGCGAAGTCATCCATGCCGGCCTGTACCACCCTGCGGGCAGCCTGAAGGCACAGCTGTGCGTGCGCGGGAAGCAACTGCTCTACGACTACTGCCGCGCACGCGACATTGCGCACCGGCGCTGTGGCAAGCTGGTGGTGGCCACCCGCGAGGCAGACCTGCCACGGCTGCGACAACTGGCCGACGCAGGCGCAGCCAGCGGCGTGTATGACTTGCGACTGCTGAGCCGGGCTGAGACCCTGGCGCTGGAGCCCGAGGTGCAAGCGGCCGGCGCGCTGCTGTCTCCGAGCAGCGGCATTGTCGACAGTCATGGCCTGATGACCGCCTTGCTCGCTGATGCCGAGCGCCACGGTGCCACGCTGGCACTGGCCAGCCCGGTCACCGATGGCCAGCGCGACGGCTCGGCGTGGCGGCTGCGCGTGGCCGACGGCTACGAGCTCTGCGCCCGGCGGGTCGTGAATGCGGCCGGCCTCTTTGCCGCAGACGTGGCAGCCCGGCTGGGCACACCGGCGCCGGCGCTTCACTTTGCGCGAGGCCATTACTTTTCTTTGGCCGGCCGAGCCCCTTTCCAACGGCTGATCTACCCCCTGCCCGTGGATGGCGGCCTGGGGGTTCACCTCACACTGGACCTTGGAGGGCAGGCACGCTTCGGGCCTGACGTGCAATGGCTGCCGGATGCCACACCCGCATCACTGGCCTACACCGTCGATCCGGCCTTGGCGTCGACCTTCGAAGATGAAGTGCGGCGTTACTGGCCTGGGCTGCCACCCGGTGCCTTGCAGCCGGCCTATGCCGGCATTCGCCCCAAGCTCAGCGGCCCCGGTCAAACAGCAGCAGATTTCTGCGTCGACACCCGCTCGCCGGGTCTCGTGAACCTGTTCGGCATCGAGTCTCCTGGCCTCACCGCCGCGCTGGCGCTGGCAGAACACGTGGCAGGCCAGGTGTGAGCACGGCACAACCGTGATGTCAGAGGCCGTCAGACCGACGCGCCGACCGGGATGCAGGCCACCGCTCGCAGCCAGTTCTTGCTGATCTGGTGGTGGTACCGCTTGCGGGTCAGGGCGCCCATCGCCGTTGGCGTCGTGCGTTGCCACCAAGTTTGGCTCTGATCCCGCGTACTGAAATCGAAACCACCCGGCGGGCGATCAGATCGCCAGCGCGGCGTCGCCAGCCACGCCACCGAGGGCACGCGGCCAGAGGGCGAGTCCGCCGCGCAAGCTCCAGCACTTGACATGACCCAGCCGCCGCAGCGCCTTCGCGGCCTGGGCACTGCGGTTGCCACTGCGACAGAAAAAGACAATGGGCGTGCCAGCCGGCATGGCAAGCCAACGACCCAGTGCTTCGGGCAGGCCCGACAGCGGCACAGCTTCATGGGCCACGGCCACACCCAACTCTGGGGCTTGGCCGAGACGCTGTTCATAGGGCTCCCGCACATCCACCAACAAGAGGTCCGGGCTGCCGGCAATCAGCGTCCGCAGCTCTTCGCGGCAGAGATCGGTGGACGCCATCGCACAGCCTTCATCCACGCGCGCGCCGCAGGCCACGGTTTGGTACGCCGTCAGAGCCAGGCCACGCTCCAGCTGCGCCTTGGCAGCCGCGAAGGCGCTGTCGTCGATCCGCCCTTCCAGTGCGTCCGCCAGCAGCGGCTGGGCCCGGGACTCCACGGCCAGCAGGGTGGCAAAGCGGTCGTCGTAGTCATGGCCCGGCAGCAAGAGGGTGTGGGAGCCCACCGCCTTCGCCAGCGCGCGCAGTGACGCCGCATAGGCCAGCGGAGCGCTCCGTTCAAAGTCGCTGCGCCCCAGCGCACCAGGCATCACGGTGTCGCCCACGAAGGCCAGACGCAGGCCGTCCGCGTCGTGAAGCAGGTAGGCCGTCGAGTCCTGTGTGTGCCCCGGCAAGGGAAGCCGCGTCATGCGCTTGTTGCCCAGCACGATGGCTTCGGTGCCTCGCGGCCAACCCAGGCCATCCACCTCGCCACGAGGCAGTTGCAGGGCCGCCAGCAGCTCATGTGCGGACGAGGCGTGGTCCCCATGGCCGTGGGTGTCCAGCACGGCCGCCAGCGCGTAACCCTGGCAATGCAGCCATTGGGCCAGTCGGCCGGTCAGTTCAGGCAAGGGGTCGACGACCAGGGCCTGGCGGCTGGCAGCATCGGCCAGCAGATAGCAGCAGGCGCCGTCGACGACGAAACGCGTCAAGCCTTCCGCAGGCAAGGCCTGACCCGCTGCAGTCGGGTTCAGGCAGCTCTCGCGCAGCGACTCGCCGCAAATGCGGATGCGTGCGCAGGCCTCGTCAACGAACGCCGCATCGGTCATCGGGCCGAACGACAAGCGCACACTGGCAGCGGTCTGCCAGTCCGGCAGGCCCATGGCCTCCAGCACGTAGCTCGGCTGAGCTTTGGCAGCGCTGCAGGCGGAGCCCCCGCTGGCCCGCAACTCGGCAGCATCGAACAGGTCAAGAAGCAATTTGGAGCTGACGCCCGGCACGGCAAAGTTCAGCGTTGTGGGCAGGCAGCCCGCCAGCGGCGCATTGAACACCAGGCCCGGAAAGGCCTGCTGCAAGGCGGCCGCCAAGCGATCGCGGAAGGTCAGCAGCGTGTCCCTGTCACGGAAGGTGGTGCCCTCTTCCAACGCAGCCAGCACGGCGCCCAGCGCCGCAATGCCCGACACGTTCTCAGTGCCAGAGCGCAACGAGCCTTCCTGCCCGCCGCCTGCCATCAAGGGCGTGAATGGCGCACCTTCTCGCACATAGAGCAGGCCGATGCCCTTGGGGGCGTAAAGCTTGTGGCCCGAGAACGGCGCGTAGTCGATGCCACGCTCTGTCAGCCGCAGGGGCAGTTTGCCCAGCGCCTGAACACCGTCCACCATCCACCGCGCCGGGCTGCCGGCCAGCGCGGCAGCAACACCGTCGAGGTCACTGATGACACCGGTCTCATTGTTGGCCGCCATCGTGCAGACCATGCCTGCGCGCGGCGCGTGTTCGTGCAGCCAGGCCAAGTCATGCCGGCCGTCACGCCCGACTGGAATGGCCAGCACCTCGAGGTTCAAACCGAGCAAAGCGTTCCAGTGCCGCAAGGCCTCCGGCACAGCCTTGTGTTCGGTGGCTCCGTACAACAGCAACTCGGGCCGGACGGCTGCCTGGCGCAACCCGCTCAGCGCCGAAAGCACAGCCGTCTGGATGCCTTCGGTCGCACCGCTCAGAAAAAGCACCTGCCCTGTACCCGCGCCCAGAACGCGCCGCGCACGGGCGCGCACCCCATCCATCAAGGCACGGGCCTTCAGACCGGTGCTGTGGATGCTGCTCGGGTTCCCAAAGTCGTCCGCCATGGCCGCCATCGCGGCCTCACGGGCCAGGGGCAACACAGGCGTGGTGGCGTTTGCGTCGAGATAGATTTCCATGAAGGGTCGCCGGCTGAGAGGGAAGCCTCAAAAACGACTCGATTGTTCCTGGGCCGGCTGGCAAAGGGTTTGCCTGTTTTCGCTCTAAAACAGCAGAACTGCGCAATCAAGTCTCCATATCATTCTTTCCATGACATTGGATTCCATTGACATCAAGATTCTCGAAATTCTTCAGCAGGATGCATCTCTGCAAACCTCTGATGTGGCGGAGCGCGTGGGGCTGTCCACCACGCCTTGCTGGCGACGCATCCAGAAACTCAAGGCGGCCGGCGTGATCACGCGCCAGGTGGCCTTGTTGGACGCCCAGAAGGTCAACGTGGGCGTGACCGTGTTCGTGTCTGTGCGCACCACCACGCACACTCAGGCCTGGTTCGACACCTTCCGGGCCACCGTGCAGGCCATCCCCGAAGTCGTCGAGTTCTACCGCATGAGCGGAGAAGTCGACTATCTGCTGCGTGTGGTGGTGCCTGATATTGCGGCGTACGACAAGGTCTACAAGCGCCTAATTGCCGGCACGCAACTCCACGACGTCAGCTCCAGCTTTGCCATGGAAGAACTCAAGCTCACGACGGCACTGCCGTTGAGCTATGCGAATTGACACTGCCCGGCACGGCAAAAGGCCTGGCGACTTTTGACGTCACGCCTGTTCATGCAGCTGCATTTCTTGGGGCGGTACTTCCGGACGATCAGCGCTTTGGCCCAGTCAGCGTGACCTTGACACAGAGGCATACCAGCCAACTGACTCGCCCAGGCTCAGCCAGATAG
>JBBIVU010000072.1:0-13056 GCA_037439585.1 Roseateles sp. | reverse complement strand
GCTCACGCAGCAGGGCCTGACGCCCGAGTCCGTGCCCGAGAAGGGCCAGCGCGTCATCCTGCGCAACAACGCCAACCTCTCCACCGGCGGCACCGCCACCGACGTGACGGACGACGTGCACCCGGAGGTGGCTGCCCGCGCCATCGCTGCCGCGCAGGTCGTGGGCCTGCACGTGTGTGGCGTGGACGTGGTGGCCGAGAGCGTGCTGCGCCCGCTGGAAGAGATCCACGGCGGCATCGTGGAGGTGAACGCCGCGCCGGGCCTGCGCATGCACCTCAGCCCCAGCTTCGGCAAGGGCCGCAACGTGGGTGAAGCCATCATCGGTCACCTGTTCGGCGGCGCACACAAAGCCGGTGGCGTGGCCGAGGACGGCCGCATCCCGGTGGTGGCCGTCACCGGCACCAACGGCAAAACGACGGTGACGCGCCTGATCGCCCACATGTTCGCCAGCTGCGGGCTGAAGGTAGGCATGACCAACACCGACGGCGTCTACGTGGACGGCCGCCAGATCGACAGCGGCGACTGCTCCGGCCCCAAGAGCGCCCGCAACGTGCTGATGCACCCCGACGTGGAAGCCGCCGTGCTGGAAACCGCCCGCGGCGGCATCCTGCGCGAAGGCCTGGGCTTCGACCGCTGCCAGGTGGCCGTCGTCACCAACGTCGGCGCGGGCGACCACCTCGGCATGAACTTCCTGCACACGGCGGAAGACCTGGTGCTGGTCAAGCGTGTCATCGTGCAGAACGTGGCCCCCAACGGCTACGCGGTGCTGAACGCGACCGACCCGCTGACGGCCCAGATGGCCGCCGTCTGCCCCGGCCAGGTCATCTACTTCGCCGCCGACCGCCATCACCCGCTGATGGCCACGCACCGCGCCCAGGGCAAGCGCTGCGTCTACGTGGACGGCGACCAGCTCGTCGCAGCCCAGGGCGTGTGGCGCGAAAGCATCCCCCTGCGCGACGTGCCGCTGACGCGTGGTGGCGTCATCGGCTTCCAGGTCGAGAACGCCATGGCGGCCGTGGCGGCCGCCTGGGCCGTGGGGCTGGACTGGGACACCATCCGCCGCGGCGTGGGCAGCTTCGCCAACGACGCCGACAACGCCCCTGGCCGCTTCAACGTGATGGACTACCGCGGCGCCACCGTCATCGCCGACTACGGCCACAACGGCGACGCGATGAGGGCGCTGGTGGGTGCCGTGGCGGCCATGCCGGCGAACAAGCGCGTTGTCGTCATCAGCGGCGCAGGCGACCGGCGCGATGAGGACATCCGCGTGCAGACCGAGATCCTGGGCGGCGCCTTCGATGAAGTCATCCTCTACGAAGACGCCTGCCAGCGTGGCCGCCAGGCCGGCGAGGTCGTCGCGTTGCTGCGCGCCGGCCTGGCGGATGCGTCGCGCACCACCCACATCGAGGAGATCGTCGGCGAGTTCATCGCCATCGACCGGGCGCTGGCCCGCCTGCAGCCGGGCGACTTGTGCCTGGTGCTGGTGGACCAGGTGGAGGAGGCCCTGGCCCACCTGGCCAAGCGCATCACGGAAGGCTGAGGCCCGGGGTGCGCTGCGGGCGCGAGCGGTCAACGGTCACTGGTTGCCCCGGGACAGCGTGAGCAGCGCACGAAAATCGGCCCGGGCGACACGCTGGCAGGCCGGCGGCCCGCAAGGGCGTGTTCACACTGGGGGACACAGCCCCTAGACTGGCCACCCGCCCCACCGCGACTGCGCCAATGCTCCTCCGCCTGCCGATCGCAACCCTCGCCCTGGCCCTGGCAGCACCGCTGGCCCAGTCCCAGGCCCAGCCGTCCGCAGCCCGGACCGTGCTGCCCGGCACCGCCCCGGTGGCTGCCGACGACCGCCTCTTCCAGGCCCTGGGCGGCGAGGCGGCCATCCGCACCTTCACCAGCAACTTCTACGACCGCATGCTGCAGGACGCGCGCATCGCGCACCACTTCAGCGGCATCAACATCTCGCATCTCAAGCGCGTGCTGGCCGACTACTTCTGCGTCGTGGCTGGCGGTCCGTGCGTTTATGACGGCATCGGCATGAAGGAGGCACACGCACACCTCGGCATCGACCGCGCCGCCTTCAACGCCCTGGTGGAGGACCTGCAGTGGGCGATGGACGCCGCCGGGGTGCCCTTCTCAACCCAGAACCAAATGCTCGCGCGCATGGCCCATTTCCACCGCGACATCATCACCCGGTGAGAAGTCCCACCGGGACGGCCTCTCCCGCCCTGCGGGCCCAGGCCCCTGCCGTACCCTCATCGCACCCTCGTGCCCACCGGCGTGGCAATGCTGAAGCCCCACGGCAAGCCCGACCTCGGTTCCGAGCCCTCCGATTCCTGTTCTGACCGTACGCTGTCGACATGCGCAAGTTTGCTGATCTCTCCCGCCGCCTGCCTGGCTGGTGGCCCCTCGCCCTGCTCGCCCTCTGGCTCGTCGCCATCGCGGGCTGGCGCCCCGTCGCACTTCCGGACGAAGGCCGCTATGGCGGCGTCGCTTACGAAATGCTGCTCGGTGGCGATGGGCTGACGCCCACGCTGTTCGGTCTGCCGTACTTCCACAAGCCACCGCTCATGTACTGGATCGACATGGCCGCCCTGCACCTGCTGGGCCCCATGCCGCTGGCCCTGCGCGCCGCGCCGCTGCTGGGCGCCTGGGTGATGGGTCTGGCGCTGTGGATCGAAGCCCGTGCGCGCTTCGGCTTGGACGGCGCTCGCCAGGCGCTGGCCGTGCTGGCGGTGCTGCCGCTCTTTTACCTGGGGGGCCAGTACGCCAACCATGACATGCTGGTGGCCGGCTGGATCTCGCTGGCCATCGTCGCTGCGCGGCGCGCACTGCAACCCGGGCAACGAAGCCTGGCCTGGCTCTGTGTCGCATGGGCTGCGATGGGGCTGGCGCTGCTGTCCAAGGGCTTGATCGGTGCGGTGCTGCCAGGCCTGGTGGTGCTGCCCTGGCTGCTGTGGCGCCGCCGCTGGTCTGACATCGGTTTTGCCCTGCACCCCGTGGCACTGGCCCTGTTCGCCGCCATCGCCCTGCCCTGGATGTGGGCCATGCAGCAGCGCTTCCCGGAGTTCTTCGACTACTTCATCGTCGAGCAGCACTTCCGCCGCTACACCGAGGCGCGCTTCAACAACGCGCAGCCCTGGTATTTCTTCCTCGTGGTGCTACCGCTGGGCACGCTGCCGTTGAGCCTTCGCCTGCCGCTGGCGCTGCGCCGCATGAGCTTCGACCTGTGGTGGATCATCGTCATCATCGGCTTCTTCTCGATGCCTCGCTCCAAGCTCGTGGGCTACGTGCTGCCCGCCCTGCTGCCGGTGGCGCTGCTGCTGTTCGAAGCCTGGCGCAACCGGCGCGGCGCCCGTGCCTTCTGGTGGGGCGCTGCAGTGTTCTGCGTGGCACTCGTGCCGGCCATCGTGACATGGGGCAAGCCCGACCACGCCGACATCGGCGCTGCGCTGCGTGCCCGCCTGCAACCGGGTGACCGGGTGCTGCTGACCGGCGAGCCCTTCTTCGACCTGCGCCTGCAGGCGCGGCTCGCCGCGCCGCCGGCCGTGCTGGGCGACTGGGACAAGCTGCGCCTGGATGGTGCCGACACCTGGCGGCGTGAGCTGATCGACGCCGCACGCTTCGCGCCCCACGGGGGCGACCAGGTGCTGTGGACGCCCGAGCGCCTGGCCCGCGAGCGCTGCCAACCCGGGCGCATCTGGCTGGTGGCCATGCCAGCTGACGCCCTGCCCGACGCGCAACTGGTTTTTGCCGGTCGACGCGGCTCGCTCTTCGCACTGCCTGCGCCCGCCAGCTGTCCATGAAACAGCTGGCGCGCTATGCGGCCGTCGGCGTGGCTGCCACCGCGGCGCACTACGCGCTGATGGCCCTCGCCGTGGAGGCGGGGCGCTGGCCGGCCTGGGTGGCCTCGGGCGCAGGTGCGCTGCTCGGGGCCCAAGTCGCCTTCTGGGCCAACCGGCACTACACCTTCGGCCATCGCGGCCCCTGGTTGCCTGCCTGGAGCCGCTTCCACCTGACAGCCGGTGCCGGCGCCTTGCTGGGCATGCTGCTGGTGGACGTTGGTGTGCGCGCCGGGCTGCACTACCTGCTGGCGCAGGCCGGGGCGACGCTGGTGGTGATGCTGGCCAGCTTTGCCGCCAATCGGGCTTGGGCGTTCAGCCGAGCGTGACGCCAAACTCGGCCAGATCGGCCTCGAAGGCCTCGCTGGCCAGGTAAGCCATCTCGTTGCCCCGCGCGGCGGCAATGGCGTCATTCGGCGCAGGCTCACCCAACGCCGGGTGACAGAACAACAAGGCCCCGTCGGGCGCCGAATGCAGCCAGCCACGCATCAGGGCCCGGTAGTCAGCCTGCGGGTCGAATCCATAGACGCCCACCAATGCGGGCGCCAAGGGCAGCCCCAAGGCCCGCATCTGCGCGGCCAGCGCCCGGCCGCCGCAAGCCTCGATGACCCACCGCTTGAACGCAAAGCCTGGCCCGACGATGCGGCCCGTGTTGCGCAGCGGCCGCCCCAGCGCCTGCGCGGCCGCCAGCACCGCAGACCGCACGCCCGGCAGTGCATGCACGTGCTGGTGACCATCGATGAAATCGGGGGGGCGCCCCATCACGTCGATGAAGCGCTGCAACTGAAGCTGGAATTCATCCGCCACGGCAGTGGGCAATCGCCCGATGAAGGCCTGGGTGATCAGGGCCCCCAGCGCCGGAAAACGGGGCCATTGCCGGCGCAGCGCAGGGCTGAGGGGTTCGCCCTCGGTCAGGTTGAAGTGCAGGCCGACAGCCGCCGGGCACCCCTCCAGGGCCTGGCCGGCCTGGGCCCATCGCGGCGGCGTCACCAAACAGCTCAGCGCAGTGAGACGCCCTTGCCGGGCCAGCGCAAGGATGCCGCGATCGATGGCCTCGCCCTGGCCGTAGTCATCCGCGCACACGGCCCATCGGCGGGGCTGCCTCGTGGCGGGGCTCACTGCGGATTGCCCGTGTCCTGCGCGATGACGTAGACCGGTCGCTGCTTGACCTCGTCAAAGATGCGCCCCACGTACTCGCCGATGATGCCGATGGACAGCATCTGGATGCCGCCGAAGAACATCAGCCCGACCACCACGGTCGCCCAACCGGGAATCTGGTCACCGAACAGCAGGTGCTCCGCGACGATCCAGGCGCCGTAGGCGAGCCCGCCCAGCGCAGCAATCGCGCCCAGGCCACTCCAGATGCGCAGCGGCAGGTTGCTGAAGGCCGTGACGCCGGTGAGGGCCAAACGGATCAGGCGGCGCATCGAGAAACTGCTGGTGCCCGCGCTGCGGGCCTGCGGGGTGTAGGGCAGGAACTCGGTGCGGAAACCCACCCAGGCGTACAAGCCCTTCATGAAGCGGTTGCGTTCGGGCAGGGCGTTCAACGCAGCCACCACGCGCCGGTCCATCAACCGGAAGTCCCCCGCATCCGGCGGGATCTGCAGTTGCGAGGAGGCATTGACGATGCCATAGAAGGCCCGGGTGCCCAGTCGCTTGAGCAGGCCTTCATCCTCCCGGCCATCGCGCACGGCACAGATCATGTCGGCACCGCGTTGCCAGGCCGCGTCCATCTGCGCCACCAGCTCAGGCGCATGCTGGCCGTCGGCATCCATCAGCAGCACACGGTCGGCATCCGCCACGGCCAGGCCGGCCGTCAACGCCGCCTCCTTGCCGAAGTTGCGCGACAGCCGCAGGTAGCGGATGGGCAGTCCCTCCGCAATGGCCTGCTGAACCGCCAGCGGTGTGGCATCGGCGCTGCCGTCATCCACGATGATCAGCCGCCATTGCGCAGACAAGGGATCCAGCACCGCCGCCAACATGGGCAGCAACAGGGGCAATGAGGCCGCCTCGTTGTAGGCGGGGAGCACGACGTCGAGGCTGGCGCGAGCGGGGCGGATTTCGAGTTGCATGGGCTGCATTGTCGACGCCCCGACGGCAGGTCAGCCCACGCGGCAGACCTTCAGCATGTTGGTACCACCGGGGTAGCCCATGGGTTCGCCGCAGGTGATGGCGTAGGTGTCGCCCGGCATCAGCACG
The DNA here is from genome assembly GCA_037439585.1 of Roseateles sp. GTDB lineage: Bacteria > Pseudomonadota > Gammaproteobacteria > Burkholderiales > Burkholderiaceae_C > Pelomonas. The sequence goes on along the minus strand of JBBIVU010000072.1, from coordinate 7,018 downwards.
CCCCGCGCCACGAGGATCTTCTCGGCCGCCGCCAGCGCGGCGTCGCGGTCATCGAACTTGTCCATCAGCAGCGGTGTGACGTTGCGGTACAGCGCCATCTTGCGCTGGCTGACGGGCTGGGTGGTCAGGCCGAAGATGGGCACGTTGATGCGGTGGCGGCTCATCCAGAGCGCGGTGGAGCCCGATTCGGTCAGCGCCAGGATGGCCTTGCAGCCCAGGTGGTGCGCCGTGAACAGCGCACCCATGGCGATGGACTGGTCGATGCGACCAAACTGGCGGCCGGCGAAGTCGGTGTCCAGCGTGACGAATTCGGCACGCTCGGCCTCCAGCGCGATGTTGGCCATCTGCTCGATGGTCTCGACCGGGAACTTGCCGGCGGCGGTTTCGGCGGAGAGCATGACCGCATCGGTGCCATCCAGCACCGCATTGGCCACGTCGCTGACCTCGGCACGCGTGGGCACCGGGTTCACGATCATGGACTCCATCATCTGCGTGGCCGTGATGGACACCTTGTCCAGTTCACGGGCCATCTTGATCATGCGCTTCTGCAGCGCCGGCACGGCTGCGTTGCCCACCTCCACGGCGAGGTCACCGCGCGCCACCATGATGCCGTCGGACGCCTTCAGGATGGCTTCCAGGTGCGGGATGGCTTCGTAACGCTCGATCTTGGCGATCATGGCCGGCTTGTGTCGGTAGGGCTCGCCGGCGACGTTGGCGAGCTGGCGCGCCATCTCCATGTCGGTCGCGTTCTTCGGGAAGCTCACGGCAAGGTATTCGCACTGGAAGGACATCGCAGTCTTGATGTCCTCCATGTCCTTGCCGGTCAGCGCCGGGGCGGTGAGGCCGCCCCCCTGCTTGTTGATGCCCTTGTTGTTGGACAGCTCGCCACCGAGCTTGACGAGGGTGTGCACCTGCGCGCCCCGCACGGCTTCCACTGTCAGTACCAGCAGGCCATCGTTGAGCAGCAGCGTGTCGCCGGGCTTCACGTCCCGCGGCAGTTCCTTGTAATCCAGGCTGGCGATGTCCTGGTTGCCGAGTTCGGTGCGGTCGGCGTCGAGGATGAACTTGGCGCCGGGGACGAGTTCGATCTTGTTGTTCTCGAACTTGCCGACGCGGATCTTGGGGCCTTGCAGGTCGGCCATGATGGCCACCGACTTGCCCACGCGCTTGGCCGCCTCGCGGACCATCGTGGCGCGGTCGATGTGGTCCTGCGCCTTGCCGTGCGAGAAGTTCAGGCGAACAACGTCGACACCGGCGCGGATCATCTGCTCCAGCACCTCGGGCGTGTTGGACGCGGGGCCGAGGGTGGCGACGATCTTGGTGGCGCGGGTCATGGTCTGTCTCGTGGGAATTTCAGCCCGACGATTATGGTGCTGCAACCCCGTGAAAAGTTTCTCCGCGTTACGCCTGGGCTCACCCCTTCGCGAGCCGCGCCTCACGCACGTCCGCCACCGCCAGAGCCGTCATGTTGACGATGCGACGCACCGTGGCCGAGGGCGTGAGGATGTGGACCGGCCTGGCCGCGCCCAACAGCACGGGGCCGACCGTGACACCCTGCCCGGCACTGATCTTCAACACGTTGAAGAGGATGTTGGCAGCGTCCAGCGTGGGCAGCACCAGCAGGTTGGCCGCCCCCGTGAGCTTGCTGTCGGGCAGGAAGGCGTGGCGCACGCTTTCCGACAGGGCCGCATCGCCATGCATCTCGCCATCGCATTCCACCTCGGGGTGGGCCGCCGCGAACAGCTCGTGCGCGCGGCGCATCTTCAAGGCGGACGGCCGCGTGCTGGAGCCGAACATGGAATGGCTCACGAAGGCCAGCTTGGGCGGCAGGCCGAAACGACGCACCTCATCGGCTGCCATGGCAGCGATGTCGGCCAGCTCCTCGGCGGTGGGATCGTCGTTGACGAAGGTGTCGGCGATGAACAACGTCATCGTGTCCAGCATCAGCGCGTTCATGGCGGCGAACTGCCGAGCGCCCGGCGCCAAGCCGACAAGGTCACGCACCTGCTCCAGATGGCGGTCGAACTTGCCGACCAGGCCGCAGATCATCGCGTCCGCATCACCCAGCTCGATGGCCAGCGCGCCGATGGCAGTGTTGGAGCGCCGCACGGCAGACTTGGCCATCTCGGGCGTCACGCCGTTGCGCTTCATGCGCGCGTGGTAGGCCTCCCAGTACTGGCGGAAGCGCGGATCGTCCTCGGGGTCGATGACAGCCACGTCGGCACCCAATTTCAGACGCAGGCCGGCGCGCTGGATGCGCGCCTCGAGCACCGCAGGGCGGCCAATCAGCGTGGGCCTGCACAGGCCTTCGTCCAGCGCCACCTGCACGGCACGCAGCACGCGCTCGTCCTCGCCCTCGGCGTAGATGATGCGCGCCTTCTCGGCCTTGGCGGCCGTGAACACCGGGCGCATGAACATGCCGGTCTGGTAAACGAAGCGCTCCAGGGACTGGCGGTAGGCGTCGAGATCGGCGACGGGCCGCGTGGCAACGCCGTCCGCCGCCGCAGCAGCGGCCACGGCCGGTGCGATGCGCAGGATGAGGCGGGCATCGAAGGGCTTGGGGATCAGGTACTCGGGACCGAAGGCCAGCTCCTGGCCGGCATACGCTGCCGCCACCTCGTCACTCGTCTCGGCCTTGGCCAACGCGGCGATCTCACGCACGCAAGCCAGCTTCATGCCCTCGGTGATCTTGGTGGCGCCGCAGTCCAGCGCGCCGCGGAAGATGTAGGGGAAGCACAGGACGTTGTTGACCTGGTTGGGGTAGTCGCTGCGGCCGGTGGCCACGATGCAGTCCGGCCGCACGGTCTTGGCCAGCTCGGGGCGGATCTCGGGCTCGGGGTTGGCCAGCGCCAGGATGATGGGCTGGGTGCCCATGGTCTTGACCATCTCGGCCGTCAACACACCAGCGGCGGAACAGCCCAGGAACACGTCCGCGCCGTTGACCACATCGGCCAGCGTGCGGGCCGGCGTGACCTGGCAGTAGCGCTGCTTGGACTCGTCCAGCTTGCCCGCCTTGGCGTCCTCACGCTCGCTCTGGATGACGCCGCGCGAGTCACACACGAACACGTGCTCGCGCCTCACACCCAGGCCCACCATCAGGTCCAGGCAGGCGATGGCGGCGGCGCCGGCGCCCGAGACCACCAGCTTGACCTCGCCGATGCGCTTGCCCACCAGTTCCAGCGCGTTCAGCAGCGCCGCCGACGAGATGATGGCCGTGCCGTGCTGGTCATCGTGGAACACCGGGATGTTCATGCGCTTGGACAGCTCGCGCTCGATGTAGAAGCACTCCGGCGCCTTGATGTCTTCGAGGTTGATGCCACCCAGCGTGGGCTCCATGGCCGCGATGATGTCGATGAGCTTGTCCGGGTCACGCTCGGCCAGCTCGATGTCGAACACATCGATGCCGGCGAACTTTTTGAACAAGCAGCCCTTGCCCTCCATCACCGGCTTGGCGGCCAGCGGGCCGATGTCGCCCAGGCCCAGCACGGCCGTGCCATTGGTGATGACACCCACCAGGTTGCCGCGCGACGTGAACTCCGCCGCCAGCGCCGGGTCGCGCTCGATGTCCAGGCAGGGGTAGGCCACGCCGGGCGAGTAGGCCAGCGACAGGTCGCGCTGGTTGCTCAAGGCCTTGGTCGGCGTGATCGAGATCTTGCCGCGCGTGGGGGCGCGGTGGTAGTCGCGGGCGGCATCGCGCAGGGCCGCTTCAGCCGGCGACAAGGGGGCGTTGTTCTTTTCCATGGCAGCACTCCGGGGGGCGGGTGCTGAAGGTTACTGCGCGGTCTCGTCCGTGGCGATGCCGCTTGCACAGGCCCTCATGCCGATTCGGCAGGCCGGGTTCGCGGTGCGGCCAGTCTGGCTTGCCGCACCGCGAGGCCGGCTGCAGGTGCACTCAGCCGGCAGCGCGCCGGCTCAGGATTTCGAACGCGGGCAGCGTCTTGCCTTCCAGCACTTCGAGGAAAGCACCGCCGCCGGTGGAGATGTAGCCGACCTGCTTCTCGATGCCGTACTTGGCGATGGCCGCCAGCGTGTCGCCACCGCCGGCGATGCTGAAGGCGCTGCTGGCGGCGATGGCGCGGGCGATGGCCTCCGTTCCGTGCGAGAAGGCGTCGAACTCGAACACGCCCACCGGGCCGTTCCAGACGATGGTGCCGGCCGCCTTGAGCTGCTCGGCCAGGATGGCGGCCGTCTGGGGGCCGATGTCGAGGATAAGGTCGTCATCGGCCACCTCCGTGGCGGCCTTGACGGTGGCCTCGGCGTCGGCCGAGAAGCTCTTGGCGCACACCACATCCACAGGGATGGGCACGGCCGCGCCGCGCGCCTTCATGGACGCGATGACGGCCGTGGCCTCGCCAACGAGATCGGGCTCGGCCAGGGACTTGCCGATCTTCAGGCCTGCCGCCAGCATGAAGGTGTTGGCAATGCCGCCGCCGACGATGAGGCCGTCGACGTTGGCGGACAGCGACTTCAGGATGGTCAGCTTGGTGGACACCTTGGAGCCGGCCACGATGGCCAGCAGCGGGCGCTTGGGCGCGGCCAGGGCCTGGGTGATGGCGTCGATCTCGGCGGCCAGCAGCGGGCCGGCGCAGGCGATGGGCGCGAACTGCGCGATGCCGTAGGTCGTGCCCTCGGCGCGATGGGCGGTGCCGAAGGCGTCGTTGACGAAGATGTCGCACAGTGCCGCCATCTTGCGGGCCAGCTCTTCGTTGTTCTTCTTCTCGCCCTTGTTCAGGCGGCAGTTCTCCAGCAGGACGAGCTGGCCCGGCGCCACCTGCACGCCGTCCACCCAGTTGGCCACGACGGGGATCTCGCGGCCCATCAGCTCGCCCATGCGCTTCGCCACCGGCGCCAGCGAGTCTTCGGGCTTGAACTCGCCCTCGGTGGGGCGGCCCAGGTGGGACGTGACCATGACGGCCGCGCCCGCCTTCAGCGCCGCCTCGATGGCCGGGATGGAGGCGCGGATGCGCGTGTCTTCGGTGATGTGGCCGGCGTCGTCCTGCGGCACGTTGAGGTCGGCACGGATGAAGACGCGTTGGCCAGAGACCTTGCCGGCGGCGATCAGGTCGGAGAAGCGGAGGACGTTCATGGTCGGAGGCGGTTGGTAGAGAAACTGCCGCGATTCTCTACGCCCCGCGTTCCGGCGCGGTTACCAGCCGAGGCCGAGCTTCAAGGGCAGCATCACCGCCATGCCCACGAGGATGGTGCCCAGGATGCCCTTGCGCCAGAAGTAGTAGGCGGTGGCCGCCACGGCGGCGGGCCAGCGGGCGTCCTGCCAGGTGGTGATGACGTGGCCCTGCGTCATGAAGACCTCGGGCGCCACCACGGCGACCAGCGCCGCCAACGGCGCGACCTTCAGCACCTCGCGCAGCCAGTCCGGGATGGGCAGCGGCTCGTCGCCGATCATGAAAAACCCCCGCGTCACCACGGTGACCGCGCCCAGGCCGACCAGCGCCAGCCAGACCATGCCGTCGCTCATCGGGCGGCCTTCCGGGCGTCCAGCCACCAGCCCACCGCGCCGGCCGCCACGATGGCGCACAGGATATTGAGCTTGAGCGGCAGCGAGTAGGTGGCGATGGACACGGCACCGGCCGTGAGGGCCACCCACCACAGCATCTTCTCGTTCAGCAGCGAGTACGACAGGCCCAGCAGCGCCAGCACGCCGGCAAAGCCGATGCCCCAGTGCGTGGGAATGCGGTCGGCCAGCAGGATGCCGGTGAAGGAGCAAAGCTGCCAGGTGGGCCAGTTCACGGCCACACCGCCCCAGAAGTAGCGCTGCTGGCCCGCCGCCGGGATGGGGTCGGGGTAGCGCTTCACGAAGTAGACGAAGTTCAGGTCGGCCGACACATAGCCGTTCAGCAGGCGGCGCCAGCGCGGCAGGTGGCTGAAATAGTTGCGCCACTGGGCGCTGAAGATGACAAAGCGCAGGTTCACGCAGAAGGCCGTGGCCAGCATCACCCACAGCGGTGCGCCAGCGGCGATCAGCGGCAGGGCGGTGAGCTGGGCGCTGCCAGCGAACACCAGCAAAGACATGCCGAAGGCCAGCGGCAGGCTGAGCCCGCTCTTGACCATGGTCACACCCGTCACCAGCCCCCAGGCGGCCAGCCCCAGCGAGGGGGAGGCCATGTCGCGCGCGCCCTGGCGGAAATCAGCATCCGCCGTCAGCACGCGCAGTCGTTCAACAAACTGCATCCCGCCATTGTCGGCGGGTTGGGCCTCACTGCCCGATGCGACGGACTCTCCCGCTGCCCACGATGGAGGAGCTGATTTCCGGAGAGCCGGCAAACTTGACGTCACCACTGCCAGCAATCGACACATTCAAGCGCTTGGTGGCGTTCACCTGCGCATCACCACTGCCCGCGATGGTGACCTTGGCCTCTTCGGCCACCATCTCGGCGGCCTTCACATCGCCGCTGCCGGCGATGGACACGTTGACGCTGGCACAGCGGCCGGCGGCCGCGATGTCACCGCTGCCGCTGACCTTCATCCCCAGGCGCTCCGCGTCCAGGTTGACGAACCGGATGTCGCCCGAGCCCGCGATGGCGGCGTCCACGCTGCCGGTCTTCATGGCCTCGACCTTCACGTTGCCCGAGCCCGCCACCGCCACGGCGCGCAGGGCGGGCACCTCCAGCGTGAGGCTGGGGTTGGTGGACGTCTGGATGTTGTAGCCCTTGCGCGGCTCGATCTGCAGCGTGCGGCCCTTGCCGCTGTCGACCACGCGGGTCTCGATGTAGGGGAGCAGGTTGCGGTCGGCCTTGACCTCGACCTTGTTGGCCGTGCCCTGGCGGATCACCACGTTGAAGCCCCCGCTCAACGCGACGGCGTCGAAAGCACCGGTGTCACGCGCCTCGGTGGCCAGGTCGCCGTTGCCGCTGACACGTTCGCCACCGCCCCACCCCCAACTCCAGGCGCCGGCGGGGCTGCTGAATGCGGCGGCGGCAACGAGGCCGAGAGCGAAAAGACGGCGGCGGGATGTCATGGCGGGCTCCATCGGGGTTGGGATGGTGCCCATGGTGCCGGC